>DJYI01000156.1:8022-44852 GCA_002448475.1 Verrucomicrobia bacterium UBA6982
CCCCAGGGCGCAACGCGCTGGAGGTCGATCACGGAGGCATTCCGGACTCTGGCGATCTTTGCTACCATTTCAGGCTGAAGTTGACGGAGAACGAGTGATCGATGTATTCGTGAAGGGCGGTCACGGAGCCGGAGACGAGAAGCGATGAATTTCGTCCCGTGGCCTTTTCCCACTGCCCGTTGACGCCCCAGGCCAAATCCCAGCTGCTGTCCTTGTCCGTGAGAACGTAGGTCGCGTCCTTTTCCTCGACGACCGTGTTCGCGACGCCGTCCACGTAAACTACCTTCTCCTCCGGCTCCTTGTAGGAAAACGCCCGGTCGTCGCGGCCATGCGAGCGGCTGAATCCGCCCAGGAGGTCAAGTCTGAACGCATAGCCCTCCCAGCTCTGCTCGTAGCGCAGAACGCCCATGATTCGCTGATCCCAGTAGGGGGTCCAGTAGAAGTCGCACGGGTCGGAGGTCGATGTGGTCGTAAGCGACAGTCCGAGCCAGACTCCGAGGTCTGGGTTTGTTTCCCAGAACGACTCGAAGCGACCGGAATACATCGCGTTGTCGTCGTCGTAAGTCCAGTAGCGGGCGCCGGCCCCTATCTTCCAGCCATCCTCCGGCAGCCAGTCGGCGGACGCGAGAGCGCTGTGGTATTCGATGTTGCGCACGGCCGAGAGAACCCAGTCGTGGTCGTAGCCGACGGTGATGGCCAGATTGTCGCGCGGATACCAGCGCGCGGAGAGGGCGAGAAGCCAGGTCGAGTCGGAGTCCGGGCGCGTGAACTGGCCGGCGTCGATTTCGTCCTGAAGGTTGGCGTATGCGGCGCGCAGCCCCTTTGGCGAGCGACTGCTCCAGCCGAGAGCGGCGGCGATGGTGGCGCCGCCGGCGGTGCGGTGCGCGAAATTGCCGCGCACCTGCGTCGTGGACATCTTGAACTTGTATTTCGAGTCGGCGTAGGGGACGTTCGTGGCGGTGACGGCGTTCCAGTGCGGCTTGACCGTCTGCTTGAGCGTTGCGCCGGCGGCCTCGAAGTCGAGCGTGCTGTTGCGGTTGAGGTCGAGACCGGCGCCGACCCCGAACTGGCCGCTTTCGACCTGGTCGTTCGCCTTGGCGTGGCCGGCGAAAACCGAGATGCGCGGCGCGCCAGGCTCCCACAGCGGATCCGGCGTCGTTTCGGTCAGAGTGGCCGTAACCTGGTGGGCGGAAATTGTCTGCTCGCGCTCGGCGATGGCGTCGGCGTCGGCTGGCGCGGAACTTGGCGCGCTGGCCGAGGCGGAGGGCCCCCAGTGGGCCGCGGACGGAGCAGCGGCCTCGGACTGATCCTCGTCCCCCGCCGAGTTGTGGATCTGGTCGCCGGGGGCAAGAAGCGGACGCATGCCGTGGCGCGGCTTGTTGCGGAAGCGTGCCTGGACCTCCTTGTCCAGCTCGCGGCAGAGATCCTCCGGGTATCCGTCGCGGCGAAGGGCCTCAAGCGTCCGCACTGCCAGATTCGGCCTGTTGGTGAGCATCGCCAGTTCGACGCGCATCCGGCGCGCCAGAAACGCCGGGTGGTTCTCGTATGCGTGGAGAACGACGTCGGCCCCCTCCGCGCTCCATGGCGGAAGCCAGCGGCGGCAGAGAAGAAGATTGTCGCCGGAGACGGTGAAGCCGCCGTCGGATGGCAGGAACCCGAGCTGGTATTCGCGCGCGGCCTCGGAGAGAATGCTCTGGGCTGGGTTGCGAAGGACGGAAAGATTGCACGGGCCGCTCTGCCCGATGTCGCCCCACGGATAGGAGACCATTGTCACGGGGCAGTCGTTCGTTCCCATCTCGGAGTGGAGAATCGAGGCGCTGACGCGGAATTCGTCGCGCATCCGGCGGTCCCATTCGTTCATGGACTCGCGGCGGTTTCTGGATGGCACCCAGATGCGGTTGGGAAGAGAGTGGCGCAGAGTTTTGCCGTCGGCGTCAACGGGCTTGTCGAGATACGTGCCGTGCAGCTGGGTGCCGACGATCCAGGCGCCGGACTTGGCCGCCTCGCGCAGTTCCTGCCAGCCGGCGCGACTCGGCACGTATTGGTCAGACGGCTCGGTCTGAGTGAAGAGCGTGAACGGAACCCCGAATTCCTCCGCGACGGACGTGCCGAGAATGAGAGCCGAACGGTGGTCGCCCTCGAACGTGACGGTGAAGCATTTCACGGGCTTCGGCAGAGCCGTCGGATCGTCGTGCTTCGGCGCGAAGCGGCGCTTGCCGGTAATCGCCCAGCGGATCCAGTCGAAGAAGCGGGCCGTGGCCGGGACGTCCGGCTCGGCTTCCGGAACGCCGCGGCGCTGCCCCGGCGCGAGTCCGACGACGGTGGGGATGTCGGCCGCGGAAATCAAAGTCCACCCCTCGCGCTGAAGCGAAAGGATGTGCTCGTGGAGGCGGCGCACCGACGTTGCCGGAGTCCAGTCGCTCTCCGTAAGCCCCTCGTAGGAGAGGGTCAGGACGCAGCCGTTGGCGGCGGCGGCCTCCAGAAGGTCGATTTCGCGCATTGCCCCGGCGAAGTCCCCCTGGGCCGTGGCGAGACGCGCGCGGTTGTAGTGCTGCATCGGGTCGGTGGAGTCGAATGCCGCGTAGCGATCAACGAGGATCTGCAGCGCGTCCTCGAACCGGCGTTCGCGCAACGCGAGCTCGAAGAGAATCATTTTGGCGCGGGCGTGGTGCCGGTTGTCGTTCTCGAGGACGTTGACGGCTATGCGCTTGCATTCGGCGCGGCGCCCGGCCTGGAGAAGGCGCTCGGCGTAGAAGATCTTGTAGTCGATAGTGTCAGGATCGTCGGTGATCGCGTCGTGCATCAGGCCGAGAACGAAGTCCTCGGTGTGGGTCCCCTGATGCACTGCGTTCTCACGCTGGCAGCGGTTGGCCAGGCGGATGCGCAGGGCCGCGCGGACCTTCGGGTCCGGCGTGTCCTTGACGATGGCGAGAAACGGCGCAATGTCGCCCTGTCCGGCGATTTCGGAAATGTCGGCGCGCATGGTCATGGCCTGCACGTTGTCAGGCTCGATCTCCAGCACGTCGAGGCAAAGCGCGTCGGCGCGGTCGAGCTCGCCGACCCTTGTTTCCAGAAGGGCCTGTTCGAGCATGAAGCGCGTGTTGCCGGGAAGTTCGTCGTTGACGCGGCGGTATATCTCCACTGCCTCCTCGTAGGCGAGACGCTGGTTGAGAAGCGACGCCAGGTCCAGCTGGATGTCTAGACGGTCCGGGTTTTCCGCCACCAGTTCGCGCATCCGCTCCTCCGCTTCGGCGGGGCGGCCGAGGCGCATGAGGTTCTGGGCATACCAGAAGCGCACGTCGTAGGAGGCGCCGCCGGTGGCAATCGCGTCAACGAAGTGGCGGTCCGCGGCCGCCCAGTCGCGGTCGATGATCGCCGCCTGCGCGAGAAGCGAGTGCGGCAGAGTTTCCGAGGGCATGAGGCGGCGGAAGTATTCCCAGAGGCGGCGCGCGCGAGAGACGTCGCCGATCTTCACGTAGGCCCAGCCGAGACCCTCCCACCCGGACTGCAGCGATGGGTCGCGCCGGAGCGCCTCCTCAAGGAACGGGATGGCCTCGTCCCACTCCTCGTCCTGCGCGAGCTGAAGACCGTGGTAGAGAAGCGCGCTTTCATCAGTCACCGAGACATCGGTCTTGCGCGACTCCTCAATGACCTTTCGGAATTCGATCTGCTGGAGGCGCGTCGCCTCGGGCGGAATTGGCAGAATGCTTTCCGACTGCTCCGCGACTGGGGCCCCGGATGAGGCCTCGACGCAAAGCAGCGTGGCGAACGCGGCGACAATTCGTCTGGAAAGGTTTTTCGTCATGCCTGTGTTTCGGCTTGGGCGTCACGATTGGTTTTCGGCTGCGTCGGACTTAGTTTCGCGGCGGCAAAACCGGAGCTTCGCAATCGACGATTCCCGCTCGGGACGTTCTACTTTTTCCAAAAGCGCTTCAGCACCGCGGCGGCCACGATCTTGCCGCCTTCGTTCGTGAGGTGGACTCCGTCCGGATCGCGGACGGAGAGAGCCTGCCCCTGCGGACTCATGAGATACTGCGTGTAAACGCCGGGGCGGCGGCAGAGAACCTCGCCGAGATCGAAGACCGTAACCTTGTCGCGGCGCGATTCGACATCCGCCTCGCGCCGGACGATTGCGTTCACGAGATCGGCATGGGCCTGGGACACCGGCTCCTTCATTGGGGGAAGGAGCATCCAGACGATGCGGCTCACGCCGCCATCGATAAGCTGGTCCATCATCGCCCCGACGCGCTGGGAATACGCGGCCTCCCATTCGGGCTTGCCGTATATCACGACTTGGCCGGCCGCGTCTTCCACGGGCTGGCGGTCGTTTGTGCCAAGGCAGACGAAAACCGTGCGCGGCTTGTGCTCGGCGAGAAGCTCGGCGGTCTTGGCCGTCCAGTCAAACACCGTCGGGCGGACAAGGCCGGAGCCAAGCGACGAAAACGCCGCGGCGGGCTGCACGCCCGCCTTTTTGAATGCCTTCTCCATCGCCGTGCCGAGAAGGCGCATCATCGAATCGCCCGCCATCAGCACGGGAGAGTCCGGCGTCGGGATCTTTTCCTCGGCGCCTGATTTTGGCGTGGCGGCCGTGGATGAAATGGCTACCAACAGGGCGGTTGTCGTGGCGAGAGGGCGGAAAAAGCCGGAGATGGCAGAGTTCATGACGGGGGGGGGATACTAGCACCCCGAAAGATGTTTTTCAAGAAATTCCGCAAAACGGCGCGGGCGATCCAGCCACAGCAGCGACGATGAGCGGGCGAGCGCCGGAAGAACGCGCATCGCCGCCGCGCGGACTGGGGCGTCAAATGGCAGGTTTTCCGCCTCGCGGAGCATTGCGGGGGCGTTGAGCAGGATCATCCCGACGATGAGTGGCAGCACGAACAGAAGAGGGCGTTTCACGGCGAATCGGAACAGTTAATCGGAACAGTTAGAACTGAAAGTAGATGAACGGGGCCACGCCGCGCGGTCCAAGACCGAGGCAGAAAGCCAGCAGCAGAGCGGAGGCGAGGCCGAGAATCGGCGCCGGAAGCCTGGCGAAAACGGCGGAGGCGCGATCGAGGCGCCGTCCGTCGCACAGTTGCGAGGCGAAACCTAGCGCGAGAAGGGCGAAGGCCGCCGGCGAGCACAGCGACGGAGCCGTCGCGACGCGGCCGAACGCGCGCAGGACCTCCCCCGCTCCCTCAAGGCCGCCGCCGCCGGTGCCAAGGCGGAACGGAATCCAGGCCGCGGCGGTGAATGCGAAAACTGGCAGAATCCCGGGGCGAACGGGATGCCCCAGTCGCCGCGACAGGCGGCGCTCAAGCGCAAGGCCCGCCCCGTGGACGGCGCCCCAGAGCGGAAAGGCCCAGCCCGCGCCATGCCAGACGCCGCCAAGGAGCATCGTGACAAAGAGGTTCACCTCGGTGCGCGTCGCGCCGCGCCGCGAGCCGCCGAGCGGGATGTAGAGGTAGTCGCGCAACCATGACGAAAGCGAAATGTGCCACCTCCTCCAGAACTCCTGCAGCGAGCGCGCAAGATACGGCGCGTCGAAATTCGTTCCGAATCTGAACCCGAGCATCAGCGCCAGGGCGATCGCCATGTCCGAGTAGGCCGAAAAGTCGCAGTAGAGCTGCACGGCGTATCCGAAAGTCGCCACGAGCGCGTCTGCGAGGCCGAACTCGGACGGGTCGTCGAAGAACGGATCCACGGCGTTTTGCGAAAGCCAGTTCGCGACGACCGTCTTCTTGAGAAGCCCGAGCGCGAGAAGTAGAGAGGCGCGGGCGAAGTCCGAGCGGGAAGGGGATTCGACGGGGCTTTCGAGCGCCGGGATTAGATCCGCGGGACGCACGATCGGGCCGGCGCAGAGTTTCGGGAAGAAGGACAGGTAGTTGAAGAAATCGACGAAGCTCCGTGCCGGGCGGAACTTCCCGCTCGCCGCGTCCGCGAGATACGAGATCGCGGAGAACGTCGTGAAGGACACGCCGATCGGCAGCACGATCGAGGAAAGGACCGGAAAGGCCCTTTCAAACTGGAAGTTGTTCCACGCCTCAAGCGCTTCGGCCGACGGGCAGAGCGCCGCGACGACTGGCGACACGACTGAAACGAAGACGAAGCCCGCGTATTTGAACACGCCGAGCAGGAGCAGGTTGGCCGCCACGGCCGCGAACAGGAGCGGGCGCGACCTGCGGCGGGCGAGCGCCCTGGCGAAGGCGTGGTTGATAGCGGCCATGGCGGCGAGGAGCAGGGCGAAGCGCCAGCTCCACCAGCAGTAGAAGAAGAAGTTTGCAATGAGCAGCGTGAATCTGCGCCAGGGCGCAGACTGGCGCGGCCCGGAGAACCAGAGCAGAAGCACGACCGCGAAAAACACGGCGAAGGCAGTGGTGGGGAATAGCATGCGGCCGATTATAGCCGGACCGTCGCCCCGTGACAACAGCCCGTCGCGGAATCCGCACATTCGCCGCCCGCGGATTTTCCGCATTTGCCACGAAAAGGGGATTCGGATAGAATCGGCGGGCGCTTGCGCCAATGTGTGGCGCGGCGCGCCCGGTTGCGCCGGCGTCCGGCTTCCGCCGTGATTTCCGGCAAACGATTTGAATGACAGACAATGCAAACGACTAACGTGACTTTGGTCGGTGTTGGCGGGCAGGGAATCCTGCTGGCCTCCGACGTTCTGGCGCGGGCCGCGGCCGAGGCCGGACTCGACGTGAAGAAGAGCGAAATACACGGCATGAGCCAGCGCGGAGGCTCCGTTTCAAGTCAGGTTCGCTTCGGCGGTTCGGTTCTTTCCGCCATCATCCCCTCCGGCGAGACGGACCTTCTGGTGGCGTTTGACGTCGTGGAGGCGATCCGCGCCTTTGCGCTGGTGCGCCCCGCAGGACGCGCGCTCGTGGACCGCAAATACGTTGTGCCAGTGACGGTGTCATCCGGGATGCAGCCGGCTCCGGACGATCCCGAGGGGACTCTTGCGCGCCTCTACGACGGGCGTCTCTTCCGGATCGACTCTGCGGCCCTCGCGGCCGAGGCCGGCAACCCCCGCACAGCCAACATGGCCGTGGCCGGGGCGATTTCCACGCTTCTCGACATCCCGGAGGGCGCCTGGGACGCCGCTCTTCGCGGGCGAATCCCCGCCAAACTTCTCGAACCGAATCTGCGCGCCTTCGCGCTTGGCCGCGCCGCCGCGGCGCAGTAGCCGCGCCGCCACAAATCCAATAGACGAACCATGAACAGAAACTCCATTTTCGCCGTCGCCCTCGCGGCAGCGTCGATTTTCCTCTCCGGCTGCGCCACGAATGTCAAAGTCCGCTCCGAACCTGAAGGCGCGATGATCCGCTACCGGGGCGAGGGCCGCGCCTCGTTTCGGTGGAAGACCGCGCCCAGCACCGCGCCGGTCGATCTCAATCTCCGCTACGGCAGAATGTCCGCCTACGCCATCTGGCCCGACGGCACGGTGTCGGACGTGGAGACGCGCTCGCTCTCGTTCACGCGCAAGGAGGAGGAGATCGTTCTGCGGCCAAATCCGGCGCTTCCGAAGCGCGGCGGTCGTCCGGCGCACTGAACATGGCCACTTCAAAGGTCGCCGCTCTTCTCCAATACATGCCGCTGCGCCTCGCCGTGGCGCTGGCCGACGCACTGCCGACTGGCGCGGCGCTGGCTGCCGCTCGCGGCGTGGGGCTTGCGGCGTGGGCGCTTCTTCCGGGGCGGCGGCGCACGGCGATCGACAACGTGACGCGCGCCGGCGTGGCGTCCTCGCCAGACGAGGCTCGCCGCATTGCGAGGGAGTCCTTCGAGAGCTTCGCGATGCTGTCGGTCGAGTCGCTGAAGGCGTCCAAGCTTCTCACTCCCGAAACGCAGAACGCGCACGTCCGATTCGAGGTCCCGCCGGAAACCATGGCGCTTTTCGAAAAGCCCGGCCAGCCGGTCATACTCGCCTCCGCCCATCTTGGGAACTGGGAACTCAGCGGACACCTCATATCGTTCGTCAAGCCGCTGGTCGCGGTGGCGCGCACTCTCGACAACCCCTACGCGCAGCGCTTCCTCGTCCGTCGAAACCCGCGGCGGCGCATCACCATCGTTCCAAAGCACACGCGCGACCGCCTCGCGCTCGTGCGCCCGCTTCGCGAGGGGAAGCTGCTCGGTCTCATCTGCGACCAGCACGCGACGTCCGGAGGAGTAGTCGTCCCGTTCTTCGGGCGTCCCGCCAAGACGGTGGCCTCGCCGGCGCGCCTGCATCTGGCCACCGGCGCCCCGATCGTTTTCGGAGTCTGCTACCGCACCGGCCCGATGCAGTTTCTCATGGCGGCGTCGGAACCGCTCCGATACGAGCCGACCGGCGACCGCGAAGCCGACGTGCTGGCCATCACGCGCATGGTGGCCGAAACGACCGAGCGCTTCGTCAGGCGCTTTCCAGAGCAGTATCTCTGGTCGCACAGGCGCTGGAGGGCGCTTGACCGCAAAGGGGGAAAGGTCTAGTATCCCCGCCCGTTTTCACGCGCAACCGCTGAAATCAACCTCACAAAAATCGGAGAAACACAATGGCAGTCAAAGTCGCCATCAACGGGTTCGGCCGCATCGGCCGCCTCGCCTTCCGCCAGATGTTCGGCGCCGAAGGATACGAAGTTGTCGCAATCAACGACCTCACCTCGCCGAAGATGCTCGCGCACCTTCTCAAATACGATTCCACGCAGGGCTCCTACGCCGGCCACACGGTCGAATTCAAGGATTCCGTGCTCGCCGAGGACGGCAAGACTGTCGTGACCCCCGGCTCGATCACCGTTGACGGCAAGGAGATCACCATCTACGCGTGCCCGAAGGCCCAGGATCTTCCGTGGGGCAAGCTCGGCGTTGACGTCGTGCTCGAGTGCACGGGCTTCTACACCTCCAAGGCCAAGGCCCAGGCGCACATCGACGCCGGCGCCCGCAAGGTCGTGATCTCGGCCCCCGCCGGCAAGGATCTGCCCACGATCGTTTACAACGTCAACCACAAGACGCTCAAGCCCGAGGACACGATCATCTCCGCCGCCTCCTGCACGACGAACTGCCTCGCCCCCATGGCCAAGGCGCTCAACGACGGCTGGAAGATCAAGTCCGGCATCATGTGCACGATCCACGCCTACACCGGCGACCAGATGACGCTCGACGGCCCGCAGCGCAAGGGCGACCTCCGCCGCTCCCGCGCCGCCGCCTGCAACATCGTCCCGAACAGCACCGGCGCCGCTAAGGCGATCGGCCTCGTGATCCCCGAGCTCAACGGCAAGCTCATCGGCGCCGCCCAGCGCGTCCCGACCCCGACCGGCTCCACGACGATCCTCAACGCGGTTGTCGAAGGCACCCCGACGGTCGAGGAGATCAACGCCCAGATGAAGTCGCAGGCCAACGAGTCCTTCGGCTACAACACGGACGAGATCGTCTCCTCCGACATCATCGGAATGCGCTTCGGCTCGCTCTTCGACGCCACGCAGACGATGGTCATCGACCTCAAGGACGGCACGTCGCAGGTGCAGGTTGTCTCCTGGTACGACAACGAGAACTCCTACACCAGCCAGATGGTCCGCACGATCAAGTACTTCTCCGAACTGGCCTAGGCGTCCGTTCGCGAAGCGATCGCAGAGGAGCGGGGTCCCACGGGACTCCGCTCCTTTTTTTTCGTCGCGCTACCGCCGCGACGCTGCGAAGTCGCGTATCTTGCCGAGTCCGAAAAGCGTGAGGTCGGGTTCGATGGACACGTCCCTGAATCCGTCGAGTGCCCACCTGGCGTATCCGCCTGTGGCGCAGAACGCGGTTCCTGGGCCGGTTTTGTCGCGGATGAACTCCATGAACCGGCTTACCATTCCGCGATGCCCCAGCCATGCGCCGAGGCGCATTGCGTGTTCGGTTGAATCGCCCCAGGAGGGCAGGGGAGCGCCGTCGAGGGCGACTTCGGGCAGTTTCGCCGTCTTTTCGTGAAGATAGCCGGTCATGAGCGGAAGCCCTGGGGCGATTATTCCGCCGATGTAGGCGCAGTTCGCGTCCACGACGTCGAACGTCAGCGCGGTGCCGAAATCGGCGACGGCGACGGGGAAGCCGTGCCGCGCGACCGCGCCCACGGCGTCGCAGAGCCTGTCCGCGCCGATCTGCTCCGGATGTGGATAGTCGATTCTGATCGGCAGAGGCGTTTCGCGGTCAAGGAACTTCGCGCGAAGGCCGTAGAGGCGCCTGAGGAGCCACGCCCAGTGCTCGTCGGCCTCTGGGACGACGCTGGCGACGAACGCGTCGGACGCGGAACCGGCCCCCGCCCGGTCGAGCGCGGCGGCGGTCTCCTCCATGTTCGAAACGCCGCCGCGAACGGCGCCGACGCGGGTGACGCGCCGGCCGTCCCACCGTCCTATGCTCGTGGATGTGTTGCCGATGTCGATGACGACGCAGGGTCCGCAGGCCATGTCGAATTGTCTCCTTTGCGTTGCGGACTAGTGCTGCCTTCTGAGCGCGCCCGTTCCGAACTGGCCGGAGGAAAGGTGAGGCTCGTGGGCGCCGGCGAGCAGCGCCACGTGCGTTGTGGCCAGCGCGGCCCAGATCGCGAGCGAGAGGGCGACGGCTCCCTGGGCGTAGCCCGGCACCGCCCCGATCCGGCCCATGAGGGCGAGCGAGCAGACGAGAGTGGCCAGATACAGCGTCTGGCCCGAAAGAATCGCGTTTGGCCGACGGCGCGTGGCCGCAAGCCCCTCCGCGTGGCCGCGAAGCGCCTGGCCCAGCGGAATCGGCAGCGCGAGAAGCATGGCGAAGCTCGCGTTTGGAACAAGTTCCGGCGCGAGGTTCTGCACGCCGCCGAAATACCATCTCGCAAGCGGGCCTATCTGCCCGACGAGAGTCACGCTCGAAAACGCCGCCCCGACGGCGAGGGCGAAAGGCAGAACCTTGCGTCCGCCGTCCGTCTCGTCGGCGAAGGTGATGGTCACGGACTGCAGACGCAGCGCTGCGAACGCAACCGGGTTCACGACGCCGAGCATTATGTAATGCACAGCAAGGACGGTTTCGTGGTCCGGGAGGTGCCCGAGGAAGAACCCGGTCATGAACCCGGAGACGGAGAGCATCAGGCCGCCGAACGAAAGGGGTATCGTGAAGCGCAGCTGTTCCCAGACCGACGCCTTTTCAGCGCCTTCGGGGTCGTCGAGCGCGCGCAATCCCGGCAGGGCGAAGTGCCGAGTAATGAGAAACTCCAGCAGCACCGGGAGCGTCATCGCGACGACGCCCCAGCGGTATCCCACCAGACCGGTGCGGACAAACAGCGGCGAAAGCGCCACGCTCAGCGCGATGCGCGCCATTGTGGCGAAATTGGCAAGGTCGCTGCGCTTGTTCATGAGAAGTCGCGCAAGGAACATGTTGCGACGATAGAAGAGCATCTGCACCGGGATGCATCCGAGCAGGGTGTTGCGCGCCATGGCGAAGAGTTGCGGCTCGTTGCCGAAGCCGAGCAGCGAGCCGAATATCAGCTTGTCGAGCGGCGGAACGCACAGCAGGATCTGAAGCAGGTTCGTCGCAAGCATCAGGCGCAGGTTCAGACGCTCGAAGTTGCGGACGTTCGTCTTCGTCTTTCCGAACACCAGAGCCGTCGTCGGGAGTCCCTGACCGAGCGCAGCGAGGACCCAGAGGACGGTGAGCCCCTGCGAGAAGGCCGCGTATTCCGACGGGCCGAGCCGTCCGTGCGACACGATCGCGGCCACGAAAAGATAGGAGAAGCTCATGCTCGCGGACTGGATCGCGAGCGGGATGTAGAACGAAAGCATCGACGGCGACTTGCGTTTGCCGTCAGGGCGCTTTTCGGGATTCATTTCTTGTTCGCAGGTTTGCGGTGTGGTGGCAGGCGACTGGACGGGCGAGGGGGCCCCGGCGCGGCGACGGGCGGGGATTATACGCGGCGCCCGTTTTCCGGGCAATCGCCGGACCGTCAGCGCGGCGCGCGATTTCCTCTTGCCCTCGCGGGCCGATTGTGGGAGAATCCCCCCCGCATTCGCTTTTTCAATTCACCCCAGGAAACACCAGCGCAATGAACAACGTTTTCGCCCGTTTCTTCTTCGCCGCCGCCGCAGTCGCGGCCACGTCGGCCATTTCTGAGGAGTCTGCCGCGCAGACGCCAGCCCCGGAATCCGCGGAGACCCCCGCCGCCGAGGCGGCCGAGCCCGCGCCCAAGCGCGCCGTGGCCGTCCGCGTCAACGGAGAGGACGCCATCTACGAGGACGAGATCTCCGCCGTGATCGACTCCGTGATCGCCGCGCGTCAGGGGCAGATTCCCCCGGACTACGTTGAAACGGCCCGCAAGCAGATGCGCCGCGGCCTCATGGAGCAGATGGCCCTGACGTCGCTTCTGCTGCGCGAGGCCGAGGCCGCCGGAATGTCCGCGACGGACGCCGACTACGCGGAGTTCCTCTCTGCCGTCGGCGCGACGAACGTCGCCGACGCGTCCCGGATCACTGGAATGCCGGTCAAGATGATCGACGAGTCCGTCCTGGTCAACAAGCTCGTGTCGTCCAAGACGAACGGAATCGCCGCTCCCGCGGAGGAGGTCGTTCGCGCCCGCTTCGACGAAATCGTCGCCGCCCATCCGGACGCCACGAACGTGCCGGAGCGCGTCAAGGCGTCTCACATTCTTGTCAAGGTCGATCCCGGCGCCTCGGAGGAGGAGCTCGCTGCCGCCAAGGCGAAGATAGACGCCCTCCGCGAGCGCGCTCTCGCCGGCGAGGACTTCGCGGCCCTTGCCCGCGAGAACTCCGACTGCCCGTCGTCGGCCCGCGGCGGCGATCTTGGCGAGTTCGGCCATGGTCAGATGGTCAAGGAGTTCGACGAGGCCGCGTTTTCCCAGGAGATCGGCAAGGTCGGCGAAGTCGTGAAGACCCAGTTCGGATACCACGTGATTCTGGTAACGGACAAGCAGGAGGCCAAGACCGTCGGCTTCGATGACGTTCGGGACGAGCTTACGCGGAGCTTTGTCCAGGAGGCCGCGCGCAAGGCGATTTCCGATTTCGTCGATTCCGTTCGCTCGTCCGCCAAGATCGAATATGTCGGCGATGCCGTGTATTCCGAGCCCGTCTCCGCGGAGCCGACGGATGAGCCGCCCCCGCGCCGTCTTCCCGAGTGGGCGGAGTGACGGCGCGACGTCCGGCCTCGGCCGCCATCGCGCGCGCTCAAGCGGATTCTTAGACCAATGCTGCGGATTGGCACGGGCTTTGACTTGCACCGTTTGGTGCCGGGCCGGAGGCTCGTTCTCTGCGGTGTCGAGTTCAGCCATCCGACTGGCCTTCTCGGGCATTCCGACGCCGACGCCCCGGCGCATGCGCTGGCGGACGCCATTCTTGGCGCCGCCGCGCTTGGCGACATAGGGCACTTGTTCCCGGACACCGATCCCAAGTGGGAGGGCGCCGACAGCATGATGCTGCTGTCGGAAGTCTGCCGCGTCGTTCGGTCTCGCGGCTGGTCTGTCTGCAACGCCGACGTGACGATTCTGGCCGAAGCGCCAAGGATCGGGCCATTTGTTCCGCAAATGCGCCGGCGTCTTGCGGAGGCGATGCAGGTGGATGTCTCCGCCGTTTCCGTGAAGGCGACGACGATGGAGGGGCTTGGCCCCGTCGGGGCGCGGGAGGCCATCGCCGCGCAGGCCTCGGCGCTGATTGAGAGCGCCGATGGCGCCGTTAGCGGCGGGAGCGCCGTATGAGGGCCGCTGCGCGGCCGAAAGCAAGAGAGACAGGAATGCAGGGACGAACGCTTCAGCTGACGAGTCCGTCGAATCCGAGGATCAAGGAAATCGCGAAGCTGCGCCAGCGGTCGCACCGCGACCGCGCCGACGCTCTTCTGGTCGAGGGATACCGCGAACTCAAGCGGGCCGTGGACAACGGCTGGACGCCCCGGACGCTCGTCACCGCGCCGGAACTTTTCCTCGGCAAGCACGAGCCGGCGCTGATCGCGCGCTGCATCGGCGCCGGGGCCGATCATCTGGAAGTCACTCCGGCGATATTCGAGAAAATCTCAGCGCGCGACAGGCCGGACGGCCTCCTCGCCGTCGGCCCCCAGCTGCACCTCTCTCTCGGCGACCTCGCCCTGCCTCCCGACGCGCTCGTCGTCGTGGCAGAGTCGATTGAGAAACCCGGCAACCTCGGGACGATTCTGCGCTCAGCCGACGCCGCCGGAGCCGCCGCCGTGATCGTCTGCGACCGCTGCACCGACGTCCAGAACCCCAATGTCGTGCGCGCTTCCGTTGGCACGCTTTTCTCGCTTCCGGTTGTCGAGACCTCCACCGCCGAAGCGCTGGAATTCCTCTCCTCGCGCGGATTCTCAATCCTTGCCTCGACGCCGCACGCCGAGGCGTTCTACACTGATTTCGACCTTACGGGCCCCACGGCCGTGGTAGTTGGAGCCGAGCAGGTCGGGCTCAAGGACCAGTGGCTGCTTTCGCCGGCCTGCAGGGCGGTGCGCATTCCGATGCTCGGACAGTGCGATTCACTCAACGTCGCGTCGGCCACGACGATTCTGCTCTACGAGGTCGTTCGGCAGCGCGTCGCGCGCGACCGCTCGATCGTGCCCCCGCCCGCGCGCCACGAGCACGGCGGCGACGACCCACACGTCGATTCGCTGCACACCGCGGCGGCGGTCCTCGACAACCGACGTCCAGGCGCCGCCGGACAGCATAACTCCGGGTCGCAACCATGAAAAAGCAGAGAATAGGAATAATCGGCGGAGGCCGCTTCGGCCTCACTCTCGCCGAAGCGCTCGTCTCCAACGGGGCGGACGTCACGCTGCTCGACAACGACTGGTCGGTCATCCAGGGCCTCGCCGAGTCGCAGATACGCGCCATTCAGGGAGACGCGACCGTGCCTGGCGTCCTGCGCGACGCCGGTTTCGAGTCAGTTGACATCGCCGTCGTGGCGATCGGCTCGTCTCTTGAGGACTCCACTCTGGCGACGATCCACTGCAAGGACCTCAAGATACCTCGCGTCATTTCCAAGGCGTCATCGACGATCCACGGCCGCGTTCTTTCGAGAATCGGGGCCGACAACGTGGTCTATCCCGACCGCGACCGCGCCTGGCGCCTGGCGGAGTCCATCCTGCATCGCAGGACGATCGACCTGTTCGAGATCGCCGATGGCTACTCCATCGCCGAGATCACGCTCCCGCCGCAGCTGGCTGGCAAGACCCTCATCGAGGGCAATGTCCGGCAGACGCTCGGCCTAACGGTTCTGGCGATACGGCGGCAGCCGGAGGACCCCTCCCGCCCGCGCGAGACGATCGTCGCGACGGGGAACGAAACGCTCAACGCCGACGACCGGCTCGTGGTGTTCGGCCCGGACAAGTCGCTTTCCGAGCTTTCCGACTAACTTGTTCCATGCGCCGCAGCGCATCCGCGCGCCGCGCCATTTCCCCTTTTTCAGACACCCCAACTACACATCATCAGCCATGTTCCTTTTTGTCGGCTCCAACAACGAAGACGCCGGTGACGGGCTGCGCACGCTGCGCATCGACCCGACCTCGGGCGTTGTTTCGGAAGTCTCCCGCGTCCGCGACGCGAAGAACCCCATCTATCTGGCGGTGTCGTCCGACGCCAAGTGGCTATACGCGGTCGAGGACGTGTCGGAGCACGTTCCGGACTGCCCGGCTGGACGTCCCGGCGGCGTTTCGTCCTTCCGCGTGGAGGCGGACGGCTCTTTGACGCGCGTCGCGTCGGTGGCGCTCGCCCCGACGGTCCCGTGCCACGTTTCTCTGTCCGCCGACGGCACTCGTCTTGCCTGGGCGGAATACCGCAAGGCCCACGCCGGGGTCGTTGCTCTCGGTGACGGCGGCGCTCTGTCGCCCGTCGCCTCTGTCCACCACGAGGGGCGCGGCCCGAATCCGGTGCGCCAGGAGAGCGCCCATTGCCACTGGGCGGGCTTCGCCCCCGACGATCGCACGCTCCTCGTGTGCGACCTCGGCCTCGACCGAGTCTTCGCATACGAGTGCGACGAGGCGGCCGGGACCATGCGCCACATCGTCCCTTCCCGCGACTACGTAGCCCCCGGCGGCCATGGTCCGCGCCACATCGCTTTTCTGCCCGGCACGGATCTGGCCGGACTTGTCTGCGAGCTGGCAAGCACGGCCACGCTTCTGCGCATTCCGCGCGACGGCGGGCCTATCGCCGCGCTTGACTCGCATTCTCTTCTGCCCGAGGGCTGGAGCGGCACGACAAAGGCCGCCGCTATCCGGTTTTCGCCCGACGGCAAATGGCTGCTGGCCTCGAATCGCGGTCACGACTCTGTCGCGGCCTTTCGCGTTGACGCCGCCGCCGGAACGCTTTCCGCCGGGCCGATTTCCCGTCTCGACGGTCCGTTCCCGCGCGATTTCGCGTTTGTTCCAGGCGGTCACGGTCTTGTCGTGCTCGGCCACAAACTTGCCGGAGATGTCGCGGTGTATCGGTTCGATTCCGCCACGGGCGCGCTTTCCCGCGTTCCCGGCGTGTCCTACCGCATGGAAAAGCCGCTCGCATTTGTCTTTGCGCCCGAAGCCGGCGAGTGACGTTCCAAACAACTGCGGCCTGAGACAAGGAGGCATCATCCGCAATGGCGATAGACGTGCGCGAAATCTCCCGCTCCTTCGGACGGACGCCCGCCCTTGATGGCGTGACGCTCCGTGTCGAGGAGGGCGAGCGCGTCGCGCTCGTCGGACGCAACGGCGCCGGCAAGACGACTCTTCTGCGGGTCCTCGCCACGGTTCTTCCAGCGGAGTCCGGCGTGGGGACAGTTTCCGGATTCGACCTTTTTGCCGACCAGGCCGCCATTCGCGCCATTACCGGCTACCTCCCCGAGGGAGACCCTGCGGACCACGCTCTGACCGCCCGCGAATGGCTGCGCTTCCGCGGCAGACTGCGGCGCATGCCGCGCCGCCGTCTGCGTCGCCGAATGCACGAGGTCGCGTCGTTTTTCGGCCTCGCCCCTCTGCTCGGCACTCGAGTTGGGGCACTTTCAAACGGGCAGCGCCGCGCCGTCGCGATCGCCGAGGCGCTGCTTGACGAGCCGGACGTGCTTTTGCTGGACGATCCCACCGCCGGGGCGGACTCGGAGCACTCGTCCCGCATGGCGGCGCTGCTCCGCTCGCCAGAACTTTCCGAGGGCCGCGTTGTGGTGTTCGCCACGCACGACGAGGCTCTCGTTCGCGCCGCCGCCACTCGCGTCGTGCGGCTTGAGCGCGGGCGCGTCGTCGCGGAGGATCCGTCATCGTGAACGAGGTGCTGCGCCTTCCCTGCCTGGCGGCTATCTTCGCCGCAGTCGCGTGCGGCGCCACGGGGCCGCTTTGCCTTGCGCGGCGGGGAACATACGTGGCGGGCGCCGTTTCGCACGCCTGTTTCGCGGGGCTTGGCCTGGCGCAGTGGCTCTGCGTCGTCCACGGCGTTTCCTGGGCCACGCCGACGGTCGGCGCTCTCGCCGCCGCCGTGGCTGCGGCGCTGTTTCTCGCGTTGCGCCCCGGCGCCTCCGGAGGGAACGCTGATGCCGCCCTCTCGGCCGTGTGGGCGGTGGGAATGGCTGTCGGCCTCGCCTTCCTTTGCGCGACCCCCGGCTATCGCGGCGACCTCTCAGGCTATCTTTTCGGCTCCATCCTGTTCGTCTCCCCGTCGGACATTCGAGACATGGCGGCGCTTGACATCGCCCTTCTGGCAGTGCTCCCGCTCTTCTGGCGCGGAATTCTCGCCGTGTCCTTCGGAGCTGCGGCGGCGCGGATCCGCGGCGCTCCGGCACGGCTCTACGAGTCGGTGATCTTCGTTTCCGTCGCGCTTGCCGTCGTTGTCCTCGTGCGCGCCACGGGCATCGTGCTGGCCGTTGCCCTGCTCTCGCTCCCGGCGCTGGGCGCGCGCGCTTTTTCGCGCAGCCTTCCGGGGCGAATGGTCGCGGCCGGTGTCCTTGCGTTCGCCTCTCTTGCCGTCGGCCTGGCCGTGAGCTGGAAGTGCGACATTCCCCCATCGGCGCCGACAGTCTTCGCCGCCGCCGCACTGGCGGTTATTTGCCGTGCCCTCGGTGCCGCCGCCGTCCGTCTCCGCTCCACCGCGGTCGCGGCGCGAGACTCTTCCAGTGTCCCGGAATGACGACCCTGACGACGACAGCGCTTCGCCGGCTCCGGCGCGCCTTTGCGGTTTTCGGCCTGGCGACCGCGCTTTTTGCGGCGGCCTGCCACGCGACGGCGTCTCCCGTGGCCGTCGCGTTCGACGACGCCGGGGCGGACGCGAAGTTCTCGCGCTCGCGCGCCGTGAACGTGCAGCGCCTGCTCGCCGCCGCAGGTCTTGAATCGTCGCTGCATCCGGTTTCGGCCCTTGCGGGCGGTCTGGCTCCGGATGTCTCCGTTCTGCACGTCGTCTGGATTTCGCGGCTGCCGTCCGCATCCGACAAGGCCGTCCGCGCGTTCGTCGCCCGGGGCGGCAAGGTGGTTGTGCATGGATCCTTTTCCCCGGAGTTGGCCGGAATCATGGGGCTCGCGACGCCGTCCATCGATTACGAGACGCCCCGGCCAGGCGCCGCCGCGTGGACGGGCTTTGAACTGCCAGCCCCACGTCTGCTCGACGCACCGGAGCGCGTCGACAACCGCGTCGCCAAGGTCGCGCGCACCTCTTCGGCCGCCCCCGGCACCCGCGCAATCGCATTCTGGCGCGACGAAGCCGGTCGGCGCGGACCTGTCGCGCTATGGCGGTGCGACACCGGGTTCTGGCTTGTGCGCCCGCTCTACGACGACGGTCCGTCCGCGCCGCGCGTCCGGCTTGTCTGCGCCATGACCTGCGCCCTTTCGCCGCCGCTTTGGAAGACTTCGGCCCTTGCGCTTCGCAAGGCGGCGTGGTCCGGACGGACGCGCCGGGAGCTTCTCCGCGCCTCTCCGCGCCGTTCGCGCGGGCGCGTGGAGGAGTCGCTTGCCGAGGCGGAGCGCCAGGACTCCGCCGTCGCCGCCGCGTTCGGTCGCGGACTTTACGGCGCGGCGCATTCAAATCTCTGGCTCCTCGCCGCCGCCACGTCTCGCGCCTATGCCGCCGCACATCCCGTGCGCAAGCCCTCACGGGCGATTCTCGCCGCATGGGAGCCAACCGGCTTCGGCGGCATTTCCGGTGGGTGGGAGGACGCGGCCGAGGCGATGCGCCAGGCGGGAGTGACTGACGCGTTTGTGTGGTGCGGGTCGCTTGCCGGTTCGGTGACTGACATTCCGGGCGTTCCCGCCGCCGGGTCGCGCGCCGGGCGTCCCGATCCTTTGCCGGCGGCGCTGCGCGCCTGTCACGCGCGCGGCATTCGCGTTCACGCGTGGTTCGCCGCCCTGTCCTTTGAAAACGCACCGCCTGAGCGCCGCGCGGCGTTTGTCAAAGCCGGGCGGCTCCTGCACAGGCCGGACGGCTCTCCGCTCGACTGGCTCGATCCCGCTAACAAGGCCAATGTGTCGGACATCGCGCGCGCCCTGCGCTCCCTTGCCTCCCGGGGCGTTGACGGCGTCAATCTCGATTTCGTCCGGTATCCGGGGCCAACCGTTCCCGCGCGCGAAAAGGCCGATCCGGCGAAGATCGGCGCGCTCGTGGCCGCGCTGCGCGGGGAACTGCGCAAGGTGGCGCCAAAGGCGCGATTCTCCGCTTGCGTTTACGGATGGTATCCGGATTGCATCTCGTCGTGCGGGCAGGACTGGTATGACTGGATCGACAGAAAACTCGTCGATTTCGCCGTCCCAATGAACTACGCCCCAGATGTGGAGACTCTCAGGAACATCGAGGCCCGGCAGAAGCGGCGCCGTTCGTCGATCGTCTGCGGGATCGGCGCGGGTTCGAACGAGGCTCGGCTAGACGCGGCGGGGCTTCTGGAGCAGCTCTCCGAGGCGTTCCGCTCGGGCTATGGCGGAGCGGCGGTGTATCCGTTCGACGCGCGCTTTGCGGAAGAGTTTCTGCCAGCGCTGAAGGAGGCGCTGCGGTGAGTGGCGGCGCTTCCGCCGCGGCGGCGAAGGCGCGCGCCCGAATTAGCCGGGAGGAGGCTCTTCTTTCCGACCTGCGCGCCGGGCGTCCGCTGGGACGCGCCGCCGCCGCCTCTCTTGTGTGGCGACTTTCATTTCCGACCGTCATTGCGGAGCTCTCGACCATCGCCATGGAATACATCGACGCGGCGATGGTGGGGCGTCTCGGCGCTGGTGGGGCGGCCGCGATCGGACTTGTCGCGGCTACGACGTGGCTGTTCTGGGGCATGATCCGCGCCTGCTCGACCGGGTTTTCGGTTCAGGTCGCGCAGGAGATAGGCGCCAGTAGGTTCGCCTCCGCGCGTTCGGTTATGCTTCAGGGCGTCGTCGCGGCGACAGGCTCCGCCGCCGTGCTGGGAATCGTAGCCGCGGCGATTTCCGCGCCGCTGCCGCGATGGCTTGGCGGAGACCAGGCCCTCTGGCGCGACGCCTCCCGGTATTTTCTCGTGTCGATGGTCGCGTTTCCCGTGATGCAGTTTCCGTATCTGGGCGCGCGGATGCTTCAGGCGGCGGGGGACATGAAAACCGCCGGGGTTCTCAACGTGCTGATGTGCGCCCTCGACGTCGTGTTCAACTTCCTGTTCATTTTCCCGTCCCGCCACGTTTCCATCCTGGGCGCGAAGCTCTTCGTGCCCGGATTTGGAATGGGCGTTACGGGCGCGGCGGCGGGTAGCGTGGCCGCGGGGGCGGTCGCCGCCGCGCTCGTCGCGTGGACGATGTTCGCGCGCAACCGGCATCTGGCGCTTCGGAGAGGGGACGCTCTGCGCTTCTCGCGCGACGTTCTGCGCAAGGCTGTTCGAATCGGCGCGCCGGTGGCGTTCGAGAGCGCGGTCATGACAGGCGCGATGGTTGTCTCCACCGCCATCGTCGCCCCGCTCGGAACCGTCGCTCTCGCCGCGAATTCCCTCGCGATCACCGCCGAGAGCCTGTGCTACATGCCAGGCTACGGAATTTCATCGGCTGCCACAACGCTTGTCGGACAGGCCGTTGGCGCGGCGCGCGGGGCGATGGCGCGGCGCTTCGCGTGGCTCTGCACCTGGTCCGGAGTGGGCGTGATGACCTTCACCGGCGCGCTTCTCTTCGCTTTCGCTCCCGGCGTGATGGGGCTTCTTGTGCCGGACGCGGCGGTGATTGCGGCCGGTGCGGAGGTGCTGCGCATCGAGGCGTTCGCCGAGCCGTTCTTCGCCGCGTCCATCGTCGCGGGCGGCGCGCTGCGCGGCGCCGGCGATTCGCTAGTGCCAAGCGTCATGAACTTCGCCAGCATGTGGGCCGTGCGCATCCCGCTGGCCGCCCTGCTCGCGCCTGTCCTGGGGCTGCGCGGCGCATGGATCGCAATGGCCGTGGAGCTCGTCGTGCGCGGAGCGCTGCTGTCTTCGCGCCTTGCGGCTCCGCGTCGATGGCTTCTTCCTGCGCTTCGCACCGGCGGCGCGCTTCATTCCTCGCCCTCCGAATGACCGAAACTGCAGACAATCGTTCGTTCCGGCGCACGTGGATGTCCGCCGGTTTCGCGGCCGCGCTCGCCGGCGACTGGCTGCTTGCCGTGCGGGGTGCGTCGCGGATGTCCCCCGAGTTTCTGCTTGGAGTCGCGGCCTTTGCGGCGGCGCAGGCGCTCTGGAGTGCCGGCCAGAGGCGGGAGGGGCGCCCCGTGTGGCGTGTTTTCGCCGGCGCGGCGCTGCCCCTTGGCGTGTTCGCAGTCGCGCGTCTCCGCGCCGCGCTTCCTTTCGCCACCTGGGCGGCGGTGTGCGCCTATTCGGTTCTGACGGCGTTTTCGCTTTCCGTCGCGGCCGCCACGCGCCGCCGCTTCTACTGCGCCGGTATCGCGCTTCTTGCCGTGTCGGATCTCATGATTGGCGGACGGCTCCTTGGCGCGCCGGGCTGCTCTTCGCTTTCCGGTCCGCTGTATCTGGCCTCCGAGGCGTGCCTCGTCCTGTCCTTCCTGCTTGGCCGCCGCGAGCCGCGTCTTGGCGAACGTCGCGGAACACGGCCGCATTCGTCGCTTGATTCTGGAATGAAGTTCGGCGCGGCGGCGTTTGCGGCGTTCTCTCTCTCGGCTCTGAGCTGGCCTGGCGGAGGCTACAACCCGTTCATGCGAATGCTGAGCGCCCTCGGACGCACTTCGGTTCGCGGTGTCGATTGGCCATGGTGCCACTGGTTCTTCATGGCGGGAATGGCCTTCGCGGCGCGGGCCGCAGCCGCGGTGTTCGCCGGGGAGTCCCGGCGTCTGTCAGGCTGGCGCGGCCGGGTGGCGGGGTGGGGGCTTGCCGCCAACGTCGGAGGCCTGCTCGCCATAGGACTTGTGCCCGAGAACGTCGATCAGTTCTTCCACAACGTCGGGTGCTGGGGCGCGACGCTTGGCGGCGGCGCGATTCTCATCGCTCGGGACCGGCCCGGACGCGACAGGGTCTGGACGTTCGTCCTTGGCGCGGTGGCCGTCGCGTTCGGATGCGCCGTGGCGCTCCACGCCGTTCGGGCGACTCCCTACGCGCCCTGGGTGCCGACTTTTCAGAAATGCGTCATTGTCGCGTTCGCGCTCTGGGCCGTCGATTGCGCGCGCCGTGTTCCAGGCGCACGCGTCCGGCGTGGCACCTGGATCGTCATTGGCGCGCTTGTCGCGCTCGTCATGGCGCGAGCGCTTCCGGCGCTTCGCTTCGTCCGCCCTGGCCGCGCCGCCCTTCCCGAGGTCGCGGAGGCCTCCGCGACCGAGCCGGAATCCCAGGCTCCGTTTTCAGACGACGAACGCGCTGCTCTGCGCTTTCTCGATTATGTCACCGGGCCGCTTCCTCCCGACGACGAGCGCGAATGGTGGGACGTCGGCGGTTCGCAGCACGGTCTTTTCGCCCGGCGCTACCACATAGCGTTCTGCGGCTACGCGGCGGCGGCGCTTGGAGCGCGGGGCGGGGCGGGGGAGCGCGCCGTCGCGGGGCGCGTTCTCGGGCGCTGCGTCGAGCGAATGCTTCGGCGCGACGTCTGGGCCTATTCCATGTCCCGATCGTATTGGGGCCGCAAACCATGGGCTCCGGATCCATGCTATCGCGAGAACGTGATGTTCACCGGGCATCTCCTGCAGCTACTGGCGCTCTACGAGGCGTTCACCGGCGACGCGCGGTATTGGACGGAGGGCTGGGATTTCGTCTGGAGGGACGGCCGGCGAGTCCACTATGACGTAGCCGCTCTTATCCGAGTCACGACCGATCAGATGCGACATGGGCCGAACGGCGGCGTTACGTGCGAGCCGGGGCTGATGTTCTTCCCGTGCAACAACCACCCGCATGTCGCGCTCGCCATGTTTTCGGCGCTGGGGCGCGGCGACTGGACCGCCGACGCCATGCGCTGGGAGAAATGGGCGCTTCGGCACTATGCCGGTCCGCCGCTCGGAGGTGGCGCCCTTTCGCTTGTCTATCATGCTCGCTCAGGCCTCTTCTATCCGCGCGGGCACAACGGGCTGGACGGATGGTCGCTGCTCTGGTTCGAGCCGTGGGTCTCCGACCGATCGGCCGCGCTTTCGCTTTGGCGCGAGGCCGCCGGGCGGATTGACTGGGACGCGCTCGAAAACGGCGCAGACGACGTTGGCGAATTCGACATGTGCCGCAACCCCGCCGACGTGCCGCCCGCCGCCACCGCCGCCTTTCTTGCGGCGGCCGCGCGAGCCTGCGACGATCCGGCGACGGCCGCGCGCCTAGAGGCAATCGTTGACCGTTCGCTCGTCAGGCGCGACGGAATGCTCTGGCTCGACTTGCGCCGCGAGTGGCGCGTCGGGGCCACCGCAGTCCGGATCGTGTCCCTTGCCGAGTCCAACGGGTTCCGGTGGCGGCCCTTCATCCGCGGCGTCCGCCGTGTCCGACCCGGCGGCGACGACAACAATTGAATTGCCCGTGCGCAAGCGTTGTGGTAACATCCGGCCGCACGAACCAACCGACAAAGAGCAAATGAGCCGTTCCGACCGCACACACGCCATTCACGCAGTAGCCGCCCGCCCAGTGCCCGGTCCGGCACCGGCAAGCCGTTCCTCGCCGGACGACTTTGGCTGCGACGTGTTCGGCGAAGCCGCCATCCGCAAGTATCTGCCCAAGGTCGTGGCCGAGAAGTTGCTCGCCACCGTCAACGCCGGCGCCCCGCTGGATCCCGCCATAGCGGCCGATGTCGCGCACGGCATGAAGGAGTGGGCCGTGGATCGCGGCGCGACGCACTACACGCACTGGTTCATGCCTCTCAACGGCGGCACCGCGGAGAAGCACGACGCATTTCTGGAGCCGTCCGCGAACGGCAAGGCCGTGTTCGCCTTTTCCGGCAAGAATCTCGTGCTGGGCGAGCCGGACGCCTCGTCGTTCCCATCCGGCGGCATCCGCTCGACATTCGAGGCGCGCGGCTACACGGCCTGGGACCCGACCTCCCCTGCGTTCATCAAGCGCCATGCAAACGGAGCAACGCTCTGCATTCCGACCGCGTTCTGCTCCTACGGCGGCGAGGCGCTAGACCGCAAGACTCCGCTTCTGCGATCCATTCAGGCGCTCAAGAGGGCGACCACTCGCCTCATGAAGTGCTTCGGTCTGCCGGAGGAGCCGGTGCGCGTCACGCTCGGCGCCGAGCAGGAGTATTTCCTCATCGACCGCGAGTTCTACCTGCAGCGCCCGGATCTGGTCCAGACCGGACGCACGCTCTTCGGCGCGCCGCCGCCGCGCCACCAGCAGTTGGAGGACCATTATTTCGGCGCGATCCGCCCAAGGATCGTCAAGTTCATGCAGGAGGCCGAGGAGGAGCTCTGGAGGCTTGGAATTCCCGCGAAGACGCGCCACAACGAAGTCGCACCGGCGCAGTTCGAGCTGGCCCCGGTCTTCGAGGAGCTGAATCTGGCGGTCGATCACAACATGCTCGTCATGGAGGTCCTGCGCCAGTGCGCGGAGCGGAACGGGCTGGTGTGCCTGCTGCATGAAAAGCCGTTCGCCGGAGTCAACGGAAGCGGCAAGCACAACAACTGGTCCGTTTCCTACGGGCGGCGCAATCTGCTTGATCCGGGCGACGATCCGGAGCAGAACTCGATATTTCTCACGGTGCTTTGCGCGGTGGTTCGCGCCATCGACTTGCACGCCGATCTGCTGCGGACGACTACCGCCGGGGCGGGGAACGAGTGCCGTCTTGGCGGAAACGAGGCGCCTCCGGCCGTGGTCTCGGTCTTTCTCGGCGACCAGCTCGGCGAGGTCGTTCAGGCGCTGGCGCACGGTTCCCGCGGCTCCGCCCGCAGGGCCGGGACGTTGCGCGTGGGGGTCGATACCCTGCCTCCGCTGCCGCGCGACGCGGCCGATCGCAACCGCACTTCGACTTTCGCGTTCACCGGAAACAAGTTCGAATTCCGCCAGCCGGGCGCTTCGCAGCCGTGCGCGGCGTCGAACATGTTCCTGAACGTGATGGTCGCAGATTCGTTTGATCGTTTCGCCGACCAGCTTGAGGCGGCAGGGCCGGAGCGCCTCCACGATACGCTCCAGGCGCTGCTGCGGCGCGTCTTCCGCAAGCACGAGCGGGTGATTTTCAACGGCGACGGCTATTCCGCCGACTGGGCCGAGGAGGCCAGAAAGCGCGGACTGCCGAACCTGCGCACCACGCCGGAGGCCGTCGCTCCGCTCCTTGATCCGGCCAATCAGGCTCTTGTTTCGCGCTACGGCGTTCTGTCAAAAGTCGAAATGGAGTCGCGGCACGAAGTCGCGCTTGAGGAATACGGGCGCAAGGTCGCGATCGAGGGCGGAATCGCGCTTGAAATCGCGCGCAGCATGGTTATGCCCGTGGCTGTTGACTGCTACTCCAAGGCGGCCACGACTCTCGGGCGCGCCGTCGCCGACGGGCTGGAGAGCGGCGTCGAGGGCCTTCGGGCGCAGGCGGAAAGGCTTGGTCGCGGGCTGGACGCGCTTTCGACGCGGTGCGACGCCTTGCATAAGGCGCTTGCCGACGGAGGGTCCGCCGGAATACTCGCCGCGATGGCGGCAGTGCGCGAAACCGTGGATTCTCTGGAGCACGACGCGGACGACGCCGCCTGGCCTCTGCCGAAATACAGGGAAATGCTATTCCTGTATTGATCCGGATGTCCATTGGCCGAAGGTCCGGAATTCCAAATTTCCAATCACAGTCTAAAACCCATCACTTGAGGACGCATCAATGATCGGCAACACAAAGAAATGTCTCATAACCGGCGGCGCCGGTTTCATCGGCTCCCACCTCGCCCGCCGTCTGCTTGAGCAGGGCTGCGAAGTCACAGTCCTCGACAACCTCTTCACCGGCACCAAGTCGAACATCTACGACCTGCTGGAAAACCCTCGCTTCACGTTCCTGGTCCACGACGTGACCCAGCCGTTCTGGGGGCAGTTCGACGAAATCTACAACCTTGCCTGCCCCGCCTCCCCGATCCACTACCAGCACAATCCGGTGGAGACGACCAAGACGTCCATCCTCGGCATCATGAACGCCCTCGAACTGGCGCTCAAGACAAAGGCCAAGGTTTTCCACACCTCAACTTCCGAGTGCTACGGCGATCCGGACGTTCATCCTCAGCCGGAATCCTACTGGGGCAACGTCAATACCATCGGCATCCGCAGCTGCTACGACGAAGGCAAGCGCTGCGCCGAAACGCTTTGCGCGGACTACCGCCGCCAGTATGGCGTTGACGTGCGCATGATTCGCATTTTCAACACATACGGCCCGCACATGCATCCGCACGACGGACGCGTCGTGTCGAACTTCGTGGTTCAGGCTCTCCAGAACCGCGACATCACGATCTACGGCACAGGCAAGCAGTCGCGCTCGTTCCAATACGTTGACGACCTTGTGGACGCCATCGAGCTGTTCATGGCCAAGTCGCGCACCGAGACGGACAAGTTCTTTTCCGCGCGCGGGTTCGACGTGCCCGTGCTGAACGTCGGAAACCCTGGCGAGTTCACCATGATCGAACTGGCCGAGCTGGTCCTGAAGTTCCTTCCAGAAAGCAAGAGCAAGATCGTGTTCCAGGATCTCCCGAAGGACGATCCCAAGCGCCGTCGCCCCGACATCTCCATGGCCAAGGAGTTTCTGGGCTGGGAGCCGCGCGTGAAGCTTGTCGAGGGCCTTCCGCGCACGATCGAATACTTCCGCGCTCTCGTGGAAAGGCGTTGAGCAATGGGCAAGGTCATCTGCATCGACGGACCGTCCGGTTCGGGGAAATCGACGACCGCTCGCGCCGTCGCCGAAAGTTCCGACGTCCTTTTCGTGGATTCCGGCGCGCTCTACCGAATCGTCACCTGGCTTGCTCTCCGCGCCGGAATAGACACCTCGGACCCAGCCGCCGTCGCCGCCTTCGTTCCCGACGTGAAGGTGGATTTCGTCGTCAAGGGCAGCCGCGTGGCATACGAGGTTGACGGGGCGGAACCGGGCGACGCCATTCGAACGCCCGAGATCAACGCCCACGTCAGCCCCGTATCCGCCGTCCCCGAAGTTCGCGCGGTCGTGACCGCGTGGCTGCGCGCCATGCCGCGCCTGGGCGACATTGTCGTCGAGGGCCGCGACATCGGATCCGTCGTCTATCCGGACTCTCCGTATCGCTTTTATCTCGACTGCGATCCCGACGAGCGCGCCCGCCGCCGCCAGAAGGAGGACGAGGGCAAGGGGTTCGTTCAGACCGCCGAGCAGGTGAAGGCGTCGCTGCTTGCGCGCGACCGGATCGATTCCACGCGCAAGACCGCTCCGCTAAAAGTTCCCGAAGGCGCCATTGTCATCGACACGACACGCCTCTCGGTCGCGCAGGTGGTCGCGCGAATCCTCGAAGCTTCCGGTGCCACGCAGTCATCAAGCCACGCCGCCAAATGAAGAAGTTCATCCATCCCGATTTCCTTCTCACGACTGAAACGGCCCGCTCTCTCTATCACGAATGGGCCGAGCCGCTTCCGATCATCGACTACCACTGCCATCTTCCGCCAGCCGAAATAGCCGGCGACAGACGCTGGAAGGACCTCGCCGAGGCCTGGCTTGGGGCCGACCACTACAAGTGGCGCGTCATGCGCACCGACGGGGTTGACGAGCGCCTCGTCACGGGCGACGCCCCGGGCTACGAGAAGTTTCTCGCCTTCGCCTGCGCCATGCCGCACGCGCTGCGCAACCCGATGTATCACTGGTGCCATCTTGAGCTGGCCAGGTATTTCGGAATCGACGACGTTCTGCTCTCCGGCGACACGGCCCGCGAAATCTGGGACCGCGCCCAGAGCGTCATCGACCAGCCGGACTTCTCCGCGCGCTCTCTCGTGACTCGCTCAAACGTGGAGGCGCTCTGCACGACGGATGATCCTGTCGATTCGCTCGAATTCCACGCCGCGCTTGCGGCCGATTCGTCCTTCAAGACAAAGGTCCTGCCAGCATGGCGTCCGGACAAGGGGTTCGCCGTCGGCGACGCCGTCGCATGGAACGCATGGACGGACAGGCTCTCCGCCGCCGCCGACATCGACGTGCGCGACCTCGACTCCTTTCTGGACGCCCTCCGCCGCCGCCACGACTTCTTCGCCTCGCGTGGATGCCGCGTCTCGGACTACGGTCTGGGGCCCGTCCTGGCCGAGCCATGCACCGAAGCGCAGATGCGCTCGATCTTTGCCAAGGTCCGCGGGGGCACGTCCGCGACCGCCGAGGAGGAGGCGATGTTCCGCTCCCGGCTGCTGCTTCTGTGCGGTGAAATGGACGCCGCGTCGGACTGGACCTGGCAGCTGCACTTCAACGCCCTGCGCAACAACTGCTCCAGAATCTTCCGCTCCGTGGGGCCGGACGCAGGTGTCGATTCCATCGGCGACTGGCCCGTCGCCGCGCCGCTCGCCAGAATTCTGGACGCGCTCGATTCGCGCGATGCACTTCCGCGCACGATCCTCTACTCGCTCAACCCGCGCGACAACGAACTGCTCGTCGCCATGGCCGGCAACTTCCAGCGCGGACCCGTCCCCGGCCGGATCCAGGTCGGTTCGGCCTGGTGGTTCAACGACCAGATGGACGGGATGAAGCGCCAGATCGAGGCCGTGTCGCAGCTCGGGCTCCTGCACCGCTTCGTCGGAATGCTGACGGATTCGCGCTCGTTCCTTTCATACACGCGCCACGAGTATTTCCGCCGGATTCTCTGCGAAATGCTCGGTCGCGACGTTGCCGAGGGACGCCTTCCCGACGACATCCCGCTGCTTGGGTCGCTCGTCCGCGCCGTGTGCCACGACAACGCCGCGTCGTATTTCGGGTTCTAGCGAAGCTCCTAAGCACGTGCGTTTCGTCCATGCCAGACTTCGAGTGGCGCTTCCGGCGCTCCTCATGGCGATTCCGTTGTCAGAAGTCGCGGCGACGGATGTCGCCGGGCTTCTCGACCTGGCGGAGGCAGCCATGCGCGACGGACTTCCGTCGCTTGCCTGGGACGACGCGACGAACGCGCTTTCCGCCGCCGGGGCCGATGCCGAACTTCACGCGCGCGCCGTTTTTCTGGCCGGTTCGGCCCTTGAGCGCCTGTCCCCGCCGGCCGATCGCCTTGCGTGGCTCGATTCGATCGCCGGAGTGATGTCCGCGCCTGGCACCGCACCATCCGCCGGGGCGTCGCCAGATGACTCCTCTCCCGCCACAACCTCATCGGGGCAGCCCGCGCCGCGCCCGGCGCCTCTGCCGCCCGCAATCGCATGGCTTAGGGCCCGCGCGCTTTCTTCACTCGGACGTCACTCCGAGGCGGCGGCCGAGCTTGCGCCACTGGTCGCCGCTGGCGCACGGCTCCCGCCTGGCGTGGAGTCTGGAGCGGCCGCCCGCGACTACGCCCATGCGCTTGCCGCCGCCGGTCGAGTCGCCGAAGCCGCTGAGGCGCTTGAGGGCGCCGCCCCGTCCGACCCCGGCTCCGCAATAGATCTTGCGCGCCTGCATTCCGCCTCCGGCCGGTCCGACAAGGCCGCCGCGCTTCTTCGCGCCGTTGTCGCGGATGAATCGTCGGACACCGAATTGCGAGCCCTCGCCTCGCTGCGTCTCGCGGCTTTGCCTGATTCCGTGGTCCCCGCCGCCGAGGCGTTGGCGGCATTCGACTCCGCGCCGGAAGGCACGGAGGAGACACTGCCGCCGGATCTTCGGGCGCTTTCCCTCGCCACGCGCGCAGTTCTCCTCTCGAAATCGGCCCCGGACGCCGGGCGCCAGGTCGTTCCTCCTGAGTCTGTCGCGCTGGCGCGACGCGCGGTCGAAACCGCGCGTTCCGCCGATTCGTCGCTTCAATGCCGTGCGCTCCTTCTCCGACTGCTCGCGGGCGCCGGCGGCGCCGAGAGCGGCGGCGAGGCGCGCGAAGTCGCTCTCGAACTTGTCTCTCTCTCTCCGGGCAATCCGGTTTCCGACGCCGCTGTGGCCGACGCCGCAGCCACGCGTCTGCTTTCCGGCGATCCAGAAACCGCGCTTGCGCTCTGCGAGCTTCACGCCTCCTCTTTTCCCGCATCGCCATCCGAGGGCGCGGTCCAGACATCTCGCGCCGAAGCGCTCGTGGCGCTAGGACGGCCTGAGGAGTCTGCCGCCGCATGGCTTCGGGCGGCTGAAAGCGCCGCCCTGCGCGGGGATCGCGACGCCCGCGCCTCGGCGCTTCTGCAGTCTGCCAGGATGCACCACGAGGCCGGGATCGACGCCATGGCGCTGACCACGCTCGACTCGTTGCTCGCGCTTGATCCGGCTCCGGCCAGCGAAGTCCTGGCCTCCGCGATGCTGCTGCGGGCCGAGTGCCTCGCGCAGTCCGCTCCCGACGACGCCGCAACCGCTTTTTCCGAAGTGGCCGAAAGGTTCCCCGACCTCCCGGAGGCCGCCGAGGCTCTTTTCCGCGCCGGCTCTCTTCGCGCAGCCTCCGCGCCCCCGCAGCCACAGGTCGCCGACGCCTCTTCCGCCGGAACCGTGACGCCGCCGGACGCCGCGGAGGAAATGTTCCGCCGCGCTGCCGATTCCGCTGCGACAAACGTCGCCGCCTTCGCGCCGCTTGGCGAGGACGCCGCCGCCGCGGTCCAGGCCGCCGCCGCGCTCGCTCTCGCCCTCCGCCAGCAGCGCGGCGGCCAGAACGACGAGGCGCTGCAGTCTCTTCTCGTGGCCGCCGGAACGCCCGATGGCGGAGCGGCATCCGAACAGGCCGCGTCGTTGCTGCCAGGCGCCTATCTTGCTCTTGGCCGCGCAGAGGAGGCTGTCGGCGCGTATCATGTCTTTACCAACAGGCATCCTCATTCGCCTTGGATGCCGGACGCCGAGTTCTGGATCGCTTCGCGGGCGTTCGACGAGGCGGACTGGACTCGCGCCGCTTCGCTATTCGCGTCGTTTGCCGACAGATGGCCTGAGTCGCCGCGCGCCGGACACGCGCTTCGGTTCGCGGCCGTGGCGCTCTTCCGCGCCGGACGCTACGAGGAGGCGCTGGCCGCGTCCGAACGCTTCGTTTTGGCTTGTCCCGGAAGTTCAGAGATACCCGCCGCCAGATTCACGGCCGCCGAGTCGCTGGCGCGGCTGCTGCGATTCGCCGACGCCGAACCGCTTTTTGCCCGCGTCGCCGCCGCGCCCGGCGCTCCGCCAGCGCTCGCCGCGCGCGCGGCACTGCGCCGCGCCGACTGCGTCTTCGCCATGGCCGGGGATGATGCCGCGCGCTATCGCGAAGCGCTTTCAGGCTATCGCGCCGCGTCCGCGATGCCAGGCGCGGAGGAGGCCGGATTCGCGGTCGAGTGCGCCTTCAAGACTGCTCGCTGCGCGGAAAAGTCCGGCGATCCCGACGAGGCCCTTCGCATTCTGTGGCACGAGGCGATGGTCACGTTTGAGCGTGCCCCGCGCGCCTCCGACGCCGTGTGGTATTCCCGCGCCGTTTTCGCGGTTTCCGACGCCCTTCGCGCCCGGGGGCGCGCCGCCGAAGCCGACGCAATCCTCGTCCGCCTCGCCGCGACGTCGTATCCCGGCGCCGACGAGGCGGCTCGCCGCCTTTCCCCGCAGTCGCGCTGACGCCGCGGCTTTCGCCGTTTGAGCCGCGAGCCGACAGGCGTTGCGACGGATCGGGCGGCGTGGTATTCTGCGGCGCGCCGCTAGCGGTGGCGAACGTCACCACGCCCCGCCCGGCAATGGTCAAATGGACAGAGACGAAGCTTCATGCGTCCCGGGCGGATCCGCCACGTGGACTACGCAGATGGACGCCGCGCGCAAGGGCGTGGCAACGCCGCAGATCAGGGATGTCGCGCAATCCGAGGGCGTCGCGACGGAAACCCTCATGCGTCTCGTGGCTGAGGGCAGGGTCTGCATTCCCGCAAACAGGCGCCACACGTGCCTGCGGCCGGCCGGCATCGGCTCGGCCCTGCGCACGAAGATCAACGTGAATCTCGGCGTCTCCCGCGACTGCCGCGACTACGACGCCGAAATGCTGAAGGTCCGCAGCGCAGTGGAGCTGGGAGCGGACGCGATCATGGACCTTTCCAGCCACGGAGACACGCAGCCGTTTCGGCGCAAGCTTGTCGAGGAGTGCCCCGTGATGATCGGAACCGTTCCGGTTTACGACGCCGTGATTCACTACAGGCGCGATCTCGGGACTCTGACCGCGGACGACTTCGTGGATGTCGTGCGTCTTCACGCCGAGGACGGCGCGGACTTTGTGACGCTCCATTGTGGAATCACGCGCAAAACGGTTGATCAGATCAAGTCTGGCGCCCGCAAGATGAACATCGTCAGCCGCGGCGGCTCCCTCGTGTTCGCATGGATGGCGATGACCGGCGAGGAAAACCCGTTCTTCGAGCGCTATGATGAAATTCTCGACATCTGCGCCAGGCACGACGTCACGGTTTCGCTCGGCGACGCCTGCCGCCCGGGCTGCCTGGCCGACGCGACTGACGGGGTTCAGATCGAGGAGCTTGTCCGGCTGGGCGAGCTTGTCGAAAGGGCGTGGAAAAAGAACGTCCAGGTCATGGTCGAAGGTCCCGGTCACGTGCCGCTTGACCAGATCGCTGCGAACATGAAGGTCCAGCAGACGATCTGCCATGGCGCCCCGTTCTACGTGCTCGGGCCGCTTGTCACGGATGTGGCTCCGGGCTACGACCACATCACTTCGGCGATCGGCGGGGCTGTGGCCGCCATGTCCGGGGCGGCGTTTCTGTGCTACGTGACTCCGGCCGAGCACTTGGCTCTGCCAAACGTCGATGACGTCCGCCAGGGCATCATCGCCTCGAAGATCGCAGCCCACGCGGCCGACATTGCCAAGGGCCTGCCTGGCGCGCGCGACGCCGACGACCGCATGGCGGAAGCCCGCCGCCGGCTCGACTGGGAGGCGCAGTTCGCCGAGGCTCTGGATCCGGAGACGGCGAGGGCGATCCGCTCCTCGCGTCTTCCCGAGGGCGACCACTCCGACACGTGCAGCATGTGCGGCAAGTTCTGCGCGGTTCGCAGCATGAACAAGGCTCTGTCCGGCGAAACCGTGGACATTCTCTAGCAATGAGGCCCGTGCCGAAATCGTCCTGCCCCCGGCTTGCTCCGGCGCTCCGCCGCGCCCTGGTGGCGACCGCCACGGCGCTGGCCGCCGCCGCTTTGTCCGCAGGGTGTTCGTCGGTGGACTCGGAGGGTCGTCTGCGCCACGAGGAAATAGCCGTCGAGCCGTCGGGCCTCAACAACGCGGCGTTTCTCTACGACCCTGCTCCCGGAAACCCCCTCTTCAGGCATCCGGTGCGCGTCGAGCTGATAGGCACTGGAATGGCGTCGTTCTGCTCAGGCCCCAGTCCGCAGGTCCGCGATTCGTTTTCCGTCGATTCCGAACATCCAGACTGGAACCGCCTTGTGCGCGACAACGCGACTTTCACTCAGTCTGAAATGGCCGACGTTTTCCAGATTTTCGTTGACGAGGGGCTGGTTCCGACGCGCCGGACGTCCCCTTCGCGCGTCGGAGCGCCCGTTCTGCAGTTCGCCGGAACGCTTGAGAACCGGAAATTCTCGGGAGCGACGGACAACGCGGTCCTGATCGCTGCCTTCGAGGATTTCGTGCGGGAGTTTTTTCCGCGCGGACTCGAAGCCGCCTCCCGCCTGAAGCGGACGCAGCGCGCCGGGAGAGGGGAGGGGGAGCGATGAAGTTTTCCGATGCCAGGCGCGTCCATGCTCTTCTTTCCGCCGACTTCGCCGCCCATCCCGCTCCGGTGATAGACCTGATGGCCGCGCAGGGGGCTTCTCCGTTTTGCATCCTTCTCGCCACGATACTCTCCGCGCGGACGAAGGATGCCTGCACGGCGATGGTTACGCGTGAAAAACTGTTTCCAGTCATAAAGGGATGGGATGACGTGCGTCGCATTTCCGTGGAAGAGCTCGACTCCCTTCTCATGCCCGTCGGCTTCCACCGTCAGAAGGCGGAGGCCATAAAGAAGATTCCCGACGTGCTCGACGCGCGCTTCGGCGGGCGAATCCCCGAAACGGTCGATGAGCTTTGCGAACTGCCGGGCGTCGGACGCAAAACGGCCAATCTCGTGGTCGCGGTGGCCTTCGGCAAGCCCGCTATCTGCGTTGACGTGCATGTCCATCGCATCATGCGGCGCACTGGGCTGGTGCCTGCGGCAAAAACTCCGTTTGACACGGAGGTGGCGCTGCGCGAAGGTCTGCCGCGCGACCTCTGGCGCTCCTGGAATGCGATTTTCGTTTCTCTCGGACAGCGTGTCTGCCGTCCGATCAGCCCGCTCTGCGGCCAATGCGCCATCCGCGCCTTTTGCGACACCGGCAGTGGCCGCCCCGCCGCGCGGAAGCGAGTCGCCGCAAGTCGAAAGGTTGTCAAATGACAAGATTTGCCCTCGTCACGACGCTTACGTTCGGCCGCGTCCCCCTGGTTCTGGCCGGGTGCGCGCTGCTCTTCGCGAACTTTTTCCTTTCGTCGCAGGCGCTGCTCGCCGCCGGTCTCGCCCTGTGCGCCGCCTCGGCCGTCACGGATCTTTTCGACGGAATGCTGGCAAGACGCTGGGGCGTCACTTCCCGTTTCGGGGCGCTTGCCGATCCGCTGATGGACAAGGCCTTTTTCATGGCTACTCTGCCGCTGGCGGCCTTTGGCGCGATGTGGACCGGCGACACCGTCCACGCTTCGGTTCTTCTTGGTCTCGACCTGCTCTTTCTTTTTCGCGATCAGTGGGTCTCGTTTCTTCGCACTGTCTGCGGCGAGCGCGGAGCGGAGGTGAAGGCCGCGCTTCCGGGCAAGATACGCACTTTTCTCGCCTTTCCGGGCATTCTCGCCGTCCATTACCGCATAGGCATGGTCTCCGTCGTTCAAGGCGCGCCGGCGCGCGAAGGCGCCTGGATTCCCCCCGCCGCCGCAATCTACGCAGTCGAGGCGGTCCTTGCCGCGCTCACTGTCTGGACTGCCGCATACTATACGCGCTCCTACGCGCCGTATTTGCGCGCAGCGACCGCGCCCGAGGCGAGGCAGTCGCATGCGGCGCGGGGCGAAGAGACCGGGAAATGAGGCACATTGTTGTCAGCGTGGCCGGCCTTGGCTGGCGAGATCTGGAACGACGCGGCGCAACCGGCCTTGCCGGTCTTCGATTCTCCGCGGCCAGTTCCGTTTTTCCGGCCGTGACATGTTCCGCCCAGGGCGCGCTTCGCACAGGGCTTCCGGCTTCTCGTCACGGCATGGTCTGCAACGGGTGGTGGAGCCGCGACCTGCGCAGGTCGTTTTTCTGGGAGCAGTCGTCGGCGCTTGTTTCCGGAGAGCGCGTGTGGGCGGAAGCCCGCGCCGCCGGGCGAACTGTGGGAATGTTCTTCTTTCAGCAGAGCCTTGGCGAGGATGTGGATTTCATCGTCTCGCCGGCCCACATACACAGGCACGGCGGCGGTTCTGTGCTTTACCGCTACACCGTGCCGCCGGAGGCCGACGCCGCGCTGAAGGCGTCCAACGGCGCGTTCCCCCTGTGGCGGTATTGGGGGCCTCTCGCCCACCCGAAGGCGGGCGACGCCTGCTTGCGCGATTTTTTCGCGGCCGCGCGCCTTTACGATCCCGACATCGCATTCCTTTATCTGCCAACGCTCGACTACGACGCCCAGCGCTTCGGCCCGGACGACCGGCGCTGCGACAGGGCGTTCGCATTCCTGAGGCGACAACTGGAGCGTCTGGCCGACTTCGCCTCGCGCGCCGGCGCGCAGATGCACGTCTGCGGCGAATACGCGATCGCTCCCGTCTCGGCACCGCCTGCCTTTCCAAACGCGGACCTGAGGCGCGCCGGCCTTTTCTCCGTGCGCGACGTTGGCGGTCGGTCCTATCCGGATTTTCACCGCAGCCGCGCGTTCGCGATGTGCGACCACGAAGTCGCGCATGTCTTCGTGCGCGATTCCGGCGACATCGACGCGGCGCGAGACGCGCTTCTCTCCACCGGGCGCTACGAGTCCGTCAACGCGCGTTGCGACGGCGGCGAATGGGCGCATCCGACGGCGGCCGGCGAACTTCTGGCCGTCGCCGCCAGCGGATCGTGGTGCGCATATCCATGGTGGACCAGTCGCGGCGAGGCTCCAGACTACGCCACGCACATCGACATCCACAACAAGCCCGGCTTTGACCCTTGCGAGCTTTTCTTTGACCGCGGTCCGTGGTTGCATCCGCGCACGTGCCAGGATCATTCCCGAGTTGGTGGAACCCACGGCCGCCGCCGCGACATAGCCTTCGCATCCACGAGCCCGGCGGTCGCTTCCTGTTCCTCCTATCTGGACTTCGCCGCGTCTTTGCGCCGGACTCTTTGCGACTAATCAGAGATTCCAAATTGCGGATTAGTCGCGCAAGACGCGACTAATCCGCAATTTGTGTGAAAGGCGATCCTGCCATTTGTCGCCCCGCGGGGTCCCAAGCCCCCTTGTCTTTTTTTTCAAAAAAAATGCTTGACACCTCGAAAATAAAGCCCACCGATGTCTGTCCCTTGAAAAGCCCGCCGAGGTCTGTCCCTTGA
>DJYI01000094.1 GCA_002448475.1 Verrucomicrobia bacterium UBA6982
CGCGGTCCGCCGTGCCGAGGACGGTGCCAGAGGCGTCGGAGATGGTCATGCGCACCACTGCGCCCTCGGGCACGGCGATGCCGTTCGTGACAGCCGCGCTCACCGTCGCGGTGCCGTTCGTCCAGGCGAAGCCCGCTTCGGCCGTCGCGCCGGAGAGCGCGATTCCGGGATCCGGCGTCGGCGGGTCGGGCGGCGTTACGCCCTCCACGGCATACGTGGCGAAGTTCGCCTTCGCGACGGTGTCGTGCGTCGCCTGGATCCAGTCCGCCGAGCGGACGCACTTGGAGATGCGCACCTCGTCGATCTGGCCGACGTAGTTGGCTGCGGTTCCACCTTGCATCGCGCCGAGGCAAAGGTTGGCAATGCCGGAAAACGCGGCGACCGACTTCGTGGCCGGCGTTTTGGAAAGTCCGTTGAGATAGCTCTTCGCGTTGTCCGATGCGGCTGCGGTGTCGAAGGTGAATGCCTGGTGGTTCCATGCGTTCATCGCAGGAGTCGTCGAGACGCACGACACATAGTTCGACCCAATCGTGTCGCCGGGCAGGCATAGCACCGTGCTCGAACCGTTGTCGTAGATGAAGTAGGAAATGTTGCTGTTGTATCCGGCGCGCTTGGAGAGGATGCCTGCGTTCTGCGTGTGCGAGACCTGCTTCGTCCAGACCTCCAGCGTGCCGCGCGCCAGACCCTCCAGGGCGGCATTGTCGAGCGCGACGACGGAGTTGGTGCGTCCTGCGGCCACGAAATCGACGGCGCCGCCCACGATGCCTCCGGCGGCGAAAACCACGCTGTCGCCGGTCGAGCGCGTGAAGTCAACCGAGACACCGCTCGACTCGCGGAGCGGAAGCCCGCTCTCGCCCAGATGCCATACACCGACGTAGTCGCCATCCCAGACGCCCTCCGCCCCCGGTCGCACAGGGCGCGGGCAACCCCAGTGCGCCGTGATGGCCGCCGATTTCGTGAGCAGAGGCACCTTCACCCAAACGGTTGATTCGCCATCCGGGTTCCACGTGTCAACCTCGTGTGGGATCACATTGCCGGAAGCGTCGGTGAAGCGCAGGTCTCCGCCATCGGGGAGTAGGAAGCCCGTGTAGTCGAAGCCGGAGATTGCCGTCGAGAGCCGCACCAGCACCGGGAAGCTTGAAAGCGCCGCGCCGGTGTAATCCGGAAAGGAAATTGTCATCGACTTTGCATAGGTCGCCGCGTCGAATGTGTCGGAGAGGCCGTCGTCGGTTGTGATCGGGGCGTCAAATGTCACGGTTGCCTGTAGAGCCTGCGGGTTGTGCGTGTAGGAAACGGACGGTGCCTCTTTCGGGACCAGAATGGGGTCCGGGTGTTTCGCCGACGCAGCGACGCTGGCGGTCGCGTAGGCGCACTGGTAGGTGAGGGTCCCTGAGTAGTTTCCCAAGTAGTGGTATGGCGAGGCCAGCGCGGTGTCGGCGCGGGCCTTGATGTAGTTGAGGAGCTTTTGATCCATACCCTGCAGCAAGACGATCACATTCTCGTCCTTGACCGCATCCAGCGTCGTGAAGAGCGTATTGAAGCCCTGCGCTACGGTGCTGCCCGCAGTCTCGACGCCGTTCGTGGCGATCACGTTCACGCTGATTACCTTGACGCGGGCGTCCGTCGCCTTCTCCTTGAGATCGGCGCACACGGCGTAGCAGTTCGTGAATGCGGGTTCGTCCGAGAGCTTGAGGATGTCAATGCATGAGCTGGACACCGAGAAGCGCTTCGAGTTGAACAGCACACTGGAGAAGAGCGGGAGGCGACCGTTGCTGTAGCTTCCACTCTCGAGTTTCGGGTTGTCGCTGCTGTTCCACCCGTTTGCGTTCGCGCTGATGGAAAGGAACGAGTAGTCCGGGATGTCAAACTCGGCGCGATTGGCGCTCGTCGAGATCGTCGGCTCCGTGAGGAAGGTGAGCACGTCCGTCTTCTCTCTGGCGAAGTATTCTGAAAGTGCCGTTTTGATGTAATAGCGCTCTGTGTAGCCTTTGTTGATGTTGTTCTGGTAGGCACCGGAGCCCGGACGGCCCCATGTCATGTCCCAGCCGCGCCAAATGGCGGCTGTGACCGGGGCGGAGAGCCTGGCTTGCGCGGGTGCGGCCTCGTAGCTGGCCGTGTTGCCAGCGTTGGTGTTCGTGAAGATGCGGCAGTAGTCAACGAGGAAGTCCACGCCTCGCTCATCCAGCTCCGGGACGTCATCCTTGCTGACCGGGGCGTCGCCCTTCGCCGTCACCCAGGTGTTGGACTGCAGCCCCATGCCGAAGATGATAAACAGCGGCCGGTCGCGGAGCATGTAATAGCGCGAATCGCGCACGTCCATGCGCTTGAAGATGTGGTCATCGACATACCAGACGACCTCCCGCTCGTTGACGATCGTGCCGAAGCGGTGGAAGCCGTCGCCGAAGTGGACGCCGTCCTCCGGCGTTGTCGGATGCCCGTTGGGAATCGACCCGCTATTGACGCCCGGCATCGGGAGGTGAAACGTCCCCGCGATCCAGTCGCCGCCGCTCGGTTGCTCCAGGACGTCCAACTCGCCACATTCGGGCCAGTTCCCGGTATTGCCCATCATCCAGAACGCGGGCCACGCTCCGCGTTGGCGCGTGAGCTTGGCGCGGATTTCGCATCGTCCGTGCTTGAACGCGACCTTGCCGTTGCTCTTGAGGCCGCCGCCCGTGAAGTCGTATTCGGTCGTCTTAAACGAAAGGGTTGACCTGTCGAACTCCCAGCGGGTCTTCTTCTCGCGCCGGACGTTGATGTCGAGAAAGCCGTCGATCTCCTTCTGGTTGTCGCCGGAGGTCTCGTAGTTGAGCTGGTGACGGTTTTCCGTGTCGTAGTTCCAATAGGTGGAACGGACGTCGTTCGTGCCCTCGCGCGAGAACTCGTCTGCCCAGGCCATGTTGTCGTACATTTGGAAGTATTCTTCAAGCGAATACGGGATGTCGCGCTCGGCGATGGACTGCGACCCGTAGCCAGTTCCGGCGTCCCAGACCTTCGTGCCCTCGTAGAGCGCCCAGACCTGAATGTCATTCGTCACGCAGCCGAGCCAGTCGCCGTGGTCCCAACCCTTGAACGTGTGGTCGGGCTCCACAGGCCCCTCCGGCGCGGCGACGCTGCCGCCGTTTTCGACCTGCACGCGGGAGAGGACGGTGCCGTTGAGCCGGCGGAACGTGACGACGTGCGTCTGCCCGGCGGCCGCATTGGCGGCGCAGAGCGCGAGCGCGAAGAGAACGGAGAGGGAACGCAGGGCTTTGGGGGATGTGGCGTGTTTCATGGCAGGTGGCGCGGGTTCCGTTTGCTAGGATGCGGCAGGAGGGCTGGCGGTTCAAATCGAGCGTCGGCGCGGTTCATTGTAGGGAAAACGACGCTGCGTCGCAATCGCAAGAATGCGACGCGACAATCGCAAGAATGCGACGCGGCGGGAAGGGTCTTCGCGACGCGTTCGACTGCGGCACAGGCGTTGTCATTCGAGATCGACCCATTTGGAGCGGGCGGCGCCGGTCGCGTCCGTCCATTCCAGGCGGTAGCGTCCGCGAAAGCCGCGAAACGCGACTTTGCCGGAGGTGGCCTTCGCGACGGCCCGCGTTCTCCACTCGCGGTTGACGAGGTTGTCGAGCGCGAACCAGACGGGCTTTTTCTCCATGTCGCGCGTGAAGATTCCGGACACGAGCGGCTCGCCCGCGACGCCGGCGCCGTCAACGGTGTTCCACCACGTGATTCCCATGACGGCCGGGTGGGAAAACCACGCGCGGTAGATGTTGCGCGCGAGCTCCGCCTGGATTCGGAAGGCGCGCGCGTCTTCGCCCGGAGCCGCAATGGTGACTTCCGAAACGTGGATCGGGCGCCCCGCCCCGGCGATCATGTCGAGGCGGTCGCGGATGATTTGCGGCGAGCCGACCCAATTCACGTTCGTCGCGCCGGCCGCGAGGCGGGCGCATGCGTTGGTGTCGAAGATGTGCATCTGGCAGCCGACGATGTCGATCCGCGCGCCCTCCTTTTCGAGGTCCTTCACCTGCTCGACGTAGTAGGGTTTGAGATTGGCGTCGTTGACGGCGAACTTCACGTGTTTCGGGAACGCCTCCCCGGCGTCGAGCAGCGCATGGAGCGGATAGTCGCCGGGCATGAGGCCGAACCAGCCGAACCAGAGCGGCAGTCCCGTGCGGGAAGCGCCGTATTGCGAGAAGTCGCCGGCGCTTTCGTTCACGACGTCCCAGCTGTCCGCCGCGTCGCCGTATGCGGCCGCGACGTCGAAGACGCGCTTGCGGTGGAGTCTGCGCAGGTTCGCCGCGAAGACGGGGATTCTTTCGGCGAGCGCGGCCTCGTCCAGCCCCGCCTCCCTGAGCGACGGGTATTTGCCGCGCCACGCCCTGGCCCGCCTCCCCTGAAATCCGTTCCCCCAGTTCTGGCCGGCCGGCTCGAAGCCGAGATGGGCGGAGTGGCGCGGAATGCCGAGTTCGTCGAGAACGCGCTTCTCGCGCTCCGGGCAATGCCAGTCATACACCCAGTAGGGCGTCGCCTGCCCCCAGATGAGGACGTGGCCGTGAACGGCCACGTCCCGCGCGCGGAGAAAATCGATCACGGGGCCCGGCGCGGGCCGCCGCCAGTGCCTCTCGCGCATGGCCTCCTCTCGCGTGAGCGAGTTCCAGAAGCGCTCGGAGTCCTCGTATCCACCGCCGAAGCGGAACGCGCCGGGCGTGAGCTCGTGGTCGATCCAGTAGAACGACACGGTGGCCTGGTTGAAGAGTCCGCCCGCGCCGTAGCTCGCCTTGTAGGCGTCGTTCGCCGCGGTGGAGCCGAGCTGGTTGAAGTTGAAGATGTGGGCGCCAAACCGAAACGCGTGCGAAAGCTGCTCGATGCGCACTTCCGCGCCGTCGGGCGCGTCGATCTCGAACACGCCGTCGGCCTTGCGGTTTTTCTCGATGTCCGTGTCGATCCGGGCCTGCTCGGCTTCGTTCCAGATCGCGCGATAGGCTTCGCCCATGACATCGTCGGCGGCATCGGCGACGGAGGAAGACTCCGCCGGGAGCGTGACGGCGCACAGCGCAAAAAAGAAAGAGAGGGAACGCGTGTTTCTCGTTTTCATGGAAGCGGCTGGCCGTCCGGAGTCCGGGCCGGGGTTTCGACGTTGAGATTCGCGAGAATCGTGCACCAGACGCGCGTCAGCGCCGCGCGGGCCGCGGCGGGAACATCGCGTGGCGCGACGGCCATGACAATGACGGACTGGCTCCCGTTCTTGAGGTGCGCGAAGCACGCGGGGCTCGTGGCGAGCATCCACGCCGGGCCGCCCGCGACTACGTCGCATTCGCACCCGCCAGCAAGGCGGAGAAATTCCTCGAAGTCGCGGCGGATGCCCGCGAAAACGGGGCATCCTGGGAGCGCGGGCATCTTGCCCGCGGCGCTGGGGGGTGCGGCCTCCGGCCGCGCCGATGTGGCGACGGCGCCCTCGCCGTCGCGCGGCGGTCTGGAGACCGCCTCCCCTTTCGCGGGCTGGAAGCCCGCGCTCCCAGGCATGGCGCGGCCAGAGGCCGCACTCCCCATCGCGGGCTGGAAGCCCGCGCTCCCAGGAAGCCCGTTCTGGAAGGAAGCCAGCATGTTGTCCACGAGGCGCGTGGCGGCGGGATCGCGGCCGTAGCGGCTTGTGACGTCCATCTGGCACCAGATCGTGCGGCCGCCGCCGGGGCGGCGCTCGACGAGAAGAGCCGCGTCTTCGAGATTAAACCCGCACGATACGACGGTCTGAAACGCGCCGCGCGAGGGGCGGCGGATGACGCACCCGGCGACGATGCCGCCGTTGCCGCACTTCCACTTGCTGCGCGGGTAGTGCGGGGAATATTCGTCCGAGACGACAAACGCCGGCACGGTGTCGGAGGCGCCGCGCCAGTCGTGCAGGTCGGCGTCGTCGAGGCCGGCGAGAAGCGGCGAGTCCGGAATGTTCGCGAAGGCGTCGCGCAGACTCGGGGCGGCCATGACGAAGCGCGCGAGCGCGTTCGTGGGCTGCTCGAAGACGATCGCGTCGGCGACTTCCGGCGGAAGGTCGCCTTCGAGCGGCGCGTCCGCAAAGGCGCCCTGGCCCACGACGAGGCGGGTCCCGGCGGGAAGGCCGTCGAGCGACGCGACGCGCGTGAAATCGACGCCCGCGCGCCGCAGCACGGCGGCGGTCTTGCCAAGAGGATCGTAGAGGGAGAGAGGAAGGCTAGGATTCCTAGGGGCACTAGGCTCCCTAGGGCTGCTAGGATCCCTAGGACCCCTAGGATCCCTAGGAAAGAACCGCAGCGCGATGGTATCGCGGCCGGCGGGCAGAGGGGCGGCGGTCTCCAGACCGCCGTTGTCGTGAATTTCCAAGGCGGACTGGAGTCCGCCTCCCCTTTGACTGCCGCCGCCATCGCGGACGCGCCATTCGATTTCGAGCGTGGCGTCGGTCTTTTCGGCGACTTCGGGCGCGACAATGGCGATGGGTTCGCGCGCGATGCCGCCGGCCTCGAGGCGGACCGCGCCCGCGCCGGAGTCGCCGCCACAGCGCCACGAATAGTCGATTTCCACCGGGAAGGAATGGTCGTTCACGACGACGAGCGACTTGCGGAAGCGTTCGCCCGCGTAGAACGAGTGGTCCTTGTTCGTGAAGTCGTCCGGATCGCCGGCGGCGAAGACGAGCAGCGGCGCGAAGCATTCCCTGACCGTGCCGTGGAGCCCATCCGGGCGCGAGTAGTCTCCGAGCGGATGGCGCTGCGTCTCGCTGATGCCGTCGGCGTTTTCGGGCTTGAGTCCGGGAGTCTTGGGGTCGCCGCCGGTGCGCCACACGACGCGCTGGTTCGGAAACATCTGGACCGAGTAGGCGTGGTCGCGGCCGCAGGGGAAGTCGCCAATCGCGTCCACGCCGTAGGCGCGCCACGCGCGCACCACGCGCCGATAATGCAGATCGGAGAGGCGCGTCATGTTCGGATCGCGGCCCGCCGCGACGTCGGAGTTCCAGAGCAGCGGCGCGGAGTGCGGCGTGGGAAAGCGCTCCGCCGCGAAGACGGACGGGCCGAAGTAGCGCGCGGCGTGTTCGGCGCCGAGGTGCTCCTTGTCGCCGCCCTTGATGTCGAAGCGCCGGAACTGGTCCGGATACGGGAAGGCGCTTTCAACGACCATGAGAGGCTGGGTGTGCCCCTTCGCCCACTGCGCGGGCCAGTCCTCCTGCTCCTGGAGCGGCGTGCCGTAGCTCTGGTAGTTCATCGAGCCGAAGATGCGTCCGCTGCAGCCGCCGGCGTGCTGGAAGCACTCGCGCGACGGGTCGAGCGCGCGCATGACCGATTCGGCCGTGCGCGCCCGCGCCCGGACGAGCCGCTTGCGGGGCGGGTCGTAGGAGGCGTCGGCGAGCTTCGCCGGATCCTGGTTCCAGGCGTAGCTGCACGTGTTGAAGTCCGTGTACCACATGAGGATCGAGGGGTGCGAGCCCCACGCCTCCAGGAAGCGCTCGACTTCGGGATCGTAGAGGTCGCGCGGCTCGTCCTCGTAGGTCGGCATCTGGTTCAGGAGATACAGCCCGGCCCGGTCGCATTCGTCGTAGTAGGCGGACTGCCCGACAATCGAACCCTTGCGCCACGGCGCGTTGCGGACGGTGTCGTAGCCCAGTTCCTTCACGTGCGCGACGAACTGCCCGACCGCCTCCGGGTGCCCCCACCAGTAGCGCAGGCGATCGAAGGAAGGGCTGGTCCACATCCGGAGCCTCAGCGGCTGTCCGTTGAGGAAGAGACGGCCGTCCTCCGCCCACGCCTCGCGGAAGCCGAAGCGCTGCGCCGGAAACGTGTCGGCGACGGCGCCGCCGCGCCCGATCGCGACGTTCAGTTCGTAGAGCTGCGGATCGTCCGCGGACCACGGAACGGGATCCGGCCACGGCTCCGTCCAGACCACCACCTGCTCCGGCGCGCCCGTCAGCTCCGCGGTCGTCCGGCAGACCTTGCGTCCTTCGGGACGCGAAAAGACGGCCCTGACCGCCACCTGGCCGCGCTCGGCGCCACCGTTCGCGATGCGGACTCGCAGAGTGACGCTCTTCCTTCGCCAACTCGGCAGCGCCACGGCGGAGGCGATGACGAGGCGCAAGGGAGTTTTCTCCAGCCAGACGTCGCCAAGGCAGATTTCCGCGTGGTCTCCGATGGCGGGCCGCCCCTGCCAGAGCCCCGAATAGTGGCGATCGGCGTAGAGGCGCAGCGCGTTGCGGCCGTTGGGCGCGAGGCGGTCCGTGACGTCGATCCGCACCCTGTGGGGCACGGCGGAAAACGACTTGAAGTCCTGGCGGAACGACGTGACGAGCTCGCCGTTCCACCAGACGCGCCCGGCGTCGGCGTTGAAGTGGTCGAAGACGAGCCACACGCGCCCGCCGCCGCGCTCCCATTCCGGCGGGGGTGCGACCTCGCGCTCATACCACGCCGCGCGGTAGGAGTCGAGCGGGCGGCCGCGCCAGGACTGCGCCCCGGCGTCGGGCTCGCCCGTCGCCGGATCGAGGCGGTGGATGTTCCAGAGCGGCGAACGGAAGCTGCCCGGAACGCGCACGTAGCCAGGGGCGACGCCCTCGGGCGGCGCGCCAAGATAGTCATCCACCGGCCAGACTCGCCAGTAGGCGTTGAGGCAGACCGCCTCGCGGACGTCTCCTGGGAGCGCGGGCATCTTGCCCGCGGCGGTCGCAGGCTGGAAGCCCGCGCTCCCAGGCAGCGACCAGAGGCGCGCTTCCGCCGCAGAGGCCGGCGCCGGGAGGTGCGGCGTCTCGCCGCGCCCGTCGGCCACCGTCACGCCGTCGGCGACCTCCATGGAGACGATGCGGCCGACGTCGCGGTCGAGGACGAGCCGTCCCTGCTCCGCGCCGTCGAGGAGAAACGCGAGCGCGCGGCCCCTGGGCGCGAATTCGAGCGTGCATCCGACGCGCAGGTCCAGCGTGTCGGCGCTCGTCACGGCCGGCGCCACCGCGCCGTCCGTGGCGCCGTCGAGCGACAGGCCGCGCGACGTTCCGGTGGCGCGCAGAGTGAACGTCGCGCCGCCGGACGAGCGAAAGCGAAGAAGCGGGGCCGTGCCAGCAAGAAAAGCGTCCCGGTGCGCAAGCGAGAACGCGCCCGACGGCGGCGACGCGAGCGGGCGCATCGCCGTGGCGGCGCCTCCGTCGGCCAGGAGAAACGCCTCCGCCTCTGAGAGAGGCTCGTCGTAGAGGCGGATGTCGTCGTAAACGCCGTCGCCGACGCAGGCATTGAAGCGGTCCGTCCCGTCGCCGCACTGAAGCAGCAGGTCCGTCGTCTCCTCCGGAACGTCGAACGCGCCGGGATCGACCTTGCGCCCGACAGGCGCGCCGTCGCGGTAGAGGCGCACCGAGCCGTCCCGCGCGTCCCACGAGAGCGTGACGTGCGTCCAGACGTCCTTTTCGAAAAACTCGCCGAGCAGAAACTGGACCTGGTGCTTCTCCACGAACGAAACGTCGAGTCGGCCGTCCTTCCCCTTCACGAAGTAGATCCGCAAAGGACGCCATGCTGGCGAGCGCGCGGAAAACACCACGTGCTTCTCGCCGTCGCCCTTCTCCCAGTGCGGACGGAACCAAAAGGCGACCGCGCCGCGCCGGGTGGAAACGCCTGGCAAGGCGTCGGCCACCAGCGCGGTGGTCTGGTCGTAGGCCCAGCGCGACACGTCAAGCCCCTTGCCCGAGACTCCTTCCGTCCACTTCGCCGCACCGTGCACGACGGCCGGGCGCGCCCGCGCGGCGTCGCGCCCGGCCCACGCCGCGTCTCCGTCCAGCGGCAGATGGTATTGCGGCGCAGAAGCGGTCGCCGAAGCGATCAGGCTAGAAAAGACCGCGGCGACCGCGCAACCGACAATCTCCGGGAAGTTCCTTCGCATGCCGCAGACTATACCGCCCGCACCGCGCCTTTTCAAGCCCGGCAACCCCAGAAACCTCATCGCGGAAATAAAAATAATGTCACATTGCAAACAAAACCGAAATCCGCAAAGTGCGCGAAGAACATTTATTCCGACCGTGGTTTCAATTTCCAACGCGGGGGACCGCAGGGCGCGCCAAGTTCATTTATTCCGACCGTGGTTTCAATTTCCAACGCGGGGACCGCATGGCGCACCAAGTCAGTTTATTCCGACCGTGGTTTCAATTTCCAACGGTTTTCGATTGGAGAACTATGGCGGCGAATGTCATTCCGGCGGCAGAACGCTTCGCCAGACGCCGCTGCCGCTCGTGAGGAAGAAGAGGCGCCCGCGGTCGAGGGCAATGGTGCGCGAACGGCCCGACGGGACGCGCAACCCTCCTTCCAGCCGCCTGATCGTCGCCCCGCCGTCGCGCGACGCGTAGAGCCCGTCGCGACAGCCGAAAACGACGCTTCCCGGCGTGTGGCGGTCAAAGGCGATGCCGCCGCATTCGCGGTCCGCGAGCGGCGCGAAGGCATGCCATGTCCGGCCGCCGTCGGTCGATTCGCGGACCGGAACGTCCCCGCCGCCGCAGAGAAAACGCCCTGGCGCGAAGGGATCGGCCGCGAGGGGATACTTGCGCCAGTCAGGCGGCGTCGCGCCGGTGTTCTCCCACGCCGCCGCGCCCGGCGCGCGCGAATGCAGAACGCCATCGTTGCGCCGCCCCGCCGCGACGGCGGAGCCATCGGGCGACACGACGATTCTCGGCCACGCCCCTTGTGAATGGTTTACGCCGAAATCGAAATCTCCGCCGTCGCCGAGGCCGGCGCCATCCCATGTCCACGTCTCGCCCTCGTCGCGACTGCGGTAAACGCCCCCACCGCCCTCCGCGACCGGACCGCTCATGGCAAGCAGCACCGACCCATCGCGCGGATCCTGCACGAGGCACGACACCGCGCTCTCGCCGGGCACGAGCGGCGGCAGGCCCGTCCCCTGAAGGGGAGACCACGTCCGACCGGCGTCGAAACTGCGCCACAGGCCCGTGTCGAAACCGCGTGCCCCGGCGCACAGGACGACGCCCGGGCGCCCCTTCAAGTAGAGCGCCGTCGCGATGTTGTTGGGGAACCTGCGGCCACCGGCGTCCGACGCCGCCGCGCAGGGGCGGCGGAACGTGCGGCCGCCGTCGAACGACACGATTCCGCCCACGTCGTAGAGGCAGCAGAAGATATTGTCCGCCGAATTCGGGTCGAACGCGATGTCGTAGGAGACGAGTTGCATGATGCCACGGACGCGCGTCGTCCAGGTTGCGCCGGCGTCGAAGGTCTCCCAGAGTTCGAACCAGTCCGTCGCGAGCCAATGGTCGTCGTTGCCGGGATCGGTCACGAGCGTCATCAGCGCCGTCATGCGGATGTCGCCTTCGGACCGCCCTTCGAGGCGCTGCTCGTTCGGCGGATCACCGGCCGTCATGCGGCCGTCGGGCAGTTGAGACCAAGCCTGGTCGTCGCGTCCGCGGCGGTATTTGACGCCGTTGCCGTCGCCTACGAGCCAGAAATCGCGTCCTGCGGCGAGCGCGTAGTAGGCGCCGTCGGCCCACGGCTCGAGCTTCGGCTCGTCGTTAACCAGCAGGCCGCGCTCGAAGGGCTCCCAGGTTTCGCCGCCATCGTCCGAAACCTTGACGCGATGGCGGTCGAACAGGCCGACGATCCGCGCGTCGCCGGGAATCTGCGCGATTTCGGTGGGACTTTCGTCCGAAATGCGCCGCCACGTGCGCGCCCCGTCGTCGCTGCGGAAAAAGCCGAAGCCGCGAGGCGTCGCGGCGCTCTCCCCGAGAATCCACCAGCCCGCCATGCGTTCGGGCGCGACGCGCGGCGCGGAGGCGTAGATGCGCCCCGGGACGGTCGCGTCGTGGCGGATGTCCGAATACCACACGCCGGTCGGTCCGGTCCGCGTCCAGGTTTCGCCGTTGTCGCGACTGACGAAGATGCCGCTGCGGTCCTCGCCGCCGACGAGTTCGTCGGGGTCGAAGGGGCTGCGCGACAGGCACAGGCCATCGACCCGCTTCGGACCGTTGCCGTAGGCGAAGGCGTTTTGCTTCACCATCCACGTCCGGCCGCCGTCGCGCGTCACGGCGAAGCCGCCGGGAGTGTCGCCGTCGCGCCCCGCGAGGATCACGACGGAATCGGCGTCGCGCGGATCGACGGAAAGCGAACGCACCTGGTCGAATCCGCGCTCGCGCATCGCGACGGGCATGTTGGCGTGGAGCGGGCGCCAGCTCCTGCCGGCATCGTCGCTGCGGTAGGGGCCGCCAACGTCCACGTAGAGATACATCCGGTTCGGGTCGCCAGGACAGAGCACCGCGTTCTGGACATAGCCGCCGCCCCAGCAGGGAAGCACACGCCAGGACATGTCGGCGAAGGCGTCGGCCGACATTACCAGAGAAATGGCGGCCGCTGCAAGGAACGCAGATGACTTCATGGACTATCGGAAAAACACAACGGTGCCGAAGGGGACTACGACCGGATGGCCGTCGGCATCGAGCTTGACGCGGCCCTTTGAGCCAACGCCGTCGATGACAATCGACCAGTCGTCGAGATTGTCTGCGTCCGTGACGCCGGAGAGCGTGATCGGCAGAGCCGCGCCGAAGGCAAAGCCCTGCGCGCCATTGAGGATGCAGAGCGTCCCTCCGGGCGCAATGGCGCCGCCCTCGACCGTGCCGCCGCCAGCGGCGAAATCGACGACAAGACCGTCGATTTTCTGCGGCGACTCCGTGAAGGCCGTCAGATCGACGGATGCGCCTTCATCGACCTGGAGCGTCACGGCCTTCGCGGCGTCGGCCGCAAGGCCGCCGCTCACGTAGCCGCTGAACAGGAAGTGCTGGAGCGGCGCGCCGCGCGTCTGGGCCTCGGCGGCCGTCTCGCCGTCGTAGAGCGTCTCCGCGGTGGTGCTCGCGGGCGTCAGGTTCTCACGGACATCGACCCGAGTCCAGGTCTCGCCGTCGTCGGAGGCCTCCACCGTCCAAGACGACGGTGCGTTGGCGTAGTTCCCGATCTCGATGTTGTAGCCCGTCGCGTTCGCCTCGCCGGACTTGCGATGGACGGTGAAGCCAATCCAGGAGTCGGAATTGCCCGGATCGACGACGGGAGAGGTCAGGTGCGGATAATGGTTGTGGTCCGTCGTGAAGTCCTTGTTGAACACCTTATGCAGAAGTCCCTTCCCGTAGAACCACTGGGAGCTTGACGCGGCGATGTTCGTCGCCGAACTGTATTCCCATGCGACGCGGCCCGCGCGAATCGACGAGGCGGCGGTGTTGTCGTTTTCGATTGCCTCCACCAGTCCCGTCACTACGCGGCCGCCGTCGCTCCCGAACACCCACAGCCGGGCGATGTGCAACGGGTTCGGGCTTGACACCGTCTTGGAGAACGTCCAGCGGAGGAACTTTTGCGGGAGTCCGTATGCGGAGGCCGCGAAGTCGCCCGAGGCGATCCGGAGTGCCCCGTCGAGCGTCCCGGGGCCGTAGAGCATGGCGCGGCCGGAGGCCGACTGGAACGCGCCGCCGTTGGCGGTCGCGAGCGCCAGCCCGCCGAGGGCCGACACGGCGGGGAGCGTCACCGTGCAGCCGTCCGCGACGAGCGTCGCCCCGGAAGCGCCGGAAAGCGCGCCGACGACGCAGTTGGTCGTGATGCGGGCGACGCCCTCCTCGACGACGAGCGAGGGCAGGTTGGCGACGACAAGTTCGGCCTCGTTCGCGCCGGTTTTGGCGATGGAGAGCGTGTTCGCGGTGCCGCTTCCGTAGTTCGCGGGAATGTTCGCCTCGAAGGTTCTGGCGGCGGCCGACGCGTCGATGCGGACGGTGCCGGCCCCGACGAGCCCGTCGCCGTCGCGCTTCACTTCGACATCGTGCACGGTCACGGCGACGCCGGTCGGGACCTCGAGAAACACAGGATTCTTTCCGACGACGTCGGCCGTCATGATCTTGCCCACGTTCGGGCCGAACACGCAGTCGTCGGCGAGCGTGAACCAGCCGTAGGCACCGGACGTTGTGCTGGAACAGTCGAACGTGATTGTGCCTGTCACGTCCATCACCGCGCCGGAGCGGAGGGCGGTTTTTACCCAAGTGAGATTGTACCGCTGGATAAAAAGAAGATTCCCGGCGCCGGTCGCGAGGACGTTGCATCCGGCCTGGTTGTAGGAATAGCCCTTGTCGTTTGCGTTGAATCGCAGGGTCTTTCCGCTGTCCACGTCAATCAGGAAGTTGCCCGTCTTGAAGAACCCTGCGCCATTAGCGTTACCGTTGCCGCAGCCAAACATGCTGGACGTGGCCGCGACATGGACGCGCCCTGTGAGCGAGGAGTTGTTCTCGACCTCGCAGAAGTTCGCGCAGCCGCCGGAGCCCGTCGTTTCGAGGAAGTCGAACACTCCGTCGGGGTAGGCGTCGCGCGTCGCCGCCGTGTCGGCCTCGATGACGAGCTTCCTTGCGGCGAAGTTCGCGTAGTCGGAGACGCCACCCACGGCGAAACCGTAGGCCACGCCGTTTTGGAGCGAGACCTTGGTGTAGCGCCCGTCGGCGGCCGCGGGAGAAAACGTCGCGGTCACGCCGGGGTCAAGGCCGCGGTTTGAACGATGGCCGAACACGGAGGAGTTCCCGTTGACCGTCACCGTGCCGCCGGCGAGGTTGACGGCGGTCGTCGCCGTGAACTTGGTGTTGCTGAGGATGGCGAGGTCGCCCGCGACGGTGGCCGTCTCGTAGGTGTGGACGGCCCCGTCGGAGAACGTGTCCGTTTTACCGGCGGGGAGGTCGTAGTCGGCGGAGATGGCCGCAAGCGGAGCCAGCGCCGCCAACGAGGCGGCAAAGAACTTTGTGCGTTTCATGGTGTTTGTCTCCTGGGTTGTTGTTGAAAAAGGTGTCGTGGTGTCGGGGAGGGCGGACGGCTCGTTCGGAATGAACGCGGCCTCCGTCTGCGCCGCAACCGGGGACTGGAAGCCAGCGCTGGGAGATGCGGCATCTTTCCGCGTCTCGGCCGATACGGCGGCGAGGCGAGACGTCGCCTCCCCCATTGCCTCGGGCTGGAAGTCCTCGCTCCCGGAAGAGACGCTCTCCGTGGAGGCGGCACCCCAACCGCCGATGTGGACCACCGCCGCGCCCAGCACGGCAATGCAGGCAACGGCCAGCGCGAGAACCGCCGCTTTCCGCCGGGACGTATTCGCGGCCGTGCCGAGCTTGGCCGCCAGCGCCAGCCGCGCGTAGTGGAGACGCGACTTCACGGTGCCGACGGGAAGCCGGAGGAACCGCGCGATCTGACCGACAGGCATGTCCAGAAAATAGCGCTGGATCAGCACCTCGCGGGCTTCCGGGGACAGTTTGCCGATCGCGTCGCGCACGAAATCGCCGTCCACCGCGCGCTCGATGTCGCCGCCGGAGGACATTGCGCCGGGAATCCGCTCGATGTCGTCCGATCCGCCCATGGGCGTCTCGGAGCGGACCATGTCGCGCCTCACGGACATTCTCCACTCGTTGCGAAGGATGGCCTTCATCCATTCGAGAAAGGCGCTGCCGTCGCGGCAGTCGGACGCGCGGCGGACTGCGGTCTCGAAAGTCCGGAACACGAGGTCCTCGGACGTCATGCGGTCGTGGCAAAGCGACATGGCCAGCGCGAACAGCGGCTCGTGGCACGAGTCCACAAGCCGCGCGGCCCCGTGGTCGGGATCGCGCAGAATGTCGCTCAAGAGGCTGTTGGCGTCGGCGTCCATGTCTTCGACTGCATGATGCGCCAAACGGCCAAAAGGTTCAACGGAAAAAATCGATCAAATCGACGGACGACGAAATTGACAAAACAGCACAATGGCGGCAGATTGCCGAGAGTTGTGACAAGGTGCGGTTGTCGCACGGTCGAAACTCATGAAAAGGTGCGATTGACGCATCGTCGAAACTTATGAAAAGGTGCGGTTGCCGCACTGTCGAAACCCATGAAAAGGTGCGGTTGATTTGACATCCGGCGTCACTGGCGCTAGAATCGCCGGCGTTTGAGGGACATTCGGAATGAAGCGGAAAATCTACTCAAAGCTTCTGGACTGGAAACGAGAAAGCAACGGATCGACGGCATTGCTCATCGACGGGGCCAGACGCGTCGGCAAAAGCTACGTCGTGGAGGAATTCGCACGTCGGGAATACAGGAGCAGACTGATTGTCGATTTCAGCGTCGCCAATGCACGGCTCAAACGGATTTTCAACGACTATCTGGGAGATCTCGACACGTTTTTCCTGTATCTCCAGCGGATCACCGGCGCGTCGCTCATTCCCGGGGACGGAATCATCGTGTTCGACGAAGTGCAGAAGTTTCCCCGTGCCCGGGAAGCGATCAAGCACCTCGTCAAGGACGGCCGCTTCCACTACATCGAGACCGGCTCCCTGATTTCCATCAACAGGAACGTCAAGGACATCCTGATTCCCAGCGAGGAAAGGCGGATTCCGATGTATCCAATGGACTTCGAGGAATTTCTGTGGGCATTGGGGGACGAAGCCACGTTTCCGCTCGTGGAGAACCGCTTCGACGCCCTCCAGCCCGTCGGACAACCGTTCCACGGGCAAATCATGGACTCGTTCCGTCAATACATGGTTGTCGGGGGAATGCCTCAGGCCGTGGCGGAGTTCGCCGAAACGCGCGACCTAGGCCGCGTCGATGCCATCAAGCGGGACATCCTCGCACTCTACAGAGGAGACATGCTGAAATACGGCGGTGCCTTGAAGCAAAAGGCCCTGTCAGTTTTCAACGCGATTCCTTCGCAGCTTTCCCGCCACGAAAAACGCCTGTCGCTGTCGAACATCCGTCCCGGCGCGAAAATGCGCGATTTCGAAACGACGTTCGATTGGCTCGAATCCTCGATGACCGTGAACGTTTGCCGCCGCGCCGCCGAGCCTAACGTCGGGTTGGAACTGACGGCCGACAGGGCGGCGCTGAAGTGCTACATGGCCGACACCGGCTTGCTCGTCAGCCACGCCTTCGGCGAAAACGAGTTGGCCGCCAAGCGCATCCACGACAGGTTGCTTCTCGACGACATGGACATCAACGAGGGCATGATCGTGGAAAACGTCGTTGCCCAAATGCTTCGCGCGGCGGGACACGCGCTATACTTCTTTTCCAACACGGATCGGACGAATCCGGCGAACACGATGGAAATCGATTTCCTCTTGGCGAAATCCAAGACCGACCGCCGGAACAATGTGTCGCCCGTCGAGGTGAAGAGCGGACGGAGCTATTCCACGAATTCGCTTGTGCGATACTGCTCGAAATACAGCCGCTTCGTGGACAAGGCGTTCGTCCTCCATCCCAAGGATTTTGGAATGCGAGGCGATGTCGCGCTCGTTCCGCTGTACGCCGCGCCGCTGCTCGTCTCCCGTCGATGACGGCCGCGTGGCCACGCCCGCCGTCGTCCTCCAGCCGTCCTCGCGCGCGATTCCCGTCGATGACGGCCGCGCGGCCACGCCCGCCGTCGTCCTCAAGCCGTCCTCGCGCGCGCGATTCCCGGCGCGAGACGGCAAACGGACAACATCAAGCGCGGAGTGCGCGGCATCATCGCTAGCGGAAGAACACGCAGGTTCCTTGGAACGTGATGTCCTCTTCGACGAAATACTCGATTTCCTGCAGACCGACTTTCCAACTAACCCAAGACACAGACTCGGCCCCGGACGACAGGGGAACGAAGCGAAGCTGGCGATAGGACGTCTTGTTCGCCGGAAGGTTGAACGACATCGACTTGACGGAGTCGTCCGATCCCCACGCGACGGCTTCCGACCGGGTGTCGATGTCCGTCCATTGCACGCCGTCGTCGGAGCCCTGTATCTTCCATGTCCGCGGGGCGCGTCGGCGTCCCGAATCGCCGTTGATGTTCCGATACAGGGCGTAGCCCTTGAGAATATGACCGACAACGCCGTTGCCCCTCGCCTCCTTGGGGATGGCGATCGTGACGCTCACGCCGTCGAGGTTGTTTTGTCCGGCGAGCCACCGGGTACCGGCCGTCGCGGTCGTTTCCTTCACTCCGTCGAAAAGCAGGTCGGGGCCGTTGTAGTCATTCGGATTGTTCGCATAATGCCCTTCGCCCGTCACGCAGTCGGCGACCGTGACGCCGGCCGAGACCAGAAGTTCGCGAAGGTTCAGAAGCGGCTTCCGCGCGGCCTCCTCGACGTAGAGCTCCAGTTCCATCGCGCCGTTGTACCAGCCGAGAGTTTCATTTGGAGCCGTGATTTCCAGGTGGCTCTTCAGCGGCTGGAACTTGAACGCCCGGTAGGCGATGCGAGATTCCTGCGGAATCTCGAACTCGACATACTCGGTGGCCGAATCCCAGCGAATGTAATTATCCTCCGTCAGCTCGTGGATGGGTTCCCACGTCGTGCCGTCCATGCTGCCGTAGAGCGTCCATGTGGCGGGCGCCCTCTTCACGGCATAGGAGTCTGAAAGCGACGAGTAGCGGTAGAGGCGGAATCGCGTGAGCGCAAGGCCGTCGTTCTCTGTGGAGAAAAGCGCGTCGGGAGCGGCGATTGTCACCTGCGCGGAGGAGGACTTGTTCTGTCTGGCAAGCCAGCGGGCCGCCTTGGCGTCCGCAGCGCTGTCCACCGCATTCACGCCATCGAAGAGTTTCTCCGGCCCGTAGTCCGTCAAGTATCCGTCGCCCGACACACAGTCCGACACCGTGACTCCCTTGCCGGCAAGCCATGAGCGGATGTTCACTGCGTCGGCGCGGACGGTCGCGGGCGCCAGAAGCGCCAGCGTGGCCAAAAACGCAAATCCGGCGGCCTTCGCCGCCCGTGCCGCATTGAGAAACGTCGTCTTCATCGCATGGTCTTTCGTTGTCGTCTGTCGTCGCTTGAGGAACCAACCTGGCGTTCCGGACGGGGCCGAACCCACCATTGCCGGAACATGTCTTCGCTTGACAACAACTGTATCACCCGAAACATGCCTTTTCAAGACTTCAGAAGCCCAAAAACTCACTTTGCAAATAACAATAATATCATTTTGCAAATAATGACTCATGCAATCGACGGGAACTGGCGCGTCCGCGTTTTGCCCGAACGCAAGTGCCGCGACAGCATGAAACCTAAATGTCGCGGTTAAAGTGTCACACAGAGGCACAGAGGCACGGAGAACATTGGAAAATGGCTTTTGAAACCTTTGAAATCGCATACGAGGCTTTCACCCAAAATGTGCATTGAAACAGGGAATCATGTGCATCCATAAAACCATCAATCTCTGTGCCTCCGTGCCTCTGTGTGAGAAAGTCTGTTCGTGTCAACTGCGTTTTTTAGGATGAAACCTTGAATCCATCCGGGCCGCTCGTTATACTTCCCGGCGATGTCAAGAGAACGAACCACCACGACCGGGGAGCGAATCCCGGAAATCGCGATCGCCGCGATTCTCTCGAACTCGGCCAGCAGGCAGAGGCTCGCGGGAATTTTCGACTATCTCGGCACCGTGCACCGCTGGAACCTGCACGTGCTGCGCGACCAGGACGAAATCGAGGCGTTTTTCGCTAACGGCGGCGCGACGCCCGCCGTGGACGGAGTCCTCTATTCGGGGATCTACGACGAGGCGACGTTCGCCCGCCTCAAGGCGCTGCAGTGTCCGGTCGTGATGATGGAAAACGACGCCGGAGACCAGCTGGTGCCGACGGAGCGCTGGGTGGTGATGCGCAGCGACGCCGACAAAATCGCGAAGGCGGCGGTGAACGCATTCGCCGGATTCGGGCGGTATCGCTCGTTCGCGTTCGTGGAATCGCTGGAACCGCAGGAGTGGTCTGGCAGGCGCGGGGCGGCGTTCCGGAAGGCCGTCGCGGCGGCGGGACTGGGCGACGTCGCGACGCTCCCGTCGCCCGGGACCGACATCCACGAACGGCGCCGGCTGCTGGCGCAGTTTTTGAAGTCGCTCGACTATCCGGCCGCGATTCTCGCCGCCAACGACATCAACGCGATGTCCGTGATCGAAGTCGCCAAGGCAGTGGGAATCTCCGTGCCCGGCAAAATCTCGGTCCTGGGCATCGACAACGACCCATACGTGTGCGACAGCGTGACGCCCGCCATTTCCAGCGTCGAGCCTGACTTCCACTGGGAGGGAAGGACGGCCGCCGAGACTCTGGACCGGATGCTGCGCTCGCGCAAATTGGCGAAGGCGGCGCGATCGGGGCCAATCCTCTCCGGCGTGCGGCGCGTGGTGCTGAGGGAATCGACGCCGCACCTGCCGCCTGCGGAGAACGTGGTAGCGCGGGCGAAGGAATTCGTCGCGAAACACGCGACGGAGGGCATCGCGCCGGCCGACGTGGCGGCTCGCCTCGGTGTTTCGAGGTCGCTTCTGGACCTGCGTTTCCGCGAGACGCAGAAAACCACGGTCGGGCGGCTCATCACCGACACGAAGCTAGCCGAAGCCGAACGAATGCTGGTGCAGACGAGCCACTCGATCGGCGCCATCCACGCCCTCTGCGGCTTCCGGAGCGCCAACGCGCTCAAGAACCTATTCAAGGCGCGGCACGGCATGTCGATGCGCGCCTGGCGCGCCAGGCGCCACGGATGATAGGACCCGGAAGCGGAGGGGATTTGTTCGCAATCGCGGGCTGGAAGCCCGCGCTCCCAGGCATGGCGCGGCCAGAGACCGCACCCCCCATCGCGGGCTGGAAGCCCGCGCTCCCAGGGCGGCTCGCCCTTCCTTGTTGAGGTTCCATCAGACGCGCGACAAGCGCTTGACATGGAATAGGCGGCAATCTAGTATCGGCAAGGTTCTCCCAATTCCCGTCCGCCATGCCATTATGGCGAGGCCACCTGTTCTCCATGTCTTGGAGAATGCGCTCAAAGGTCAGGAGCAACAAATAAATGAATGCCATTCTTGAAAACGAACGTTTACGCGTAACAATCGCCGATCGCGGCGTGGAACTTGTCTCCGTCGTCCGCAAGCCGGACCTCGATGGCGGCGAGGGCGCCTGCGAATACATCTGGCAGGGAGATCCGCAATACTGGGCGGAGCGCGCCCCTCTGCTCTTTCCGATCTGCGGGCGGCTGCCCGGAGGACGCGACGGCCACTACTACTGGCGCGGACGGCGCCACGAAATGACGATTCACGGATTTTTGCGCTCGAAAACGTTCGCGGTCGAAAGCCGCGACGCGACAGGCGTTCTCATGGCGCTGGAGGACGACGCCGAGACATTTGCCCAGTATCCGTTCAAGTTTCGCATTGAAGTCAGGGTGACGCTTGATGGCGACAACCTCGACTGGAATGTCCGCGTCCGCAATCGCGGGGCCGAAGACGCGCTTCCGTTTGCGTTCGGATTCCATCCCGGATTCAACGTCCCGCTCGGCGGTTCTCCCGCGTTCAACGAGTGGGAGCTGCGATTCGAGGGTGCGACCGCGCCCGAGCGCATTGTGTTCTCGCCGGCGCCATCGTGCCTGGACACCGGCACGACCATCAAGTTCCCACTCGACGGCGGCGACACGCTCCATCTGGCGCATTCCCTGTTTGAAAACGACGCGATTTTCCTGCGCGGGTGGGGATCGGCGGTCACGCTGCGCAGCGATGGCTCGCCGCGCAGCGTCCGCGTGATTCCGGGCGAGGGATTTTCAAGTCTTGGCCTCTGGCACGCGCCTCATTCCGACGCCCCATACGTGTGCGTCGAGCCATGGACTGGGCTCCCGTCGCGAGAAGGCGCCGAGGAGGATTTCGCGACGAAAGAGCCGTTCTTTCGCCCAGGTCCGGGCGAAGAGGTCAGCCTTGGTCTGCGGATGCAGTTTTCGTAGTCGGCATGGACTTTGAACCCGCCATTTCGGTCTGCGACGTCTGCTTCGCGTATGGCGAGGAGGAGGCGCTGCACAATGTGTCGTTCGACTTGCCACGGCGCTCGTTCGCCGTCGTCGTCGGTCCAAACGGGGGCGGCAAGACAACTCTTCTCAAGCTTCTCCTAGGAGAAATCGCCCCGCGCTTTGGCTCGGTGCGCGTATTGGGGAGCGCGCCGGGCGCGGCGCGCCGTCGCGTCGGATACGTGCCGCAGAGCGTCGTGTTCGACCCGTCGTTCCCGATTACGGTGCTGGAGGCGGTCATGCTCGGACGCGTCGCCACCCGGACGCTTGGGGGCTTTTCCCGGCGCGACCGCGAAATGGCCGGTTCGGCGCTTTCCCGGGTGGGCCTTGACGGCTTTGGCGCGCGTCCGTTTTCCGCTCTTTCCGGCGGACAGCGCCAGCGCGTAGTGGTGGCGCAGGCGCTATGCGCCGCCCCGGAATTGTATCTTCTGGACGAACCGACTGCAAACGTCGATGCCGCCACGGAGCGCGATCTCGTGGAAATATTCGCCGATCTTGCGAAGGAGGCGACGGTGGTCATGGTGTCGCACAATCTCGGCGTGGTCGCGGCTCGCGCTACGCATTTGCTTTGCGTAAACCGCGGCGCCGATTTGCACGTTCTGGGCGCGCAGGGCGGAGAGACGAGTCTGCGGCCGCTCGACAAGGGCGCGATGGCAGTCGTGATGAACCGCAACCCGGAGCACATCGAGCACCTGCTGGAGGCCAGCCTTTCGCCGCACCGCGGGCAGCACTGCTGAAACGGCATTTCCCGCATCCCGCCGGGCGACGCGGAAGGGCGGGGGAGGGGCGCCCGCGGCGGAGCAGCCGACTATGGCGCCAGATCAGATTTCGATCAGACCGAAAAGGAAGGACAGGGACGTTTCCCCGTTCTCCTCGCGACGTTCAAAAAGCGGCCAAAGTCTGTCGAGACGATATCCGTCCGATCCGCGACCGCGGCGCCAGAGCCCCCAGAGCGCCTCGTGGTCAACGCGAACCCCGCCGTCGTCGTCTTTCGTTTCTCCGCGCGTGTATAGCGTGAACATCCCGAGAAAGTTGCGCTCAAGCTGCCCTGAGCGCTTGCGGAACGAAAGGTCCGGTATTCGCACGAGGCGATCCGTTTCGTCGAATCGACGCGAGTAGATCGGCCAGGCGCGAAAGTAGTTTTCGACCTCTCTCTCCGAACCATCGGCGTCTTTGGCGAACGTGACGGAGGAATGCAGACATGGGAAGAGCGACCATTCTCGCACTCCGCCGCGCGGAAGGTCCAACCGGCGGTCGTTCCAGAACGGCCACAGCACTGTGCGGTTTTCGGCCTTTCCATCCTCGGTCCAGCGACGCATCCAGAACGGGAACACCCGGCGCATGTGCCGGTCCTTGTCGTCGTGGACCATGACGAGAGGCCACGGGCAGTTGATTTTGCGGTAGTCGGGAAGCTTTCCGCGGCCATGCGAGAAGTTGAAGAACGGGGGAAGTATCAGAAGCGAGCTTTCGTCATGCCTGTCCACGCGGCCGCATATCGGCCAGAGCATCCAGTCATGGCCGGGGTTCCGCCCGAAGTGCCGGGCCTGCGTCCAGATGGGCCACAGCAGGAAGTGCGATTCCATCCTGCCGTCGATTCGAGTGCGCCCCCAGAAGGGTATTATGCGCCATGCGTCACGGCCGCCGCCCGTCTGACGTTGAAAGAACGGCCATAGGACGCTCCACGTATGGTGACCCGCTCTGTCCCATTCGCACCAAAGCGGAAAGAGCGCGAAGCCAACCCGCTCCCAGTAGAAGTCGCGAATCGTGCCGAAGAACGGGAAAAGCGCGGCGTAGTCCTCGCCCTTGCGGGTCGTGCCTGAAAACCACAGCGGGAAAAACCACGTGCGGTCCTGGACCGACGACATGTCGTCCGAATCCTTGTCCAGCCCGAAGAATATCAGCAGTCGCCATGCCGTTTCGCGCTGGCGGCGCTCTCGGGCGTAGAGCGGCCACAGGACCTCCAGATGCGAAACGTTCGGATCGGCTGAGCGAATTTCCGTCCGGAGAAAGGGGCGCAGCGATTCGCGGACGGCGCCGTCGGCCGTTTCGACGCGCTCGTAGAACGGCCCCGCCTGCCTTACGGATACAATGCGCCGCCCTTCACTGGAGCCGCCCCATAGCAGATGGGCGTCCCGCACTCGCCCCGTGGAGGGGGCCGCGCATCCGGAGACGAGCGCCGCCGCCGCGGTGGCGGCGGCGACGGCTGCCGCATGGAATGACCGATAGTTTCGTTTCACGGCCCCGGACTCTACCAAACCGCCCGCTCAAGGTCAAAACTCGTGTCTGGAAAGTAAAGAATGATTGACTTTCAAGAAGTATTTTGCTATCGTCCGACACGCGCCACACAAGCGAAACGACATGAACGACTTCGGGAAAAATTCACACGCCGCCCAGGACAACGGAAGTCTGGATCTGTGGCGGCGGCTGCTGCGCCTCTCGGACCTTTTCCGCTCGGTTTTGAAAAATGGATCCGACAGGGAGCGTCTCAACCGAATCACGGTCAACCAGGCCCGCATCTTCGGCTACATCTTCTCGCACAGCAGGGGCGACATCCGCATTTCAACGCTGGCCCACGATCTGGACGTGACTCCGGCGGCCGCAGGCCAGGCCGTTGACCGCCTCGTTCAGTCCGGGCTGGTTGATCGCGTGACCGATCCGACGGATCGCAGGGCGTTCGTCATTTCGATTTCCAAGAAAGGCCGCGGGCATCTTGAGGAATACGATGCTAGGGCCCGCGACGTGTCCGGGGAAATACTCTCACGCCTTCCGCCTGATGACGTGGAGACGTTCGACAGGGTCCTAACAGCGCTCTATGACGGATTTTCGGCGAAGTGGGCCGAAATTCTAGCCGAGCGCGACGCTGCGGAGAAATAGCCGTAGCCGAGCCTCGCCATTGCCTTCCGCGCGGCGAGTCCGACTGCCTTCGCTTCTACCAGAGAGCGCCGACGGGAGGCAGGAAGGGCCGCACGTCGTCGATTGATTCGGCGTCGGCTAGCAGCATGGCCAGACGATCCACGCCGAGCGCGGCTCCGCCAGCCGGAGGCATGGAAGGCAGATCGGCGAGAAATTCCTCGTCAAGCGGCATTGGAGGCTCGCCGCACGCGATCTTTTCGTCGCGCGCCGCCTCGAAGCGGCGGCGCTGCTCGACCGCGTCGCACAGTTCTCCGAACGCGTTGGCGAGCTCCATCCCCCCGGCGTATGCCTCCCAGCGTTCGGACACGCGCGGGTCCGATTCCAGAAGGCGGGCCAGCGCTGCGGCCGGAGCGGGGTATTCGACAAGAACGCAGACTCGGTCGCGCGGGAGCGCGGGTTCGATCCGCAGCGCCATGTCAACGTCGAATCGGTCGGAGTCCCACGCCTCCACCGGGTCCCAGCCGGCGAAACGCCTGTATGCCTCGCGGACGGGCAGGACCTCCGCGGGGGCGGCGAGATCGACGGCGGCGCCGCGAAACCTGATCCGCTCAGTCCCGCAGACCGCGCGCGCGGCGGCGGGAAGCATGGCAAGCAGGTCGTCGAGAATCATGGCCGCGGTCCCGGGGGCGCGATACCATTCAAGCATCGTGAACTCCGGTGCGTGGCGGTCGCCGCGCTCGCCCTGTCGGAAGCACGGGCCTATCTGCCAGATCCTCTCCATCCCGGCGGCGAGGAGCCGCTTCATCTGCAGCTCCGGCGACGAGCGCAGAAAGGCGCGACCGCTCGGAGGAGGCAGAATATGCGGCTCGTTGGCCGGTGCCGGGATTCGAACAGGCGTCTCGACCTCGACGAAGCCAGCGGCGTCGAAGAAGCCGCGCAGAGCGCGCAGAAGCGCCGCGCGGCGCGGCAGGTTGCGCAGAAGCGCATCCGACACCGGAACTGCCACGGGGGCCGAAAAAGCAACCGGCGCGGACGCCGGAAGTCCGACGCCCGCGCTGGATTCGTGATTCTCGGAATGCACGGAGGCTACTTGTTTTCGGAAGCCTTGATTTCGTCCCAGACGCGCGTGTAGAGCGCCAGGTCGTCGCCAAGGTCATCGATCACCTCGCCGCGCTCCAGATCCTCGGGATCCGGGAAAATCATGGGATTGGCGGCCATTTCCGGATTCTTTTCGCGCAGAATGGCCTTGGCGCCGGCGTTGGGGCACCAGTAGGCGGTGTATTCCATGTTCTGCGCCGCGACTTCCGGATCGTGGAGGAAGTTGATGAACTTGTAGGCAAGCTCCTTGTTGGGGGCGGTCACGGGGACGGCCATTTCGTCGCAGGAGAGCGAAAAGCCCTCCTTCGGCAGGAAGAAGCGCACGTGGTTGAGGTCCGGCGCAAGACCGCCCTCCTCGTCCAGCTGCGTCTGCCCGATGTCGCCGCTGTAGCCGTGGACGAGAACGAATTCGCCGCCGGCCACGCCGCTCTTGTATTGCTCGTTCTCGAACTTGGCGATGTTCTTCTTCCAGCGGATCACGACGTCGCGCGCGGCGGCGAGTTCCGCCGGGTCGCGCGTGTTGATGCTGTGGCCGCAGAAGCGAAGGGCAGCGCCCAGGGTCTCGCGCATGTCGTCGAGAAGTGTCACGCGGCCCTTAAGGTCCGCGCGGTCAAACACCGACCACGACTCGTCCGGAGGGGTGGAGACGAGGGGCTCCCTGTCGTCGCGCCAGGCGACGCCCGTGTATGTGACCATGTAGGGCACTCCGAACTTCATGTCCGGATCGAGGGCGCACTTGCGGTAGTCCGGGTCGATGTGGCGGATGTTGGGCAGGCGCATCGGATCGTCGAGGATGCCGCGGTCGCGAAGATTCTCCAGCATTCCGTCGCGGGCAAGCTTGGACACCATGTAGCTGGACGGGAAAATCACGTCGTATCCGTTGGCTCCAGCCTGCAGTTTCGCAAGCATGATCTCGTTGGAGTCGAAGATGTCGATTTTCACCTGACATCCGTTTTCTTTTTCGAATCGCTCGACGAGGTCGGGATCGATGTAGTCCGCCCAGGTGAAGATTCTGAGCGTTTCCTTGTCCTTTGAACAGCCCGCGAGCAGCAGGGCCGCTGCGGGGAGAGCCAGAATGCCTTTGCGCATGGTGGTGGTCTTCGTGCCGGAATTGTGGCGGCGGTGCGCCTTTGTTTTGTATTTCGCGCGCGGCGCCGCGGCACCATGCCGCCGTCGCGCGCTCGGCGCGGAACGATAGGGCAACCGCCCGCAGAATGCAAATCAAAAATTGCACTAACGACGCGGCAGGAAGCGCTCCAGAGCGACGGCGACGCCGTCGTCGTCGTTGGACGGCGCAACGAATCTGGCGGCGGAGAGAACCTGCGGGGCGGCGTTTGCCATCGCGACGCCGAGGCCGGAGTCGCGCACCATCGTAAGGTCGTTGAGGCCATCGCCGAAGGCCATGACGTTTTGCATTCCGAAACCCAGCGACTCGGCAAGACGCTGCAAGGCCGCTCCCTTGTGCGCGCCAGCCGCGTTGAACTCGAACATCCTGGAGTTCGACGCGGTCGCGACGGTCCCCGGCGCCACGGCCGCCACAGCCTCGACGATCCTGTCGTATAGCGACGGGTCCTTGACGTAGGCGAGAATCTTCTGAACGTCGTGGCCGGTGGCCAGCAAATGGTCGCGAAGAGACGGAACGTGCGTGCGCAGGTCGCGGATCATCGCGGCGTAATGGGCGTCGGGCGCGTATTCGTCGGCCTTTTCGACGTTGGACTCCGAATTCCACCCCCAGTCGTCCATGTAGCAGTCGCAGATGCAGTCGAACGACCCGAGGGCGTCGAGTATGTCCAGGGCGGCGTGGAGAGGAATCGGGATTTCGGATACGGAGCGGTTCTCGACGCGGTCGAAGACCGACGCGCCGTTGCTGGTCACTGCATAGCGCACGAACTGCAGGTCGCGCACCACGGCCGGAATGGCGGCGTAGAAGCGCCCGGTGGTGGGGACTACGAGGATGCCGCGGGACGCGGCGTCCTCAAGCGCGGCGCGGTTGCGCGGCGAGATTCTCTTCTCCGAATCCAGAAGCGTCCCGTCGAGATCGAGGGCGATGATGCGAATGTCGTGTGAAACCATTGCCTAACCTGCAAAACGAATCTCCGGTTTTGAATTTAGGAGCTCGATTTTTCAATCAATCTCAAAAAGTCCCGAGCGCGGCCAGAACTTCCGCCGGCGTCGTGATGCGAGTCCTCAGTTTTTCGGATGCGTCCTCCGACATCGGCCGGAACCGCGCCTTCCCGCCTCCGCCATCCGTCCCGGGCCCGCAGGCCGCAGCCCGCAGATCCGCCGCGGAGAGCCGTCCGTCGTGAATCGCCACGGACACCTCTTCCGAACATGGCAAAAGCTCAAACAGCCCAGTGCGCCCGGAGTAGCCTTCGAGACAGCGTCCGCAGCCGGCGGCATTCGCCCGCAGCACCCCGTCGCAGCCGGCGGCGCGGGCGAGCGCCTCCTCGGCGGCGGACACGCCGGGCGCTCCAAACTCGAAGAGCGTCGCGCATTGCGGGCAGCACTTGCGCACGAGCCTCTGCGCCAGGACTCCGCGCAGGCAAGAGGCCAGAAGATACGGCTCCACGCCCATGTCAACGAGCCGCATCACGGCCGAAGGGGCGTCGTTTGTATGAAGGGTCGTGAGCACAAGGTGCCCCGTAAGTGAGGCCCGCACCGCAATTTCGGCGGTTTCCGGATCGCGCGTCTCGCCGACGAGCACCACGTCCGGGTCCTGTCTTAGGACGCTTCTGAGTCCGCTGGCGAACGTCAGCCCGATTCTCGGGCGGACCTGCATCTGGGAGATGCCGTCGATGCGGTATTCGACCGGATCCTCGATTGTCATTACGTTGCGGCGGCGCACGTCAAGCGAGCGCAGCGCGGCGTAAAGAGTCGTTGTCTTGCCCGAACCGGTTGGCCCGCAGACGGCCACTATCCCGTTTGGCCGCGAAAGGAGCGAGGAGAATCCCTCCAGCACGGGACCGTCCATGCCTAGATCCGGCAGCGGCATAAGAGAGTCCTCGCGGTCAAGTATTCGCATGACGGCTCTTTCGCCGCCTGCGGCCGGGATTGTTGAAACGCGAATGTCGAGAACTCGCGCCCCGGCCCGGACTTGCGTCATGCCGTCCTGCGGCAGACGATGCTCGGCGATGTCCATTCCGCTGAGAACCTTGAGGCGCGAGACGACCTGCGGCCCCAGCGGCGGCGCGACTGCGAACTCCGCCTGCTCGTAAAGGCGTCCGGCAAGGCGAAACCTCACGCGCGCGCCGTTCGCGCCATCCGGTTCGAGATGGACGTCGGATGCGTTCTGCCGCACGGCTGAGAGAAGCATCGCGTTGAGAAGACGCGCGGCGGGCTCGCCGCGAGCGACCAGCAGATCCTCGGCTGCGGATGACGATCCCGCCCCCGATTCCGCTCCTCCGCCGGCAGTCGGCGCGGTGGTTTCGTTGTCCCGCGCCGAAGCGGCCATTTCGGCTGGAGCGGCACTAGTCGCCTGAGTGGCGGCCGAAGCCGAGAAATACGCGGCGTCGATCGCCCGCATGATCACGGCGCGAGGGGCGAACGCCGGGCGAAGCGCTTCGCCGCAGGCAAGTGACACTCGCTCGACGAGCGGGAGGTCGTCCGGGCCGGACACGATTAGCAGCGCGTCATGGCCGTCCGCGCTTCTTGCCGGAAGCGCAGCCCTTTCCCGCGCCCATTCCACCGGGACGCGGGCCAGGAGCGCAGAGTCGAAAATCGACTCCGGAATGTCGCTAAGGAACGGGACTCCGCACTCGCGGGCCAATGCCTCCATTTCTGACTCCGGAGCGCCGACCGAATTGTCCCCGGACTTGTTCATGACCGCCCCTCCAGCATTTCGTCGCGAGCCCAAAGCACGAGAAGCAGGACGAAGATCGCCGCTCCGAGCATTGGCAGAATCGTCGCGCGGGCGGGGACGTCGGGGGAGAGTCCGACGACATGCCTTCCGCCTGGCACCGGCACGGCGGGGAAAGCTCCGTTTGCAAGAAGGGGCGGCGGGGCGGCTTCGCCGTCGATTGTGACCTTGACGCGCGGCATGAAATCACGAAGGAAGTAGTCGCGCACGACAAGAAGACCAGCCTCCTGGGCGTCCGTTTCGACAAGAACGCCGTTTGCCGGTGGATCGGAGAGAGGGGAGGAGAGCCACTTCGCGGCGAGCGCAAGCGGGGCCTGCGCCCCGCCAGCCGAAGCCGGCGCCGGGGCATCGGGCGGAAGCGGGCCGGAAACAGCGGCCGTGCGCAGCGGGTCGAATGACGATTCCGCGAACGCCGCGAACGCCGCGTCCGGCTCCGGCCCCGTCTCGACCCAGTCGCGATAGACGGCGGCCGACGGCGGAACGCCCGCCGGCTCGAACACCGCAACCGCCGCGCGGCGAAGATCCTGCGGCACGACGAAGCGTCCGGTCCGGCGATCAATGTCGTAAAGCCCGGTCACGCTCCCCTGGCCGCCGGCAACGAACGCGCGCGCCGTTTCGCGCGGAACGAACACCGACGAAGTTCCCCAAAGCGCCCAGAAGCGGGCGGGATGAAATGCCAGACGCCTCCACGACACGATGCGCGGATCGTCGGGAGCGTCCGAGACGCAAGGATCGGCGCGGCGGATGCCGCGCGTTTCGAGCGCGTGGAATGGAGCGAGCTGCGCTTCGGCAAGCGGCTGACGCGTAAGTTCAAGATACGACCACGACCGCCCGTTCGGGGGCGCGTGGCGCTTCGCCTCCGCCGCAGCCGGCGGGCACGGGGCAAAGCGGGACGACACGTCAACTGGAGTCACGTAGCTGGCGGCGTCAATGGTCTGGTCAAGTAAAATGGCGATGGCGAGAACTCCGGCGAGCGCAACGCCGGCGCGGCGTCCGGACAACTTCACTGATGCCGCGCCGCACAGCGCCACAAGGGCCAGCAGCGCTCCGCCGTGAGCGAAGGCCGCGCGGCGCATGGAGCCAAGCGTCCTGGCGATCGGCAGGTCCGGCGAAAGTCCGATCGCCCGCAGAGCCTCCTCCGGAACAGTGGCGCCGGAAAACGCCCAGGCGGCGAAAAAAGCGGCGGCCGCGGCCATGACCGCCCCCGCCGCGAACATGCGGCCGCGACGTGTTTCAGGCCGGTTCTCCGAAATCGAGGCCGCTCCGAATGCGGCGAGGACGGCTGCGCAGAACTCCACGACGTGGACGAACTTCACCGGAGCGCGTATCTTGTCGAACACCGGCAGAGCGTAGAGCAGCCTGTAGAGCGGCGCGAAGCGCCCCATCGCGAGAAGCCACGCGACGAGGCCGGCCGCCGCGAAGAAGACGACCGCGGCCCGGCGTTGCCTTGATCCGGCTCCGCCGACCATGGCCGCGACGATCGCGAACAGCGCCAGTCCGCACGTTCCCGCCCCGACATAGAGCGAATGCTGGCGGTAGTTGAAGAATCCGGACGGATTCCCGGAACTCCATCCGTCGGAGCGTCCGAGCGCCCCCCAATAGGGGCCGCGCGGATTTCCGGAGTCGAGTCCGTGGAGGCCCGGCGCCGCGAATTCGAGCGTCTCGGACGGCGGCAGACTCCAGTTCGTGGCGAAAATCCACTTCGCGCGTCTTTCTGCCTCGGGGTTCTCAGACTCTTTCCCGAGGCTGGCGGAAGTCGCCTCGGAGAGCTGCCGTGACCGGCCAGCGAGGGCGGTTCCTACAAGTGTCCGGAGCGGAATCGCGCCTACGATCGCCAGCGTGGCGGCGAAGGCCGCGACTGCGCGAACGAACCCGCGCCGTCTGGCGCGCCACCAAGCCGACGCGCCCTCCGATGCGAGGACCGGAGCGCTGCACAGGCGAAAAACGGCGTAGGCGGCCAAAAGCATCCCGTAGAGCAGGATCACGTCAGGCTGCTGCCCAGCGCCGGCGATGAAGGCAAGCGCCGCCAGTGCGGCCGTTCGGGCGCGCGGGCGGCGCACCGCGCTTTCCACGAGGGCGAACAAAAGCACCGCGTATGGCGTCATCGCGAAAACGCCGCGGTGCCCAGCCGCAAAGAGCGTGAAGTTGTATCCGGCAAAGGCGAACGCCACGCCACCGCAGCAGCATGCCATTCGCGGCGCGCGCATGGTCCGGAGAAACACGGCCATGCAGAGCGCCTGAAGCGCGAACGTGGCGCAAAGCCCCCATTCGTGCCAGACGAGCGACGGAAGCAGCATCTTGAGCGCTCCGTCGTGGCACAGTGTGGCCTCGCCGCGCGCGGCCCAGAGCAGAACGCGCCTCGAAAAGCCTGGCAGCGAAAGATCCGGCATGCCGTCGGGGCCGCCAAGAACGAGATTTAGAGGCCACACCGGCCTGAAAACGAGCGCGGTCGCCGCGAACGCGACGGCGAAAAGCGCCAGCGGCCACGCTCTGGCGATGGCGGCGGCGACGGGGGTGCGTCCGCGGACGCCGGACGCGCCGCCCTGTTCCTCTGATGTCGAAGAGCGGTTCATGTTCGGGTGAGCGAAAGCGCCATGGCCTTCTCGGGGCAGGTGAACGGGTTCTCGTGCTTGGCGCAGTTGATGCAGCCCGTGTAGAGCTTATACATCACGGCGCGCTTTTCGATTTCCCTGAATCCGATGTCGCTGAAAAAATCGACGGCGAAGGTCAGCACCACGGCCTGCGCGACGCCGAGCGCGCGCAGCCGCTCGAGCTGGGCCTCCACGAGTCTGCGGCCGACGCCCCTTCCGCGCCAGCTCTCCAGAACGCAGACTGACTGCAGCTCCGCGCTCGTGCTGTGTTCGTCGCCTATCTCCGGCCAGAGTTCGTATGCGAGCGTTCCGACGAGCGTTCCGTCCGGGGATTCGGCCACGAGAAAGCGGTCGAGATTCTTGAGAACGTTGCCGAGGGATCGGACAATGAGCTGCGAGGAGTGCGTCTTCACAAGCGCGCAGATGCGGCGAGCGTCCGAGGTTCGGGCCGATCTGATCGCAACGCCGTCGTGTGCGTCGTCATTCATCCGAGGAACGGGGTTAGGATTTTTTCGGCGGCGGCGCGGCGATCCGCCAGAAGCTCTTCGCCATCCGCCTCTAGAATGAGCCTGAGATAAGGCTCGGTGTTTGACTTGCGGACGCTGATCCACCAGTCGTCCCATTCGCAGCGCAGTCCGTCGAAGTCCAGGACGCGGCGCGGGGGGGGATTCATGGATCGCGCCCAGGCGGAAAACGCCGAGAGCGCGTCGTCCTTGCGCTCCACGGTGAAGTTGAGCTCTCCGGTGCTGGCGTATCTGTCAACCGAACGCACGACCGAGTCAAACGAGCCGCCGCGCCTTTTGGCGGCGGCCGCCGCGCCGAGAACGATCTGCGCGGCCCGCATCGCGGAGTCGCAGTTGCAGAATTCGCGGAAATAGTAGTGCCCCGCCAGTTCGCCGCCGAACGGGGCGCCAAGTTCGCGCAATTTCGGCTTGGCGAAGGCATGCCCGACCTTCCACAGATGCGGGACGCCGCCAAGCTCGGCGATGCGCTCCGTGACGCCGCGGGAGGTCCGGACGTCGCAAAGGATCGGCGCGCCGGGCTCGGCCTCCAGAAATGGCTCGGCGACAATGGCCGTAACCAAATCCGGACGGACGAACCGGCCGCTAGAATCGACAAACGCGACGCGGTCGGCGTCCCCGTCGAACATAAGTCCGAGATCCGCTCCGACGCGCCGGACCTCATTGCCCAGCTGCTCGGTGGTCTCCGGCAGGAGCGGATTCGGCTGATGCGCCGGAAACGAGCCGTCGAGCGTCTCGTTGATGAACAGCGCCTCGCCGCCGCAGCCGCCAAGCACGTCGCGCGCGAGCAGGGCGCCGACGCCATTGGAGCAGTCAACGACAAACCGCAGGCCTGCGAGATCGGGCGCGCGCGCGCCGAACCACTTCAGCAGTTCGTCCCTTGGATCGAGGGGCCGCAACGTTCCCGGACGCTCCGCCTTCGGCGGGAGCGGGGCGGCCGTCATGGCCTCCAGTTCGCGCAGACCGGAGTCGCCGCCAACAGGCAGTGCGTCCGTCTTCGAGATCTTGATCCCGTTGTATTCGGGGGGATTGTGCGAGGCTGTCACCATCGCGGCCGCCGCGTAGCCGTGCATGCCGGTCAGGAAATATGTGGTCGGGGTTGTGCAAAGGCCAACGTCGTCCACATCCGCGCCCGCCTCAAGTATGCCGCGCACGAGCGCGGCGGAGAGTTCCGGCGAGCTGAGCCGTGCGTCGCGACCAACCAGAACGCGCGACGCGCCAAGCAGTTTCGGAAGGCAGCGCCCGACGCGCCAGGCGGTGTCGGCGTCGAGATCCCGGCCCCAGACGCCGCGAATGTCGTAAGCATGGAATGCGCTCATGCCCCGGATTCTACCACACCGCGCCCCGCCCTTCAACGCGGATCGGGCGACAGTCTTGACGGAAAATGGTTCGGGCTTGACCGAAACGCCGTTTTTTGCATACTGCCCGCCAACGGTGGAATGGCGTTTCGCCGCGTTTTCCCCCGGACATCGCGCCAGCCATGGCGTCTCATTGGACAAAAATGGATTTTCCGAAATGCAAATCAGCAAGGACATAGTTTACGTCGGCGTCAACGACCACGACATCGATCTTTTCGAGGGGCAATACGCGGTTCCGCGCGGAATGGCCTACAATTCCTACGCCATCCTGGACGAGAAGATCGCGGTGATGGATTCGGTTGACGCCCGCTTCCGCCACGAGTGGCTGGACAACGTGCAGCGCGCGTGCGGCGGGCGCGCTCCTGACTACCTCGTCGTTCAGCACATGGAGCCGGACCACTCCGCAAACATCGGCGCGTTTCTGGAGGCGTTTCCGGACGCAAAGGTCGTCGCCTCCGCCAAGGCATTCGCCATGATGAAGAACTTCTTCGGCACGGACTGGCCCGATCGGCAGGTCGTCGTCGGAGAGGGCTCGACGCTCCAGCTTGGACGTCGCACGCTTTCGTTCGTGGCCGCTCCGATGGTTCACTGGCCGGAGGTCGTAATGACGTATTGCGCGGAGGACCGGGTTCTCTTTTCGGCGGACGGGTTTGGCAAATTCGGCGCCAATGACGTCGAGGACCCCGAGGGCTGGGCGTGCGAGGCGCGCCGCTACTACTTCGGCATCGTCGGCAAATACGGCGCTCAGGTGCAGGCGGTTCTGAAAAAGGCCGCCGCCCTTGCGATCGAAACGGTCTGCCCGCTGCACGGCCCCGTTCTTCGCGGCGACGAACTGGCTGAATGTCTTCGACTCTACGGGTTGTGGACGGCATACGAACCCGAGACGGACGGAGTTTTCATCGCATACACGTCGGTTTACGGCCACACGAAGCAGGCCGTGGAGCTTCTGGCCGCGCGCCTTCGCGCAAAGGGCTGTCCAAAGGTGTCGGTCGCGGACCTCGCGCGCGACGACATGGCCGAAGCCGTGGAGGACGCCTTCCGCTACGGAAAGCTCGTTCTCGCGACGACGACATACAATGCCGGAATCTTTCCGTTCATGCACACGTTCATCGACCATCTGGTCGAGCGGGCGTATCAGAACCGCGACGTCGCGTTCATCGAAAACGGAAGCTGGGCCCCCATGGCCGCAAGGACGATGCGCGCGATGCTCGAGAAGCAGAAGGGCATTCGCTTCGCGGACGCAACTGTCCATGTGAAATCCGCTCTCTCGGATGCCTCCCGCGCGGAAATCGAGGAGCTCGCCGACGAGCTGTGCCGGGGTTGGATCGCCCCGTCGGACGGGACGGCGACCGCTCCGGCGAACGATCCCGCCGCTCTCTTCAAGATCGGATACGGGCTTTACGTGCTGACGACGCGCGACGAGGCGGGGCGCGACAACGGGTGCATCGTGAACGCGGTCACACAGGTGACGAACATGCCGAATCGCGTCGCCGTCACCGTGAACAAGCAGAACTACACGTATCATGTGGCCAGGCAGACCGGGGCGCTCAATCTGAACTGCCTCTCGCAGGACGCCCCGTTCGACCTCTTCCGGCGTTTCGGGTTCCAAAGCGGTCGCACGACCGACAAGTTCGCGGGCGAGACTGTGCAGCGCACGGCGAATGGCCTCGCGGTTCTTTCGGCCCACGTGAACGCCGTGCTTTCGCTGAAGGTCGAGAGCTGCGTTGACCTTGGCACGCACGGAATGTTTGTCTGCACCGTCGAGGAGTCGCGCGTTCTTTCGTCGCAGCCGACTATGTCATACGACTGGTATCAGGCGAACGTGAAGCCAAAGCCGGAGCCGGCCGGCGGCAGGAAGGGCTGGGTCTGCAAGATCTGCGGATACGTCTACGAAGGCGAAGAGCTGCCTGAGGACTTCGTCTGCCCGCTCTGCAAGCACGGCGCGGCCGACTTCGAGCCTCTGGCCTGACGCCTTCCGGTCTTCTCTCGAGTAGGCGCCGAGTTTTTTCTGCGCCCGACTCCGCCGCCCCGCGCCATCGAGCCGGGGCGGCGCTTATTCGAGAACGCGCTCAAGCGCCATGGAGCGCGATGCCTTGAGCAGAACGAGGTCTCCGTGACGGACCAGGTCAGCAAGCGCCTCGCGAGCGGCGGCGGCGTCCGAAACGCGAACGATGTTTTCCCGCGCCATGCCGGAATCCCCGGCCCCAGCCGCGATCCACTCGGCGCGCGGGCCGACACACACCAGGGCATCAAGCCCGGAGGTCGCCGCCGCGCGACCAACCTCGCGGTGGAGACGCTCCTCGTCGTCCTCGCCAAGTTCGCCCATGTCGCCCAGGACGGCGATGCGGCGCCCTCCGCGAGCCGGCGGCGGGGTGGAGGCGAATGTCTCCAGCGCGCGGCGCATGGAGAGCGGGTTTGCGTTGTAGGCGTCGTTGATCCATGCGGCGCCGTCGCGCTCCACGCGCTCCCAGCGCATGCGCGCGTTCGGGGCGGAGCCGAGTCGCGCGGATATGTCGTCCCACGACACGCCGAACCGCCGCGCGGCGGCGACGGCCAGCAACGCGTCCAGTATCTGGTGCGCTCCAGGGCGGGGGGCCCTTAGGTCGTACTCCGAGCCGCCTTCCGAGTCGCGGAGACGGAAGGCGCCTGTCGTCACGTCCGAAGCGATGACACGGAAGTCCGCCGCGACTGACGGATCCGGCGAAACAGTCGCGACCGGCGCCCGGCACTGGTCGCGCAGAAACCGGAAATGCGCGCCGGAGGCGTCGAGGACGCAGAATCCATCGCTCGGAACCGCGCGCAGAAGGTCCGCCTTTTCGTTCGCGATGGCGCGCTCGGAGCCGCCGAAATTGCCGAGGTGGACGGGGCCGACGTTCACGAGAACTGCGGCGTCCGGGCGCATGAGCGCGGCGAGGGGCGCTATTTCGCCGGGATGGTTCGTCCCGGCCTCGAAAACGCCGAACCGGGAATCTTCCGGCATGGCGAGAATCGACAGCGGCAGCCCGATCGAGTTGTTGAAGTTGCCGAGGGTTCTGGCGACGGGGCCGAGCGCGCCCAGAAGGTGGGCGCAGAGTTCCTTCGTGGTCGTCTTGCCGGCGCTGCCGGTAACGCCAAGAACGCGCGGCGCCACGGCGGCGCGCCATCCTGCGGCGAGATTCCGCAGCGCCTCGGCGGTGTCCGGCACGACAAGCGCGGGCAGGTCGGGCGCAAGCTCGGCGTCGGCCGCGGCCACGACCGCCCCCGCGCCGGCCTTCACGGCGTCGGCGACGAACCTGTGGCCGTCAAAGCGCTCGCCGCGCAAGGCGACGAAAAGACATCCGGGGCCGAGGGCGCGGGTGTCGGTGGAGACGGACGGGAAAGAAGGCGGAAGAGCCCCGTGGGGAGCCGCTCCGGTCCAGCGGATTGCCTGTTCAAGCGAGATCATCGTTCTTTTTCCTTGTCAGGCCGCCGACGACGACGGCGATTTCGCCCTTCGGGGGCGAGGACTCGAATTGACTGGCCAGTTCCGGCAGCGTGCCGCGCGCGACGCGCTCGTGCATCTTGGTCAGTTCAAGGCACACGGCCGCGGGCCTGGGGCCAAGCGCCTCGGCCGCGGCGGAGAGCGTCTTTGCGAGCCGGAACGGCGACTCGTAGAAGACGAGAGTGTGCGTTGACTCGGCCTCGTCGGAGAAGAAGCGCGCAAGCGCTCCGGGCTTTCGCGGGGGAAATCCCAGAAAAGTCCAGCTCGAAGTTGGAAGCCCGGAGAGGACAAGTGCCGTCACGCATGCCGACGGCCCCGGAAGAACCGTCACGGGAAGCCCCTCCGCCACGGCGGAGCGCACCAGCCGAAAACCGGGATCCGACACGCCGGGATAGCCGGCGTCGGAGCACAGGGCGACGTCGGCCCCTTCGCGCAGCATCTCCAGAATGCGTTCTCCGGCGCGCTCCTCCACTCCCTCGCGATAGGAGATCATGCTTTGCGGGCGCGGTATTCCGAAATGTGAAAGCAGCTGCCAGGTGCGGCGCGTGTCCTCGCACGCTATGGCCGAAACGGAGCGCAGCGTTTCGACCGCCCGCGGCGAGAGATCGCCCAGATTTCCAATTGGAGTGGCTACGACGTGCAACATGGGGTGGGGGAGTGCGGAAGTCAGTCTAGAGGTCGAAGAGTTTGCGGACATCGCTTTCGTCCAGAGCCGCGAGCGCCGCCTCGTCGCTTGTCTGCACGGTCGCCGCGATTACGGCGCGCTTTCGGCGCTGCATCGCGAACACCTTTTCCTCGACCGTGCCGCGCGCCACGAGCTTGATCGCGCGGACGTTGCGCGTCTGCCCTATGCGGTGCGCGCGGTCCACGGCCTGGTCCTCCACGGCTGGGTTCCACCACGGGTCGAACAGGACGACCTCGTCGGCTCCGGTGAGGTTGAGGCCTGTTCCGCCTGCCTTCAGCGAGATGAGGAATACCGGAATCGACGGCGTGGCGTTGAAGAGATGGACCTGCTCGGCCCGGTCCTTCGATGTTCCGTCGAGATAGCAGTATTTTGTTCCGCGCGCGTCGAGCGCCTCCCGCACGAGCTTGAGCATTTCGACGAACTGCGAGAACACCAGGACGCGATGCCCCTCCTCCTGCGCCTGGGCGAGAAATTCGAGGAGCCATTCGAGTTTTGCGGACGGGTGCGCCGGCGCGGACTTTCGGACATCCGCGTCGCCAAGCAGGGCCAGATGGCACGCCGCCTGGCGCAGGCGGAGCAGCGCCGTGAGGACGAGCATCCTGCTGCGTGCGAATCCGGACTGGGCGATGGCGTCCGAGACCTGCGTGCGGGCCGCCTTGAAGTAACGTGTGTAAACGGCGCGCTGCTCCGGGCCGAGTTCCGGAAATACGACCTGAACGGTCTTTGGCGGCAGATCCTTCGCGACGTCCGTCTTGAGCCGGCGCAGAAGATACGGGCGCACGAGGTCGCGCAGACGGTCGAGAGCCTCGCGGGCCTCGCGCGCCTGCTGGACGGTGCGGTCCGGCGCCGCGCCGAGCGAGATTGGGGTTTCGTATCGGCTCCGGAAGTCGTTCCAGTCGCCGAGGTAGCCGCGCATGAGGAAGTCCTCTATGCTCCACAGGTCGGCCGGTGAGTTTTCAATGGGGGTTCCGGTGACGGCCAGGCGCAGCGCGGCGGGGACTCTCTTCACGCATTCGGCGTTCTGAGTGGCGCGATTTTTTATGTTCTGCGCCTCGTCCAGAACGCAGGCCGAAAAGCCGTTGCGCTCGTAAACCGCGATGTCGCGCCGGAGCGTGGCGTATGAGGCCACCACGAGGTCGGCGCCCATAAGCGCCGTCGCGAATTTGTCCGGATCGAGCGCGCGCCCGGACGGTCCCTCGGACATCAGCTCCTCGCGGGTTTCGCCTGACATGGGGAGAAGGCGCATCTGCGGCACGAATTTCGCCGCCTCCTCGGCCCAGTTTCCGACAAGGGATGTCGGGCATACGACAAGCGCCGGCAATCCGCGGTGAGCGGGATTGACCCGTTCCAGCGAGAGCCAGGCGAGCGTCTGCACGGTCTTGCCGAGACCCATTTCGTCGGCGAGGATTCCGGAAAAGCCGCCGCGCTCAAGTCCGCGAAGCCAGGCGACTCCGCGCCTCTGGTAGGGGCGGAGCATCGAGCGCAGCGGCTCGGCGACGCGCGCCGCGTCCTCGCGGGCGCCGGACGACGACTCCATCGAGAGCGCCTCGCCGGCCCATTTGCGCGACGCGGGGTCGAAGACCACGTTTGACGCCTCAAGGCGTTTGACTCTGCGCGCGAAAAACGCGGCTCGCGCGTTGCCGAGCCTCATCGGCGAGGTTCGCTCGTCTGGGTGGGCGGCGCGTGCGCCGCATTCGCGCAGAAGGTCGTGGAACGCGTCGAGGGCGGCGGGGTCGAACAGAGTTGGCGTGGCGCGTCCGCCGAGCCAGGGCTTGCCGGAAAGCCGTGCGGCCGCCATGTCGCTCTCCAGCACGTTTCGCGAGCGCGTCACGGTGCCGAACCTGTAGGACACGTCAAAGCAGCCCGGCGCCTCCGGAGGTTTCGAGACGTGCAGAATCGTGGCCACGCGCTCGACGTGCGAATCGACATCGCCCAGCGCCTTTCCGAACACCACGCACCAGCCTGGAAGAGATCTCAGCGATGGCACTGTCGTGGCAAGAAATCCGAGGATCGCGTCGGGGCCGTGCATCGGCCTGAGGGCGTCCCCGCGAGGAGCTTCCGGATCCGCGATTCCAAGCGCATCAAGACGCGCAAGCGCCTCGCGCTCCGCGCGGACGTTGCGTATGCGGTAGAGGAACACGTCGTGCTCGTCCGGCAGGGAGATGTCCTTGGCCGGAGCGTTGGCGCAGATGACTGTGTCGCCGTAAACCGCCTCCAGCCGGAAGGAGAGCGTTGTGTCGGGACGCAGGGAGTTGGAGCGTGGAATCCCCTGCCGCGCCGGATCGGGGTTGGCGATGTCCGCGACGAGCCGCAGCGCCGGTTCGGCCGGAAGCCATGTGAAGAAGTCCGGATCAAGCCCCTCGTCAAGCCGGACGTCGAACTTTGTCTTCAGCGCAGGCAGCTCGTGGAGTATGAAGTTGCGCGTGGACAGCCGGGGGATCGGCACGACGTCCTTGTAGTAAACCTGCGCGTAAACCGCCGGAAGGGGGTTGGACAGCGGGTAGAGATTTGATCCGTATTGGGCGTAGGCGTAGCGCCCCCAGTCCAGATAGCCGTCCGGCGGAAGGTCCGGATCGTGGCCTGGCGGAGGGGAGTTGCGCAGGGAAAGCAGCAGTTCGCCGCTTTCACGGTCTAGCGACACGAACAGGTGCGCGGCAAGGGCCTCCGAGGCGGCGTGCGCCACGAGCGGCGTCCCGCCGCGCACGAGCATTGGGCGGCCGAGTTTTGCGACCGCGCCGACAAGCCACAGGAAATACGCGGCGTTGAGCCGAAGGGGATGCGAGAGATCGGCCTCGGACATCTCCTCCAGCGCGTAGAGCAGATCACGCTCGGCCGCTACGGGGAAGCGAATCTTCGTGCGCCCGGCGACAAGATCGGGAACTGGAACCAGAGCGCCGCCGGAGCCGTCCTCGGGACGCGCCCAGATCGGAACGTCGAGAGTTTCGTCCGCCCCGCCGCGCAGACGCAGGAAGCGGGCGCGCCAGTCGGACGGAAGCTCGAACCAGATTGAAATCGGGACTCCGGCGGCGTCGTCCACGGCGAGCGAAAGCCCGGCCGCCGAATTGCGCGCGATCCGCTCGGCGCGTTCGCGCTCCTTTTCCCGCGCCGGGTCGTTGCGCGCCGATTCCGCGCGCCGGGCGAGGACGAAAGCCACCGCCATCGCGTGGAAGCACATGTTGCCGTCGTGCCCGGCCGAACACGTGCAAAGAGTGTCGGCAACGGGGCGCCACCCTGGGCGCGGCGGCGAAATCCTGAATCCTGTGTGGATTTCGGAGCCGTTCACCACGACTACCCCGCGGGCCGTGCGCGTGGACGGATCAAAGGAGGCGGACGTGACGGCGCCGCGCTCTGCCGCGCGTTTTGCGCTTTCGAGAACTGGGGCTGGCGCCCACGTACGCATTGCTTCAGCATACGGGGAAAACGCCTGCGGAACTGCTTGCGGAGGCGTGTTGTCGGACAAGGCTTGACTTCTGTTGGATTACAAGGGAGCGCTCGACCGGCCTTGCGCCGCGTCGAACGACGCGCCGGACAATACCAGACACCCCGGCCGCAGTCAATGCCAATTTCGCCGCCGCGCCGTCGGGCGTCCGCTCCGGGGCTTGACCCGCGGGGGGCGGGCGGGGATAATTCCGCGCCTTCCCGCGCCAGACGCGGGTTTTCTAACCTGTTTCCTGCTTTCAAGGTCCGATCATGGGTTGGTTCACAAAAAAAACTGAGGCTCCAGCGCTGGAGCCGTTGCCCGACATCTGGCACGTGTGCCCTAAGTGTCAGGCCCACGTCTTCAAGAAGGCCTGGGAGTCTGCGCTGAAGGTTTGCCCGAAGTGCGGTCACCACGACCGCATCGGCGCGCGCGAGCGCATCGCGCTTCTTGTCGATTCGGGCTCGTTCCGCGAGTTCGGCACGGAAATCACGCCCTCTGATCCGCTCGGGTTCTCCGACGCCAAGGGTCCATACGCGGCCAAGGCCGCCGCGACTGTCGCGAAACTCGGACAGAGCGAGGCGGTCGTCGTCGGCTCCGGCAATGTGGACGGAACTCGCATCGTCCTCGCCGTCATGGACTTTCGCTTTCTTGGCGGGTCGCTTTCGACCGGGACCGGGGAAAAGATCGCCATGGCGATCCAGCACGCCATTGATTTCCGCCGCGCGTTCGTCATGGTTTCCGCTTCAGGCGGGGCGCGCATGCACGAGGGAATCCTTTCGCTCATGCAGATGGCCAAGACGTGCGCGGCGCTGAACCGCCATCGCGAAGCCGGGCTGCCCTACATCTCGATTCTCACGGATCCGACGACCGGTGGTGTTTCGGCCTCCTACGCGCTCGTGGGGGATGTCAACATCGCCGAGCCGGGCGCTCTGATCGGCTTTGCCGGACGCCGCGTGATCGAGACTACGATCAAGCAGAAGCTTCCGGACGACTTCCAGACGGCAGAATACCTTCTTGAGCACGGTTTCGTGGACGCGATTGTGCCGCGCGCCCGTCTCAAGGAAACCCTCGCGGCGATTCTCGCCTACCGCAGACGCTAGCTCGGAGGACCGGCAAGACATGAAAAAGACATCCGTTTCAGCCTCCGCTCCAAAGCAGAATCCCGCGCCCGCCCGCTCGGCCTGGGAGACTGTCCAGCTCGCGCGCGATCCCGGGCGCCCTGGGTTCCGGGACTACGCCGCCAAGATGTGCGACGAATTTATCGAACTGCACGGCGACCGTCTCGTCGCGGACGATCCCGCGATCTGCGGCGGCTTCGCCCGCATAGGGAAGCAGCGCTTCATGCTGATCGGCCACCGAAAGGGCGTCACGACGGAGGAGCGGATCGCCTGCCGCTTCGGAATGGCCAACCCCGACGGCTACCGCAAGGCGCTCCGCCTTATGAAGCTCGCTGAAAAGTGGGGGCTTCCGGTGGTGTCGCTCGTCGATACGTCCGGCGCGTATCCGGGACTGGACGCCGAGGCGCGCGGTCAGGGGGAGGCGATCGGTCGCAATCTTCTTGAAATGGCCGGCCTCCGCACTCCGGTTCTTGTGGTAATCACTGGCGAGGGCGGTTCGGGCGGCGCTCTCGGCATAGCGGTCGGAGATCGAGTCCTGATGCTCGAAAACGCGGTCTATTCGGTGATTTCACCCGAGGGCTGCGCGTCCATTCTCTGGCGCGACGGCTCAAAGGCACCGGAGGCGGCGGAGGCGCTCAAGCTGACTGCGCGCGACCTGGCGCGCCTTGGCGTGATCGACGCCATCGTGCCCGAGCCGGCCGGCGGCGCGCACAAGGATCCCGCTTCAGCCGTGGCTCTCGTGCGCGAGGCCGTCGCCGAGCATCTGGGAGAACTTCTTTCAGGCCCTTCCGGCGACAGGCTCGTCGAGGAGCGCTTCCGCAAGTTTTCGGCCATGGGCCGGTTCGACCCGAAGAAGGCCGTCCCGCTTTGACACCATCCGAAGACATAAACGCTCCGGCGGCGCCGGAGTCCTCCCCGGAGCGCCAGGATGACGTGGCGTGCGCGGGTTCGCCGCCCTGCCGCCGTCGTCGGCGGCGTCTGGCGCTTGTTGCCGTTGCGTGCGTCGCCGTGGCGCTTCTGCCGAGCTTTCTCTTCTATCGGCGCGATCCGGGCGATATTTTCCGCGCGCTGCCTGGCCGGACCGTCGCGGCGGCGTATTTGCGCGGCATGGCCTCCGAGGAGCGCGCGGCGCTTCGCCATGCGGCGGTGCGCGAGGCAATTGCCGCCTTCGGGGCCGATCCCGACGAAACGCTCGAAGACAATTCCGGGCTTTACTGGACGCTCTTCTGGCTCACTGGCGAGAATTCATGTCTGGGAGTCGTTCCGAAGGCCGGCGAATGCGCCGGCCTTGGCGCGTATCTGGCCGGCGCAAGTTTCACGGGCTGGAAGGCGCGCGCTCTCGAACTGCTCTGGCGCGTCAAGTGGGTGCCTGGACTCGGTCGCCTTCGGACCACGGCGCGGGGGACGCGCTACATGGAGTTTCCCCACGCACACGAGCTGTTTGACAACGGGATCGTTCTGGGGCTTGACATAGTTCGCGGAAATCTCGTGGCCGTTCTCGCCCAGGATCCTGATCTTGTGCTTGAACTTTCTGCGCGGCTTGCCGACTCCGAACCGGCGCCGCTGGCCAGTTGCTTCGCGACTGTTGGCGACATTCCGCCGTGGGAGCGGATTCCCAAGCGGCATCGGCTCTGGATCGACGTCGGCGCGACTGTTTCAGCCGCCTCGGAGGCTCTCGCCGCAACGCCGGGCGCGCCTGATGTCGAGGAGCTTCTTGCCGCCACGCCTCTTTCCTCGCTTTCTTCCGTCGGAACGGTCACTCTCGACCTTGAGTCTTTCTCCGTTCCGGGATCCGACGCGACTCTCTCGTTCGCCTCTACAACGCTTGAGGCGGAATATCCCGCAGGTTCCGTTCCGGCCGCTCTTCCCAGTCCGCCGGTTCGCGACGGAACATTCCTTTCGGCGTCGTTTGCCTGCCGCCCGTTTTCCACCCCTCCGCCAGACATGACGGCGGCGGGCTCCAATGAGCCTTCCGGGGCGGGGACGTTCTGCGTGTCTGGAGCTCCCAACGCCTCGCATCTGGCGATCGTTCAGGTCCCGTCGCTTGAGATTTCCTTGCCGACGACTGGCGCATTCCCGGCGCTTGACGCATGGTGGCCCTCGTTTTTCGGCGGCGTCAAGGAGCAATTCGGCTCATTCGGACGTTCCCTGCGCGACAGGCAACCGTCTCCAGCGGTCCGGCTTGTGCGCGCCAAGGCGCTTGAACCGCTAGGGCGGACGCCGGACGCCGACTGCGCCTTCGCGGACCAGTCCGTGCCGGGACGGTTTTCGTTCGGGCTCGGCTGGAAGGCGCATCGCGCCGCGCCGGCGGCGGCCGCCGCCGTCTCCTCTCCGGCCGAAGGCGCGCTTGCCGCGCTCGATGCCGACTTCGCCCGTCTATGCGACGAAGGTCGCGCGCTTCTGGCCGTGACCAGGCTTGCCGGCGCATTCGGGCTGCGCATGACTCAAAGCGACGCCGACGGCCTTTCGCTCGCGTCCGCCGCGCTTGGCGCGCTGCGCGGTCTGGGGACAGGTCGCGCCGTTCTGCGCCGCGCCGCCCCCGGTCTCTTCGCCATTGATTTTTCCGCCTCCGGCCCCGATTCATCACAAGATGTCGAACCGTCGGCGGCGGAACCGTAAACGCCACCAGCCATGAAACTGAACGGTCACGAAATACCCAAGGAAGCCGTCGAGCACGAACTCAACCGTCTGATCCGCTTCTACGTGTCGCACGGAATGCCAGAAGAGCAGCTCCGCTCTCAACTCCAGACTCTCAAGGAGCGCGCCGAGGAGCAGGCGCTTGGAACCGCGCTGCTCTTCGAGGAGGCCGAACGGCTTGAAATACCCGTGACGGACGAAGAAGTGGACAAGTCCGTCGCCCGCATGGCCTCCGAAGCGGGCGGGCCTGATCGTCTGCGGGCCATTCTCGCGAAGCAGGGGTCCGACGTGAAGACGCTCCGGACCGAGATTCGCCGCGGCCGCCGCGTTGACAAGCTCGTGGAGCGGATCACTTCCGCCGTCCCGGAACCGACAGAGGAGGAGGCGCGCGCGTTCTACGAATCGCACCGCTCCGAGTTCGGCAAGGAGGGGCAGGTTCGGGCGCAGCACATCCTCGTCACGCCAAAGGACGGATCGAAGGAGGCGAAGGACGCCGCTCTCGCCAAGATTCGCGCGATCAAGGCTCGCGTCGAGGCGGGTTCCGATTTCGGAGAGGAGGCCGCCGCGCACAGCGACTGTCCGTCCGGGAAGCAGGCGGCCGGCTCGCTTGGCTGGTTTTCTCGCGGACAGATGGTCCGTGAGTTCGACGAGGCGGTTTTCTCCATGCCGGTCGGGGCTGTCTCGGACATTGTGGAAACCCAGTTCGGATATCACGTGATCTACAAGAACGACGAGCAGCCGGCCTCCGTGCCCGAGTTCGGCGAGGCGCGCGAGCGCGTTCTCGACCTGATGCTCCACGACCGCCGCGGCAAGGCGCTTTCGGAATACGTTGCAAAGCTCCGCGCCAATGCCACAATCGAAAAGTAGCGCCATCGAAAGTCCCCATCTCTTTCTCCATCGCTTCCAAACTCAATCTCCAACGCATTAATCTCCCACACCCATGAATCTCACCGAGACAAAAGCCTGGTCCGCCGTTTTGGCGGACGCCGAATCGAACCGCGACTTCTCCCTCCGCGCCGCCTTCGCCGCAGATCCCAACCGCGCCGCCGACATGACCTTGGAGGCCGCGGGCTGGACCCTGGACTACTCGAAGAACCTCGTTGACGCAAAGACGATGCGCGACCTGCGCGCCGTTGCCGATGAATGCGGCCTGAAGGACAAGATCGAGGCGATGTTCAACGGCGAGCACATCAACGAAACGGAGGATCGCGCCGTTTTGCACGTCGCGCTGCGGGCGCTCTCCGGCGGCGCCGTTGTGGACCGGGGCACCGGCGAGGATGTGATGCCCGGCGTCCGCAAGGTGCTGGACGCGATGGCGAACTTCGCCGACGAGGTTCGCTCCGGCAGCTGGAAGGGGCACTCGGGCAAGCCCGTCCGCAATGTCGTCAACATCGGTATCGGAGGTTCGGACCTCGGTCCGTGCATGGCCACGCTCGCGCTCGCACCGTTCTCGCAGAGAAACCTGCGCTTCGCCTTCGTCTCAAACGTCGATGCCACGCATTTCGCCGAAACCGTGCGCGACATGGATCCGGAGGAGACGCTCTTTCTTGTGGCGTCCAAGACGTTTACCACACTGGAGACCATGGACAACGCCAAAACCGCGCGCGAATGGATCCTGAAGCATTACGACGGCGACTCTGCGGCCGTGGCGAAGCACTTTGTCGCGATTTCCACCGCTGCCGACGAGGTCGCGAAGTTTGGAATCGACACGGCCAACATGTTCGGCTTCTGGAACTGGGTCGGAGGGCGCTATTCGCTGCCTTCGGCCATCGGCCTCTCGCTCATGATCGCGATCGGCCCAGACCGCTTCCGCGAAATGCTCGGCGGCTACGAGGCGATGGATCGGCACTTCCGCACGGCGCCGCTGGAGAAAAACCTCCCCGTCACGATGGCGCTGCTCGGAATCTACTACAACAACGTGCTTGGAGCGCAGTCCCACGCGGTTTTGCCATATGACCAGTATCTCGCGCGCTTCCCGGCCTATCTGCAGCAGCTTGACATGGAGAGCAACGGCAAGAGCGTTGACAAGCGGGGGCGTCGCGTTTCGTGGCAGACCGGGCCGATCGTGTGGGGCGAGCCTGGAACAAACGGACAGCACGCCTTCTACCAGCTTCTGCACCAGGGAACGAAGCTCGTTCCCGCGGATTTCATCGGTTTTATGCGCTCCCACAATCCCATCGGCGACCACCACGTCCACCTGATGGCCAATTTCTTCGCCCAGACCGAGGCGCTCGCGTTTGGCAAGACTGCCGACGAAGTTCGCGCCGAGGGAACCCCCGAGGCGCTTGTGCCGCACAAGACCTTTACGGGCAACCGCCCGACTAACACGCTTGTGGCCCTGGAGCTCACGCCGGCGACGTTCGGCGCGCTCGTGGCGCTCTACGAGCACAAGGTGTTCGTGCAGGGCGCCCTGTGGGACGTGTTCTCCTTCGACCAGTGGGGCGTCCAGCTCGGCAAGGTTCTCGCCAAGCGCATTATCCCCGAACTGACCGCCGACAGTCCCCTTGCGCACGATTCCTCGACAAACGCGCTGATCGGGCGCTTCCGCGCCGCGAACAGGTAGAGTCTGCGAGATTCTTCCGAATGGCACGCCCGTCGTCACGCCGGACACTCCGGCAAGGCGGCGGGCGTGGATCTTTACGGGAGGGCGCGAGCCTCTATGTCGTAGTCGCCGTGCCCCGTGACGCGGCAGCGCACGAAATCGCCGACTTTCGCCGACGCCGGGACGTGCGAAACCGTGGTGATGCCGTCTATTCCGTCGGGCGCCTGCCGGGCCGCGCGCCCCGTCCACGGTCCGTATTTGCGCGTCGGCGGGGTTTCAAGAAGAACTTCAAGTTCGGTTCCGGCAAGCGAATCGAGAATCTCCGAAACGATGCCGGCCTGCAGGCGCATGAGGCGCGCGACGCGGGCGCGGGCGGTGCGCTCCGGAACCTGGTCGGGCATTGAAGCGGCCCGCGTTCCCGCTTCAGGCGAAAACACGAATGCGCCAAGATGGTCGAACCTGACGGCTTTCACGAAGTCGAGAAGCTCGCGAAATTCCGACTTGGTTTCCCCTGGAAAGCCGACGAGACACGTCGTGCGCAGAACGGCTCCCGGAACTCGCGTCCTGATGCGCTCCGCCAGGCGCGGCACTTCGCGAACCGTGTCGGCGCGTGCCATGCGGCGGAGAACCTCGGCGGAAGCATGCTGGATCGGAATGTCGAAATAGGGCACGACATGCGCGCTTCCGGCCACAAAGTCGAGCAGTTCGTCCGTGCAGCGGGCCGGATGTCCGTAGAGCAGACGGACCCGGAACTGCCCCGGCAGAGCGTCGAGGCGGCGCAGCAGAGCCACGAGATCCGTGCCGTCGCGCAGATCCATGCCGTAGCTTGTCACGTCCTGGGCGATCACGTCGAGTTCGCGCATGCCGTGTTCGAGAAGGGCCCGCGCCTCATCAACGAGCACGTCCGTCGGGCGTGAGCGCAGACGGCCGCGAATGCCAGGGATCGCGCAGAAGGCGCAGGCGTGGCGGCAGCCCTCGCCGACCTTGAGGTATGCGTATGGGCCGGGCGTAAGCGTGAACCACGGCTCGGCGGCTGTGAAGAGTTTTCTCGAAGTGCCCGGCGAAACCATGCAGCGCGGCGGTTCAGGATGGCCGGAGCCGCTTTTTCCGGACTGCGATCCGTCCGCGGCGTCCAGCGCCGCGCGCACCGCCTCCGGAACTTTCTCCAGATCATCCACGCCAACGGCGGCATCGACATCGGGGCACGCCTCGAACAGCAGCCCGCGGTAGCGCTGCGGCAGGCACCCGGACACGATGACGGCGCGACAGCGCGAGCGCGGATCGGCCTTTGCGGCGCAGGCGGCCGCGATGGCGTCCACGGCCTCCTGTCGGGCGCTTTCGATGAAGGCGCAGGTGTTCACGAGAATCGCGTCCGCGTCTTCCTGCGGCACTCCGACGTCGAAGCCGGCTTTGCGCAGGGCGGACGCCGCGACCTGCAGATCGACAAGGTTCTTGGGGCATCCAAGCGAAACAAGCGCGATTTTGTCGCCGCGTCCGAGCGCGGTCTTGCTTTGTCGTTTCATTGATTGTCGTCTGGCTCGTCGGCCACGAACGCGGCATACACCGGCCTGTGATCGGATGTTTCGATTGAAAGTCCGACACGCCGAGAAAATGGTTTTCCGAGGCCTTTCGAATAGATGTGGTCGAATGTCGCCGCCGGATACATGTCGCTGGCAGGAAGCGTTGGCCGCTCCGCCTCCGGTATGCCCTCGAAGGCGTCCCTAAGGCCGGCCTCCAGAATTGTGCGAATCGTCTTCTCGCCGGCGAATCGCGGATCCTCTGCGGCGGTGTTGAAGTCGCCGGCCACGATCACGGCCGGCGATTCACGGCCCGAGGCGTATCGGCCGGCAATGGCTTCGATGCGTCGGACGAGCTGCTCCGTTGCCAGTTCGCGCTTGAGTCGGTTCAGAACGGCCTGGCGCGCCTCGTCCTTGCCTTCCGGCACGTAGTTGCTCTTGAGGTGAACGTCAAAGCAGGCTATGCGCCGTCCCCCGGCATCGAACACGGCCCACGCGAAGCCGCGCGGCGGATACACGAAGTCCGCGGCAGTCCACGGCTCGAAGCCGGACGCCACGCACGGGAGGCGGGAGAGAACCGCCACCTGCTGCAGCGAGCGGTTCGTGGGGTTGTTCCAGAAGTCGGAGCACACAGCAGTGCGCAGGTCGCCGCCGAGAGCGGCGGCGAATTCGTCGCAGGTCGCCCGGTCGCGAATCTCCTGGACCATGAGGATGTCTGGAACTCCGCCGCGACGCAGTCCCTCGGCCGCGGCAGCGATTCTGCGGCGTTCCGTCGTGCGCGGTTGCGGCTCAGGCCAGCCGGATGGGAACCATTCCATGTTCCATGAACATACGGCGACGGCGCCATCGGGACGCTCCGGCAGATCCGGCGCGCAGTGCTTGGCCATCAGCGCCGAGACGAGCGCGACTAGCGCGACGGCAATCGAAACAGGTCTGTTCGCGCGACGCGCGGCCCCGCGGCCAGAGCGGCCTGGGGTGCCGGGAAACATTTGTCTGCGCCTTCGCATGGCCGGGTCAGATCGCACCCTTCGAGGATGGAATTCCAGATTCGCGCGGATCGCGCTCGACGGCGGCGCGGAGCGCGCGCGCGAAGGCCTTGAACATGCTCTCGGCGGCGTGGTGCGGCTCCGAGCCGTATTCGTGCAGGATGTGCAGGTTCATGCGGGCGTTTACCGACAGGGCCCGGAAGAACTCCTCAAAGAGCCGGATGTCGAAATCGCGGCAGAACGAGGATTCGCAGGCCGTTCGCAGGACGAGGAACGGGCGACCGCCAAAATCAAGCGCACAGCGGCACAGCGCCTCGTCCATCGGGAGGAGAAAGAATCCGTAGCGCCGAATGCCGCGACGGTCGCCGAGAGCGCGGTCGAGGGCGGTGCCAAGCGCCAGACCGCAGTCCTCGACGGTGTGATGGTAATCGACGTGAAGGTCTCCCTTGCAGTCCAGCGCGAGATCGCAGAGCGAGTGCTTCGCGAAAAGTTCGAGCATGTGGTCGAAGAGGCCTATTCCCGTGGAAACGGCCGCCTTGCCGGAGCCGTCGAGATCGAGTTTGACGCGGATAGCAGTTTCGCGCGTTTCGCGAACGACTTCCGCCGTGCGGTTTTGCGTGTCGTTGTCCATGTCCGCCACTATACCCCACCGCCCCGGACCGCGCAAGAGTTGTTCCGCCGGGGGGTGTACCAAACTTTGTCAGAACGCAAAG
>DJYI01000126.1:0-37592 GCA_002448475.1 Verrucomicrobia bacterium UBA6982
CATGTGCATCCATAAAACCATCAATCTCAGTGCCTCCGTGCCTCTGTGTGAGAAAGTCTGTTCGTGTCAACTGCGTTTTTTAGGTTCACTGTTTTGGGTGAACAAAAAAGGAGGGGCGATTGTGTCATCGCCGCGCAAAGGTGGAGGATTGTTCGCGGGCTGGAAGCCCGCGATCCTAGGGGGATGGCGCGGCCAGAGGCCGTAGATCCTATGTTCGCGGGCTGGAAGCCCGCGCTCCCAGGAGGATGGCGCGGCCTGAGGCCGCAGATCCCATGTTCGCGGGCTGGAAGCCCGCGCTCCCAGGAGGCCGCACCCACTATGGTCGCGGGCTGGAAGCCCGCGCTCCCAGGAGGCCGCACCCACTATGTTCGCGGGCTGGAAGCCCGCGCTCCCAGGAGGATGACGCGGCCGGAGGCCGCAGATCCTATGTTCGCGGGCTGGAAGCCCGCGCTCCCAGGGGAGGCTGGAAGCGCACACTCCCAGGGGGGGCGACTTGCGCGGGGGATGGTGCAATGGTAGTCTTCGCGGCATGAAAAAGGATTGCGACGCGGCTCCGCCATGGGCAGGACGAACGGTTTCGCTGCGCGGGATTTCCTTCCGCACGGACGCGAAGGGGGTGGTGCCTCTTTCGATGCAGCTTGCGGAGGCGATCAAGGACGCCATCATCCACCGGAAGATACGTCCTGGCGATGTCCTGCCGCCGATCCGCGAACTTGCCGCAGCCTGCGGCTCGGGCGTCAAGGCGCCACGCATCGCCCTGGAGCACCTCGCCGCCGAGGGCTGGACGCGTTCCGTGCGCCGAGTGGGGGCCGTGGTGTTGCACCGCGGCGAGGACGCCGGCTCGTCAGCCCGCGTTCTCTTCTACGTGCGCCAGACCGGCTTCAGCTACTATTGCGCGGGACTCACCGCCGTCCTTGAGGCCCGGCTTACGGCGAAAGGCTACCGGCCGACCTTCATCAACGCCTGGGGGCGGAGCGAGGCGCCGACGTGCAACCGCTTCGAAAGCCTCCTCAAGGAGAACTGGGGGCTCGTCGTCCTCGTGGGCGGCGGTGCGGAGGTCTGCCGCCTCGCCTCGGCGGCCGGGCACCCGTTCATGCTGCTCAACGTCCGGTCCCATCTCCCGGTCCGGCATGCGCATGGATGCGTGGGCCGAGTCGGCATTTGCATCGACGGCGCTCTCTCGGACTTCGTTCGCGAATGCTCCCGCAAGGGGATCCGGCGCGTGGTGCAGTTTCGATACGATCCGGACGGATATGACGCCACCGGGTTCCTTTCGGCGGTTGGGATCGCGACGGAGACCGTGCGCATCGGGCGCGAGTCGTCGCCCGCCGCCGTGGCGCAGGCGTCGCTTGCTAGGATGCGCAGGTTCCTGTCAGAGCGACTGCTCCCCGACCTCTTCCTCTTCACGGACGACTACATCGCCCAGGGGGCGCTCATCGCGATTGACGCGGCTGGCGTCAGAGTTCCCGAGGACGTCCGGGTCGCTACCCACGCCAACCGGGGCCTCGGCCCGATCTGGCACAAGCCACTTGCGCGCCTTCAGTCCGATCCCATAGCCCATGGCCGCATCGCCGCCGCCGCCATACTGGCCTACCTCGCAACCGGCCAAATGCCGCCGGACCTCGAACTCGGCTTCGTCTGGAAGACCGGCGAGACGCTCTGATGCGCTGGTCGGATGGCGTCGATGTCCTCGACAAAAGCGACCGTTGACAAAACCGGGCATCCCGGGGTAGTATCGCGACCGCCAGACACAACGGTGTCGGACACGGCGGTGTCGGACACAGCCGTGGCTCAACAAGGAGGGAAAACATGGACTTCATTGGACGGCAAGACAAGATCGAACGGCTTCGGGCGTTGCGCTCGGCGGCCGACGGAACTTCGCAGTTTGTGATCCTGACGGGGCGGCGGCGCGTCGGCAAGACGGAACTCGTGAAACGCGCCTTTTCCGACGAGCCGTTCGTCTATCTTTTCGTGGCCCGCAAGTCGGAGGCCGACCTCGTTTCGTCGTTCGTGGACGAAGTGAACGCCGTGCCCGACCTTCACATGTCACCCGACATCCATACGCTGGAAGGATTCTTCAAGGAACTGTTCCTGCTCGCGAAGAACCGCCGTGTGACGGTATTTCTCGACGAGTTCCAGGACTTCCTCCGGGTGGCGCCAGAGGCGTTCAGCATCCTGCAAGGACTCTGGGACCGGCACCATGACACCTCTCGTCTGGCGCTCGTCGTCTGCGGCAGCGTGAACTCGATCATGACGCGGATCTTCCAAGACCGCAAGGAACCACTCTACGGACGCGGGACGGCGTTCATTCGTCTGGAGCCCTTCACGACGGAGGAGCTGAGGGGAATCCTCTCGGCCCGCAGGCCATCGGTTCGCCCCGAGGATATTCTTTCGCTTTGGGCCGTCACGGGCGGCGTCGCCAAATACGTCGCGCTTCTCGTCGACGCGAAGGCGACGGACCGAGACGGCGCAATTCGGTTCGCCTTCGATTCGGATTCGCCCTTTCTCCTGGAAGGACGGATGCTGCTGGGCGACGAATTCGGCGCGGAAGGCGGCACCTACTACACGATCCTGTCGGCCATCGCGCGTGGCGCGACCATCCGCAACGAAATCGAACAGGCGACGGGAAAGCCCGTCGGCGGGCATCTCACGCGGCTTGAAAAAGACTACCGGCTCGTCGCCAAGAAGCTCCCGCTCTTCGCGGCGACCTCGAAGAATCTCCGCTACTCCATTGATGACGAGTTTCTTCGGTTCTGGTTCCGTTTCGTTCAGCACCGGGCATACATGGTCGAGATCGGCGCATTCGACGCCCTTCGCTCGCTCGCGAGGCGGGACTGGGAGACCTTCACGGGACCGGCTCTCGAACGATGGTTCCGGGCGAAGCTGGCCGAAAGCGGCGAATGGACCCGCATCGGCGCGTGGTGGGACCGCAAGGGAGAAAACGAAATCGACATCGTCGCGGAAAACGAACTGGCCGGTCGGGCCTCCTTTTTCGAAGTGAAGCGGGACGCCCGCCGCTTCGACGAAGTGGCGCTTCGCCGCAAGGCGGACGTCTTCCTCGCCGCTACCGGCGCCTTCCGCGGCTACGACCTTTCGTTCGGGTGTCTCTCCCTCGCCGACATGTAGCCGGCATCCACCATTCGTTCGCAAACTTTAATCTCGGCTTCAGGCTCTATTTCAAATCCTTGAGCGCCGCGTGACCCGCGAGGCCCCGTTCAATTTTGCCCATTATTGCCCGGTCAAAAGCATTTTTATTGACATGAGCGCGACGATTGCCACATGATCGACGGCGGATTGAGCGGAAACGGGCCGGCGCCCGCCCCGCCACCGACCTCGATTCAAAAAAATGAGAGATACACGAACGCGTGGTTCACAGCCACTTCATTCCAAAAACCAAGGACGACACGCCATGAAGACTCGACGCATCTCAATCCCATCCGACAAGATTCCCGCCGTGCTGTCCGCGGCGGCAAGCCTCTTCGCCCAAATCGCGTCAGCCGCGACATGGACGGGGGCGAACGGCACGGACATCGCCGACCCCGGGAACTGGAACGGCGATGTCACGACGAGCGCCATGCAGTTCCAGAACGACGCGAACCTGACGCTCGGGCAGGACTATTCCGTCTATCAGGTCTTCGGAACGTCCGGGGACAACCGTTTCGTGACGATCGACCTTTCCGGCCATTCGCTGCAAACGACATCCACGGCCTCCTCCAACCGCGACTTCTGGCGTGCGCGCAACACGACGATTTGCATCACGAACAGCAGCGGCACGGCCGCGATGTTCACGCAGAAGTCGGACATCCAATTGGACAATCCCAACTACCCGGACACGACGCTCGTGGTGTCCGGCGAAAAGACGACGATGAACGGCACGTTCTTCAGCCGGGGCGCAGATCGGTTCTCGTTCCGCGTCCTCGATGGCGCTACGCTGTCCGGCGCCAAGATGGGGATCGGGAGCAATTTCTCCACCAACGCCGTCGCCAACGGCGCGACCCTCGACGCGACGACATTTCTGAACATCGGCGCCGGTTCGGACCTATACCCAAACAATGCCTATTGCGGAGCCTGGCATGGCAACCTGCTGACGGTTTCGGATGCCACGATTTCCGGCGGGACGCTTCTCGTGGGGTATGGACAGCAAGCATCCACCGGCGCGCCTTACGACAACCATGTCCTCGTCGAACAGGGCTCCACTGCTTCGTTTACAGAGGTTTACGTGGGATGCGGCGCGGCGGCGAGCAACAATTCGCTCCGCGCGACCGGCGCTGGATCGTCGCTTTCCGCGACCACCCTGAAAGTCGGTTCGCGCGCCGGTTCGGCGAGCGGCACTCTCTACGCCACGTTTCCGGCGACGAACAACGCCGTCGTCGTCGAAAACGGAGCCACCGCGTCCGTGAAAAATACCTACGTCGGCGCGGGTGGGAATACGCTCGTCGTCCGCTCCGGGGCGACGTTCGAAGAGACCGCCGGCGGAACCATCCAGTTCCTTTGCGACATGACGGACGCCATGATCGCGGCCGCCGGAGCCCCCATCGGATCGCGCATCGAGGTCGTCGGGGGAACCCTCCACTTCCTTAACGACATTCGCATCGGGGAGAATGGCAAGAAGACCAACGAGTACGGTCACGAGATCTTCGTGGGCACCGGCGGCGTCCTGTCCGACAGGACGATCTACTTCTGGGGCAAGGGCGACCGGCTAGTCGTCTCCAACGGGACCGTGAACGTGTCCGGGATCAACATGCAGAACGCCGGACAGGGCAACATTGTCCGCATCATGGGAGAGGATGCGAGCGTCACCGCCAGCGCGGCAACCCTTGCCAACGGCGCCATCTTCGAGTATGCAATTCCCGAAACTCCCTGGACGACCGCCCCGTTCCATGTGGTGAGCGACTTCACGATTCCGGCGGACTTCACGCTTCGGCTGGAAGAACAATCCGTCAAGGACTGCGTGAAAAGGATGAGAGACCGGAACACCGCGAAAGCGACGATTCCGCTGATGCGCGCGACCAACAATCTCGGTTCCCCGAAAACCATCACCATCGAGGACGAGGCGGCGCTTGCGGCGAATCTGCCGGAAGATTGCTCGCTTTCCTGCGCGAACGGCGTCCTGTCGCTGACGGTCAGGTCGTCGTTGGGGACGGTGGTCTGTTTCCGGTAGTTCGGCGGAGGCGACCATGAAGGCAGCCAGGGTCGTGGCGCTCGCGATGCTGGGCGCGGCGGTGGTGTCCGCTTCCGCCGCGCCGAGGATCGGCGTCAGCGTGTCGCTCATGAATTCGGCATGGATTCCGTATCTGTCGGATTCGTTCTTCAAGGAGCGGCCCATTGCCGTAGAACTGGCCAAGTCCGGACTGGACCCGTGCTGGTATGTCGGATGGGACGCTGACGACGCGCCCGCGAGCCTTCGGCGGTTCAATGCGCTCTGGCTGATGACCGACCACGAGGAGGAGTGCCCACATTCGGCTGAGGAAACCGCCGCCGCGCTCGCGTCCTATGTCGAGGCCGGCGGAGGGCTTGTCTTCTGCTTCTCGCCCGGTCGCTATCCGGAGGCGCCGGTCGACGCCTACTGGACACGGGTGATGAAGGCGTTCGGGGCGAACATCCTGCACGAGGAGGTGTCCAATCCCGAGACGACGGTCCAGGTGGACAAGGTCCGCCGTATGTTCCACACCGAATCCCTCGCGCCGCATCCGGTGACGAAGGGCGTGAAGGGGCTTTGGCTTGCCGACCGTTCCGGCGGCACCTGGGGTAGCGCGGCGGTGCGGTATTCGCCGGAATGGACGGTCGTTGTCACGGGCGGCAAGGCGGCGCGCAGCATCCCGAAGAATCCGCGCACCAACAACCTCGAACCGGACAAGCGGGGCTTCTACGCATCCGACGCGCCGATAGTGGCCGTGCGAACGCTGGGACGGGGGCGCATCGTCTTCATCGCCTCGCACAAGGACACGTGCGGGTGGATGTTCAACATCGACAAGTGGCCGAACTTCACGGAGCGCTCGAACTACGGCGGAAAGCCGTGCGACATGGTGACGCTCGTCGAGAATGCGCTGGCGTGGGCGGCCGAGCCTTCGATGGACGATGCCACGTTCGCGAAAGACCGCACGCCATACGCGAAGGCCGTTCCGCCCTACGAGCCGCAGCCGGACTTCGGCCTCCGCGAGCGCGAAAAGCCGTCCTATCCGGTGAACTTCGCGCCCGCCGACCGTCCGCGCGGCGCGCGCGGCATCATCGGCGTCCGCTCGTCGTACTCGGATGGCGCGTCCACAGTGGAGGAATATGTCGCGGCGGCGAAGGCGGCGGGGCTGAACTTCCTCGTCTTCTGCGATCCGCTGGAGTACCTGACGGCTGAAACGCTCGCCGCGCTGCGAGAGGACTGCCGGCGGAACTCTTCCGAGGACTTCTACTGCTGTCCCGGCGTGGAATACGTCGATTCGTCCGGCGTCGAATGGGCGCTCTGGCACGACAAGGTGGAGTTCCCTGATCCGGAACCATTCACGAAGGACGGCCGCACCTACACGATGTTCGACGGAAGGCGTATCCTCCAGCGCAACGCCTACGCGCACCAGAACCTATACCGCGGCGTGCCGCTGAACCTGAAGCGCGTCGGGGAGATTGGCAACGACATCGTCAACCTCGCCTACCTCAACGCCGTGGCGCCGAAGGTCTTCGACGTCGCGACGCCCGTCCACGACAACGGCCCCGAGTGGCTGAAAGTCGGCCATGCGCTCTTCCGGGCGGCGACGGTCTCCTACACGCGGGTCCGCCGGGCGGAGGACGTGGCGCTCGCCGCGGCGACCGCCGCGACCTGCGGAGACGATCTCGCCCGCGTCCGCGCGTGGGCCAACGCCAAGGGAGGATGGGGCGGCAACGAGGGTGCTGAACGGGCCCATCTCCAGGCGGTGTTCGGCGCAGGCGCCGAAATCGCGGGCTTCGACGCCGGGCGGGCGGGCGGGACGGACATCTGGCGCGTGGCGATCAACGTCGCCTGCCCGGCCGGGGTCGGCGAGGTCGAGGTGCGCGACGGCGACCGCCGCGTCCTGGCGCGTTTCGACGGCGAGGGCGAGACATCATTCCGGACGACATTCGACTTCCTGCACGACAGGCAGTCGGTCCTTTTCCTCATCGCGCGCGGCCTCGACGGTTCGGAGGCCATCTCCAACGCGAAGTGGATCTACTACTACCATGCGGGGATGTTCCGCTGCGGCGACAACTCGAACCTCCTTTCGCAGAATCCGCCGTGCGTCGTGTTCCTGAACTGGGACGACGCGCTGGTGCCACCGTTCAAGCAGATCTCTCTGCCTCCCGCGCATTTCCACTGCTCCGAAGCCGTTCTCTGGGAGGCGTATCACCACACGCCTTCGAGGGAGCCGACCGCGGTGTGCGACGGCAAATACAGCCGCGTCCGCCTGAAGGGCGTGGACTATCCGAGCGAGGAGGCCGGCCTTCCGTCGAGCCATACGCGCTCCACGCTGAACCAGCCCAACGTGGTCTCGATCTTCGACCAGGACCTTGGCGAATACATCATGGAGCCGACGCGGAGCGAGACGAGCGCGACCTACGGCCTCTGCTCTCCGGTGAAGAAGATTTCGAAAGGGCGTAACTGGCGCCGCCGCCACAGAGTCTATCAGTTCGTCGACAGGCACGACGGATGGTGGCGCGCGGTCTACCAGGAGGAGTCGCCACGCTATCGCGGCGGCTACGCTGTCGTCGAGGGCGAGATCGTCTTCACCGAAGACGCGGAGCTGGCGGCGCCGATCGACCTCGTGACCATCGGCGCGGCCAATCCCGCGGGAAAGACGGCTGTGTTCAGCCGCGGCCATGACCGGTTCTCGAAAGGCTCCTACTATGCGCTCTGCTCGACCGACAAGGCGTGGCACGGTCTGTTCGGCCTGGAGGGAAGCGACGAACTGCATGTTGACGCGACGCCGAAGGGCTCGGGAATCCAGGCGGTCCTGCGCCTGGGCAGGGCGGGCCGGAAGGTGGCGGCGGGCGAAACGCTGCGCTACCGGTTCGCCGTCGGGTCGTTCGTGGAGCCTCCGCGCGGCGGGGAATACTGCGAGTGGTTCGCGCGGATGATGGACGGCGGCGGCTTCAACCACGGCGACGCGCCAGTGAGCGGAATCGTGGAACTGACGGCGGAGGGAAACGCCGCCGAGTGCGAGTTCGGCCCGACGTGGTTCATCCAGAACTACCCCGTGCGCGTCAGGGGTCTCGTGGACAACGGCTGCGCCATGATGACGGACGGCGACAGGATCTGGCGGCCGCTCGCCTTCGACGGCGACGCGGCCTACTGCGCCGTGCCGCTTGAACTGCGCAAGCGCTGGAAGTTCATGAACCTCTACGTCGCCGACGACCCGTCGCTGCGCCTCACGTTCACGCCGGCGCTTCCGGGCCACGGGACCGCCACGCTCCAGGTGCAGAACATGTCCGGCGCGGAAGTCTCCACCCGCATAAGGAACGTACGCACCGGAGAGACGTTCGAGGTGCGCGTTCCCGCCAGATCCATTGTCGTGCGCGAGGAATAGGTTTTCTTGCTTCATGAATCAGACACTGACAACAATGCCTGCCGCGGCGATGGCGGTCGCCGTGCGCGGCGCGGCGTTATTTTCGGCGGATGGCCTTGTTTCGGACAAGACACCCGGCTGGCGCTTCGAGGCGTCGGGAGCCAAGGGCGGCAAGTCCTTCAATCCGCTGGAGGGCTGGTATCCGGACAAGGGGGGCAAGCTCATCTCGCCGAGGATTCCCATTCCGACCGCCAACGCCTATTACCGAATCTCGTTCACCGCATCGGCGCCCGAACGGGCCTACGAGGCGATTGCCTTCTACGATGCGGCGGGCGTCATGGTCGCGGACAACTACGACGTAGTGTATCCCGGCGGGACGAACCGCTACGGCCGCGTCATCTTCGCGCAGGAAGGCGTGAAGGAGGCGGAAATCTTCTTCCAGTCGCCGACGGGCTGCACCGTCTCGGACGTGCGGTTCGAGACGGCGACGGCCGAGGAGGCGGCGGCGTGGTGCGACGAGGTGTACGCCCGGCTGCCCCCCGTGACGGTCGGACCGGCCGGCGACGCCTTCCTCTCCGCGCCGAAGACGCTTGACGCGCTGAAGACCGGCAAGCCCTGGCGAATCCTTCTCCTTGGCGACTCGATCGTTCAGGACGCCTTCCACTCGCAGTTCCACGCCCTCGTGAAGCGGGCATACCCGAAGAGCGACGTCACGTGGCTCGTCTCCGTGCGCGGCTCGACGGGGTGCTGGTTCTACCGCATTCCGGAGAACTTCGGGCAATGGGTCGCATCCTACCGGCCCGACTGCGTCATCGTGGGCGGCATCTCCAACTGGCCGAAGGCGACGGACGAGTTCCCCGTCACGGGCAACGACGCGATCTTCGAGGTGGGCGAGAGGATCCGGGCCGCCGGCGCGGAACTCATCGTCATGTCCCCCGCGCTTTCGGTCGACACGCGCCTTCCCAAAGGCGCGGAGGCGATGGCATCCGTCCCGCCGCGCGCATGGGACGCCGCGGCCGAAGCGGAGGCGCTGGGGCTGACCGGCTACGGCACGGAAACCCCGCAAGACGGCCTCTCGCCGGAGCGTTTCGCCGCCCTGAAGAACGGTTGCGCCGATCGCGGCTGGGGGTTCATCGATGTCTTGACGCCTTCCTACGGCTGGCTCTATAAATCGGGCCTTCCTTTCCAGTTTTTCAGCCGCGACCACGTGCATTCCGGCGAACTCGGCAAGCAGATCGTCGGCCGCGTCCTGCTGGCGCACCTCGTCGCCGGCAAACGGAGAACACCATGATTTCACGTCCCATTCCCGGTTCCGCGCTCCTCGCGCGACTCACCCATGGCCCCGATGTCGTCGGCATCGTCCACTGGGGCCTCAACACCTTCACCGGGCGTGAATGGGGCCTCGGCGACGAGGACCCGGCGCTGCTCGCGCCGTCGGCGTTTGACGCCGACCAGATCGTCGGCGCATGCAAGGCGGGCGGGCTCGGCGGGCTCGTCGTCGTCGCGAAGCACCACGACGGCTTCTGCCTCTGGCCCACAAAGACCACCGACTACAACATTACCCGTTCGCCGTTCCGCGGCGGCCGTGGCGACTACGTGCGCGAGATGGCGGATGCCTGCCGGCGCGCGGGGCTTGCGTTCGGAGTCTATTGCTCCCCGTGGGACCGCAACAACGCCGGCTACGGCACTCCGGCCTACGTCGAGACCTACCACGCGCAGCTGCGGGAACTGCTTGGCGGCGCCTACGGCGAGGTGTTCGAGGTCTGGTTCGACGGCGCGAACGGCGGCGACGGCTTCTACGGCGGCGCCCGGGAAACGCGCCGCATCGGAGACGCGTCCGCCTACTACCGCTTCGGCGAGGTCTTCCGCATGGTGCGCTCTCTCCAGCCGAATGCGACGATCTTCGCGGGAGAGAGCGACGAATCAGACTTCCGCTGGCCCGGCAACGAGATGGGCGAACTCGGCCCCGATTCGCGCGCGACGACCGAGACGGTCGGCGGCTTCGCCGACGGCCGCTACGGCAACCCCCGCTACGAGGGACAAATGAACGCGGGATCGCCCGACGGCGCGTTCTTCCGCGCCTGCGAGTGCGACTTCCCGCTCCGCAAGGGGTGGTTCTGGCGCGAGAGCGAGCGCGGCACGACGAAGAGCGGCGAGACCCTGGCGCGGCTCCACCTCGGGACAGTCGGCAACGCCGGCATGATGAACGTCGGAATCGCGCCGAACGTGACCGGACGTCTCGACGAAGAGGACGTCCGCGCGCTCGCGCGCTTTGGCGATATCCGCCGGGCGCTCTTCGCCCGTCCGGTCGAGTCGGCCCCCGCGAACCTCGTGGAGATGCGCGAAGACGTCGCGCGCGGCGAGCGCGTCGATGGCTGGCGGCTGCTTTGTGGCGCGCGAGAGATCGCGCGCGGCCGGTCCGTTGGAGTGCGGCGCATCCGGGTCTTGGCGGACGGCGCAGTCCCGGACGCCGCCGCGCTGCGCGCCGAGGCGACGGCCTTCGCCGGCTCCGAAGCCCCGGAAATCCGCGTCGCGGCCTATCGCGTCGATCCCGAGGCGCTGCGCTCCGTTCTCGCGGCCTCCGGCCCGGGAACGGAAACCGACACGGCCCGGTGGATGACAGGGCGGCCATAGCGCTATGACAGCAGCCGCGCGAGGCGTTCCACGGCTTCGACGGCGCGTCCCGGGCGCAGCGCGGAGTAGTCCAGGACGAGTCGCCCCGCGGCGGCGCGCGGCGCCGGGCCGTCGTAGAAGGACGACAGTAGGCGCACGCGGATTCCGGCAGCCGACGCTGCGGCGGCAATGGTTGAGTCTGGACGGCGAGTCCTTAGTGAAAGCAGAAGATGCGGGCCGGCGCGCTCCTCGGCTATTTCGGAGCGTCCGGCAAGCGGACCGGAGCGAAGCGCCTCAAGCAGTTCGGATCGGACGCGGCGGCACCGAGTCCTTGTTCGCGCGAGGTGCCGCGCGAAATGCCCCTCGGATAGAAAAGCCGCGAGCGCGAATTGCATCAGGTTCGGGACTGTACACGACAGCGGCGCGAACACTTCCCGGAAGCGCGGCAGAAGCGGCTCGGGAACAACCATGCAACCCACGCGGAGAGACGGCGCGAGCGTGCGACTGAACGTGCCGAGGTGGACGACGCGCCCGGCCGCGTCCATCGACTGCAAAGTGGGAAGCGGCAAGCCCTCCGCGCGCAGCTCGGAGTCGTAGTCGTCCTCCACAAGAACGCGTCCGTCCTCCTCCGCCGCCCATGCAAGCCATTCGTATCTGCGTGCGGCCGGGGCCACTACGCCGGTGGGATACTGGTGCGCGGGAGACACGTGCGCCACGGCGGCGCCGCTCGCCGCAAGAGCATCCGCGGAAAGCCCGCCTGAATCTACGGGCACCGGACGCACAACGGCGCCGCACTGGCGGTAAACGGCCGCGATGGTGCGGTGCCCCGGGTTTTCCACCGCCCAGGGACGCGCCGTTCCAAGCGCCCTGACAAGGAGCGCGTAGAGCGTTTCCGCCCCGGCCGCCACGAACACGCGCTCTGGATCCACTTGCATTCCGCGAAATTCGCGAAGGTGTTCGGCGACAGCTTCGCGCAGTTCCATGGCGCCGGCGCTCGGAGTGGGGGCAAGGAGCTCTCTGTTTCCGCCGGAAAGAAGACGGCGCACGATTTTCGCCCATACCGAAAACGGGAAGTCTTCGACATCGGGACCTCCGCCTGCCAGATCTATGATTTCGTCGTTTGTCTGGCCGTGATTCCGCGCAGCGGATTCCCTCGGGTCGCGCGCCGAACGCTGTCTTTTCTCCGGAGCTGGAAATGGAGATGTCGCCGTCGCGGAGTGAACCGAAGACTGCCCCGTGCGGCGCGACGCGCATGTGGCGGCAGAGGCTTCCAAAGCGGACAATTCGCGTGGAAGCGCCGCAAGAGGCGTTGCGAAATGGCCTGATTTTGGGCGCGTGTATATCCACCCCTCGGAGAGAAGTTGCGCGTATGCGGCTTCGACTGTGAGGACGCTCACGCCGAGTTGCGCCGCAAGTGTTCGCTTCGATGGGAGTTTTTCATCCGGCGCAAATCGTCGCGCGGCGATGTCAGCGCGCAGCGCATCGCAAAGCTGGCGGTAAAGGGGAGGGGAGCCTCTGACGGCCGAAAGGGTGTAGGTGAGCATGTCTGGCCCTTCCGATTCTGCGAATATGGCGCATGTTGTCAAGGCCAGATTTTATTCTTGATCTGGACTTGTTTCTCAGCCGAGCGCGGATTTCCGGCTCTCTCTCCGTCTGTTTTCGCCCAACTGGCATTGTATAAAAACATTATTCTGGCTATTTTGTCAATGTCAGAATTGTGGCATCATCCGCCCCGTCGTCAATATGCCGCCATGCGGGAGCCCCGCAGCACCGCCTCCATCGCCAGTCACGCGGCATACGGCGCTCACACGCCCGCAGGGCAGTCCGACGGCGTGAAAGAAAGGATCAGAGACATGAATTCCCCCAAAAGGCTTCTAACCATACAGGACGTATCGTGCGTCGGCCAATGCTCCGCCACGGTGGCGCTTCCGCTTGTGTCGGCGTGCGGCGTTGAGTGCGCGGCTCTGCCGAGCGCGGTTCTTTCAAACCACACTGGCGGCTTCGCGTCCTGGACATTCCGCGACCTCACCTCCGACATGGCTGGGATCGAAGAGCAGTGGCTCAAGCAGAAAATCTTTTTCGACGCGTTCTACACCGGCTATGTCTGCGAGCCGCAGATCGACCCGATCCTCTCGATCATGAACCACTGCGCCGCGCCGGGGGCGATTCGCTTCGTCGATCCCGCCATGGCCGACAACGGAAAGCTCTACGCGGGCTTCGGCCCCGGCTTCCCGGCGCAGATGGCGCGCCTGTGCGCCGGAGCGGATTACATTTTGCCGAACCTCACCGAGGCGGCGTTTCTTCTCGGACGCGAACCCGTGCTTTCCGGCTACGACGAGGCATTTGTCGCGGACGTCGTCGCCGGCCTCCATGCGCTTGGCGCGAAAAACGTCGTGCTTACGGGCGTCTCGTTTGATCCCAAGAAGCTTGGAACAGCCGTTTCGGACGGCTCCTCTCTGCGCTACGACTTCAACCCGCGCCTTTCACGCATGGCGCACGGGACCGGGGACGTCTTCGCCTCCGTGTTCGCCGGCGGCGTTCTGCGGGGACTTGACGCGCTGGACGCAGCGGCGCTCGCGGCCGATGTAGTGTGCGAGTCCATCGAGAAAACTCCCGACTCGCACTGGTATGGCGTGTGTTTCGAGCGCGCCGTTCCATTGCTTGTTTCGCGCCTCTCCTCCGCGCCAGGCGCCTGAAGCGTCGGGCGCTCGGCGCCGCCGAGGCCAGACTTGCGTCAAGGGGTCGGAGACGCGCCTTTTTCAAGTTCAATTGTGCGCTCCGCCCAGAGGCGCAGACGAAACAGTTCAAACCATCCGCCGGGATACGCCCGCTCCGTTATGTGCCCGTGGTCGCGCGGGAGCGTCCGAACACTGCGCGGAGCGCCGGCACGGCGCGGCGCAGGACATCATGGCGCGGTGCGGAGAGTGATTCAGGATTTTCGCGAGTCGCGTCCATGCGCGTTCGGCCGCCGGCGGCCGCCTTGGTGGATTCGGGCCAGAGAGGCCAGTGTCGAGTCCGGGGCCTTCACATAGCGGGCGCCTCGAGTGATCTTGCAGAGGCTCAGGCCAAGCTCGGCCGCGACGGCGCGCTGGGTCTTTCCGCGTATGAGCTCACCGACGAGCCGCCACCGCTTGGCCATGTCAACGCATTCGGTCGGAGTGCAGAGCTCCCGCAGCAAGCGCTCGACCATGATGCCGGAACCAAGAGTCGCGATGGCGCCGCAGAGTTCGGCGAACGCCTCGGCGTTGATCTCGATTTCCTCCGTCGTGGTCTTTCTCATCTCCGTCCTCTAGCGTCCAGCCGCAGCGCGAGCGGCCTGTGCGGCTTCGCGGTATGAGGCGCGGAAGAATTTCGTCCACTCGGTCTGCACGTCGGCGGCGGTGCGTCCGCCTGGAGGAGTCCGCTGCCTAGCGGCCGCCGTGACGTGTGTCCAGTCAACTGGATATGGGGACTGTGGAAGACGCTCCAAAAGGCGGACGGCTTCCGGGCAGGCGTCCGGTCCGCCGGCTGCGAGGATGTCCCGCCAAGCGGCGCGAAGATCCTCGCCTGAATCCATGCACATCGCGCGGACGAACGACCGAAGGAACGCGAAATGCGACGCCGTCCAGCGCGGTTCGTAGGTGAACGCCTTGGCCAGTTCGTATGCGTCAACCGCCGGGTCGAGGAGGTCGTCGCTTGTCGTGCCCGCGCGGGCCCGGGCTCGCGCGTCGAGCGACGGATTGTCCGGATCGGGGTAGAAGTCGCGGTGAACGGGAAGGCGGCGCAGCGCGGACTTTCGCGGTCCCCCGGGCGTTCCTGGGATTCCGTTCCAAAGTTTCTGGCCTGGCTCGGATAGGACGAACTCGATGAAGCGCTCGGCCAGCTGGCGGCGTTCCGAACCGCGCAGAAGCGAAATCGGATCGCCTGAAATCGACGATCCGCCGCGCGGCGTCACGTATTCCAGACGGTTTGTGCCGCCGGTTCTTGTGATCTCGGCCTGGACGCGACCGTAGAAGTCGATGCAGATTCCCGCCGCCGCGTCGCCCGACGAGACGTCCTGCGGAGGTTTGCCCGCGGCGTCGGTGAAGTAGCGCGCGTTCGCGCCAATGCGCTGAAGAAGCCGGATCCCCCTGAGCCACCCGTCCTCGACGGCATTCTGGTATGCATCCGGGGAGGGGCCGGGGTGGGGGAGCGCGGCACCCCGTGCGAGCGCCAGCTCGTTCTCGTCGATCTGCGCGGGCGTCCACCCGGCGGCCGTCACGCAGTCGCGCATGGAGGAGTGGAGGATCATCTCAAACGCCTTGGCGATGGAGCCTGACTTTGTCGGATCGCTGACCGCGACCTGGCCAGCGAGCCTGGGATCGGCAAGGTCCGACCACGTCCGGGGGATTCTGGCGGAGCCGTCGGCGTTCGTCACTCCAAGATCTACGAGACGGTCGGGATTGGAGCATATCCCGAATCCCGACAGGACGGCCGAGCAAAAAGCCGCGCCGCGCCATACTTCGCCACCGAGTTCCCTGGGAATCAGCTCTGCGCCGGACTCGTCGATGATCGTCCCGACAGGCCAGCGCCCCTCTGGCCACGGCTCGACCGTGAAACCCTGCGCCTCGGCCGCAGAGTGGTCGTAGGTTCCGCCGCCGAAAAAGACGTCGATCTTGCACGTGAAGGCGTCAGGGTCGTCCGTCGCCCTGAGCGAGTGCCACAGGTTGGTTCGCGCGCTCCACGTTTCGTCGCTTTCCGACTCCGAGCGTTGCGGGGGTCGCTTTGAGAACGGATCAGCCCCGTCGGGCCACGCCACGCCCGTTCGGCGCGCCCAGGCGCGGAACGCCGAGGCGTATTCGCCGCCGAGGTAGCGCATGATTTCGGTTGTTCCGCCGATGTTGCGCCAGTCGATGCGAACCGGCGCTCCGAATCTTTCGCGATGCCATTCGGAAAACCCCGCCGCAAACTCGTCGCGAATTGACGCGATGTGCGGAGTCACGACCACAAGCACCGGATCCCCTTCCTTCCATTCTCCGGTCTCGGGCGCGGGACGCAGCGCGAACGGTAGCGCGCACAGCGCTGCGGCGGCAAGAAGAATCGCGATGTTCTTGACCATTTGGCGGAGGGGGATGAATGTGTTTCGCCGGGAGGAAGGAAGGGCGCGCCGGGCCGACTGGGCGCCGATGCGAACTTTTACCAGGGCTGGGACGATTCGACCCTGATCGCCTCAAGCTGGCGGCGGGCGCAGTCGGTGGTCACTGTTTCCACGCCGCGGCAGAACGCCAGGAGGGTCTTGCCGGGCCAGTTGCTCACCCATGCGTGGAAGTGCCGCCCGGCATCGTGGACCGTGCGGATGAACTTTGCGTCGTGGACGGCGGCGTTGAATTCCATGTCAACGCCGTCTGCTCCGCAGCGCTCGAGAGTTTCCACGACCTCCGCGGCCGTCAGTGCCTGCCTTTCGCCGCTCTCGGTCTTGCGACACCACGACGTGAGCCAATAGACTGTGTATGACGGCATGAGGCGCTTGATTTCGGAGCAGACATCCTCGTGGAACGTGATGAAGAGGACGTTGCCGGGGTGGGCGTTGCGCTGCGCCGTGAGAATTCTGGCGATTACCGGGACCGCGGCGGGGCCGGATTTGACCTCAAGATAGATGCGCCGGCCGTCGCGGGCGAGGGCGAGGACCTCTTCGAGCAGGGCGGGGCGGGTCCCCACAAACTTTGACCCCTTCCACTTCCCCCAGCCGCCGACATCGACTTTTGACACTTCGTCCCATGTCACCTCTTCGCACTTGCGGGTGTCCGCGCCGCCAGTCGTGCGCGTCATAGACTTGTCGTGGAACGTGAAAATTCTGCCGTCCGCCGAAAGGTAGAGGTCGCATTCGAATCCGAACCCGCGCTCTACGGCCATCTTGTAGGCGGGCAGGGTGTTTTCCGGCGCGTCGTCGGATTCGCCGCGGTGGGCTATGAGAGTTGTGTATCCAGGTTCGCGGGCGACATCCGCAATGGGAGATGGATTTGTGTTCATTTTTTTCTGAAAATCGTGGCGTTACACGTGGAAACAAGCGTGCAAGGCGCGGCAAATTCTGCCACTAGCGCCGTCGTAATGCAACCTCCGGCGCGCCGCTAGCGCGCCGCGTAGTTTTTCTCGATCCAGTCGCGGTATGCGCCGGTGCGCACGGAATCGACCCATGCGTGGTTGTCCAGATACCAGCGGACCGTCTGGTCGAATCCGTTCTCGGCGGTGTAGGACTGGGTCCAGCCGAATGCGTTTTCGATCTTCGAGCAGTCGATCGCGTATCTCAAGTCGTGGCCCGGACGATCGGCAACGTGCGTCACAAGACTCGCGCGCGGAGCGCCCGACTGGAGAGGCGGGGCCATGCGGTCCACGATTTCGCAGATCGTCCTTACCACATCCGCGTTCGTCCGCTCGTTGCGTCCGCCAACGCACCATGTCGAACCAGACTCGGCGCGTGTTATGACCGTCCAGATCGCCTCGCAGTGGTCTTCGACGTGCAGCCAGTCGCGGACGTTGAGGCCTGCCCCGTAAACGGGCAGGGGCCGGCCTTCCAGCGCGTTGAGGATCATGAGCGGGATCAGTTTTTCGGGGAACTGATATGGACCGTAGTTGTTTGAGCAGTTCGTGATTGTCGTCGGCAGCCCGTATGTGTCGTGGAACGCGCGGACGAGGTGGTCTGAGGATGCCTTTGACGCCGAATACGGGCTGTGCGGCGCGTATGGCGTGGTCTCCGTGAAGAAGCCAGTCGGGCCGAGGGATCCGAATACTTCGTCCGTCGATACGTGATGGAAGAGCGCGAGCGCGCCGCCGCGCTCGCGGGCGGCCTGCAGGAGGTTGAATGTGCCGACGATGTTGGTCTGGACGAAATCGTCGGGCGCGACGATGGACCGGTCCACATGGCTTTCCGCTGCGAAGTGGACAACGGCGTCGATTTCAAACCGCTCCATCGCTTCCCGGACCGCCGAGGCGTCCCTGATGTCTGCGTGGAGAAGGCGATACCTTGGCCCGAACTTTGCCTCGATGTCGGAAAGACTCCGCGGATTTCCGGCATACGTCAGCGCGTCGAAGTTGACGATGCGCCCGTCGAAATCCGTCCGTTCGAACGCGTGGCGGATGAAATTTGATCCTATGAATCCGGCGCCTCCGGTGACTAGGATGTTCTTGAATCTGCGCATGGTGCTGTCGTTGACCTGTCTCTGGACAAAACCGGCGCAACCGCGCCGTTTCGCCGGATTCTGCCGCATTCGCCCCCCAAAGTCAAAACGTGGTCAACCGCTGTTCGGCCGCACAACTTTTCAACTTGGCTTTTGGCAGGACATTATGTAGAATTTCCGGCAATGCCATTCGGCAACAATGCGTAACCTTGCCTTCGCGACCGTGTAACAAAGTCAAACAACCTTTCAACTTTTCTACCTTTCAACTTTTCAACTTTTCAACCTTTCAACTTTTAAACAGGAGCATAACCATGGGTGGCATCAATTCACTGAACGGACTGAACAGCGTGCCGGTCGACTACCGGCCCCCGGCGGCGCCGGAGCCGGGCGCGCAGCCCCAGCCGGCCGCGCCGGAGGCGCAGAATCCTCCGCGCCCGCCCCGCGCCTCGAGCGTCGTCCAGAAGCTCGACGTGCTGCTTCTCGGCGGCGCCGGCCGGTCCGTCTCGGCCGATGCGGTCAGAACGCAGGCGAAGACGGTCGGCGACGCGCTCGTCCAGGCGCAGGTCATCACCGCCAAGGAGGCCGCGAAGCTGCAGGAGCTCGCGAAGAAGGCTGCCTCGACGCTCAAGGCGCTCGACGCGTTCTCCGGTGCGGACCTCGCGAAGGCGCTCGTCCCCGAAAAGGCCGATTCCAAGGTCCTCGTCTGGCGCACGGGGCTCTTCTCGTCGAACGCCGCGGCGAAGGCCGCCACGGCCGCCATCAAGGCGCAGCAGGCGCTTTCCGAGGAGCTGGCGAAGCTCAACGGCCGCCTCGCGACGAACGACAACGTGGATGCCAAGCTGCAGGACGCCTTCATGGAGATGCAGTTCCAGGCCGACCGTCGCTCCACGGAAATCCTCTCGATCACGGCGCGCATGTATGACCTGGCGCTGCAGGACGCCGCCGCCGGCCCGGGCGGAGACCCGAAGATGAAGGCCCTGCTTTCGGCGACGTTCTCCGAGCTCATGCCGCGCGAGGCGATCCTCATGCACGGCACGGCCGAGGCGCTGGAGCTCATGAACAAGCATATGGCGGACAAGATGCGCCCGCTCGCCGAGAAGCTGGACGCGCTCCAGGCCCGAGGCGGCGCCATCCTCTCGAACGAGGAGATCGTCGCGCTCGAGACCGACATGAGGACGATGAAGGAGGCGCTCGCCGACGTCCGCAACAACGGCCTGCAAGTGGAGGGCGGCCACCTCGAGGTGGACAAGTCGCTCCTCGACGGCATGGAGAAGACGCTCGACGCCGCCTGGGACACGATCCAGAACGCCCGCGCCGACATGGCCCACAAGGCGCGCAAGGAGTTCGTCGGAGAGGTGATCGAGAACCTCTCCATCGGCCAGACGCCGGAGGAGAAGGCACTCGCCGCGAAGCTTGCGGCCAGCAACCGCCTGATCTCCCGGTTCGTCAAGGCGCGGGCCGAGCTGCAGGCGGAGCTCGACAGCTTCGCCAACGGCAAGTTTCCGCTCGACCAGGTCGAAGCCCGCATCGGCGAAAAGATCAAAAAAATCCAGGACATCGACATTTTTAAGGAGGACCTCGTCGCCCTCGGCTTCAGCGCGGGGTCGGCCAAGTCCGTCTGCGACCACATCGACGGGCTTCGCCTCGTGAAGGCGCAGTTCAAGGAGATGCTGGCCAGGACGGATTCCTTCGCCAAGGGCGGGGCGGGCGGCGCGACCGCCGGGTCCGACGTGCTCCGCATCTTCCTCGGCGAGTGCTCGCTCTCCAGCGTCGTGGACGCCAAGATCCGCGGCTTCAATCCCGAGGACGTCGATCCCGCAACGGACGACTCCAACATCGTCTCCAGCAAGCGCCTTGGCGGCGGCGAGGCCGGCAGCGCCTACCTCGTGACCACCAAGGACGGGACGGAATACGTCTTCAAGCCGGAGCTGGAGGGTCGGCTCGGCCTCGACCACCTGGTCCTCTCGCAGGGCGGCGCCTTCGCCGACACGCAGACCGTGGCCCGGCTCAACCTCGCCACGCAGGACGTTGCGAAGAAGCTCGGATGCGACGACGTCATCGTCAAGTATTCCGTCGGCAACCACAACGGCCAGTTCGGCATCTTCATGGAGAAGGCCAAGGGCGCGACTGGCCAGCAGTTCTCGGACAATGAGGCCGTCGGCGACGAGGACTTGCTGAAGCCCTCCGAGTTCAAGACCGCGCTGCTGGACAAAGCCGAGAACAACCGCCTCCGCGGCGAGGTGGCGCGCAAGCTCTGCAAGCTGCAGTGGCTCGACCTCGTCACCGGCCAGATGGACCGCCACTGGGACAACTACTTCGTGGGCATCTCCAAGGATCAGCCGCGCAAGGTGTCCGTGAAGGGCATCGACTGCGACGCCTCGTTCCCCGCCTACCGCGTCGGCCTTCAGAAATACGCGCTCGACAAGGACCTCGCTAAGGAGTTCTTCGACAACCTGCTCGGAATCTGCAAGGAGCTGCACCCCTCCAAGCAGGGCCAGGGCGAATACGACAACCGCTGTTCGAAGGATCCGGCGATCGTCCGGAACGCGGACGGCTCCATCACGGTTGATCTCACGAAGTGCAAGTCGCCCGAGGTCGTGATGGCGCTGCTGCCGGTGGTCGGCGCCCAGTCCTTCGCCCTTCCCGAAGTCATCGACCAGGAGACCTACGACAAGCTCGTTGAGCTGGACGAGGATCCGGCCAGGAAGGATGCCTTCGTCCAGTCCCTCGCCCCGCGCCTCTCCCCCGAGTCGCTCGCCGCGACGCGGACGCGCCTCGACGAGGCCATCGCCCACGCCAAGTCGCTCAAGGAGAAGAACAAGGTCATCGCCGCCGACGACTGGAGCAATCCCGACACGGTCCGCAATCTGGCGAAGCTGAGGAAGAGCGTGACCCTTCCGAGCACCCAGGGGCAGGGGATCCACAAGTCGTCCAGGGACAGCCGGCACGTCTCCAACTTCCTGATCCGGATCTGCCCGTCGTATTTCCGCCGCGACTACATGGGCGACAGCATCCCCTGGTAGGACGAAAGGACCGTCAGCATGGACAACGACCGCGAAGCCGCGCTTGCCGAACTCGCCGCCGCCCTCGCCTCGCTCGAGGGCGGCGGCCCGCCCGCCCCCTTCCTGGGCGGGCACGGCATCCAGAGCCGCCTCTTCGAGTTCGCGTGGAGCGACCTCGCGCTCGAGATCGACTTCCGCCTGCCCTGGGGGCTGGCGCTCGACGAGGAGGAGGCGCGCCGCGCGCGCGACGCCGAGATCGGTGCCGCCATCCGCCTCGCCATGCTGCTGCTGCAGTCCCCGGCCGCCGAGGACGGCGGCCGGACTACCGTCGCCGCCGACTCGCGCGGCGTCTCCTACTCGGTATTCGCCCAGGACGGCTCTCTGGAGGACGCGGGCGACGACTGGGAGCCGCTTGTCCGCCGACTAGAAACCAACCTTGCCGACCCAGCTTCCGCCGCCACCGTTTTCTGGCCGTGAGGGAGGGGACCCTAAGCTTGCGCTTCGGGCGCAGGGGATATTCCTACTTCATGCTCTCGCGGAAGAAGTCCGCGATGCGGTCATGCGGGATGACTCCGGCGACGTCGTCGTAGAGATCGACGTGCGAGGCGCCGGGGATTATCAGAAGCTCCTTGTTGCCGGCCTTGGCGCTCTCGCCCTTCACCGAGAGTCCGGTCATCTTTTCGAACGCGTATTCGCTGAAGTAGCGCGAGTGGGCCTTTTCGCCGTGGACTAGCAGGACGGGCGTCGCGATCTCGTGCGCGTAGGAGAGCAGCGGCATGTTCAGGAACGACTGGCAGCCGATGACGTTCCAGCCGTCGGTGGAGTTTCCGCTGCGCGGGTGGTAGCCGCGCGGGGTCTTGTAGTAGGCGTGGTAGTCCTTGACGAACCACGGGGCGTCCTCGGGGAGCGGATCGACCACGCCGCCGGCGCGCTTGTAGCTTCCGGCGCGGTAGTCCTCGGTGCGCTGCGCGGCCATCGAGCGGCGCGCCTCCATGCGCGCCGCGGTGGTGTCGGTTGAGCCGAAGTAGCCCTCGCGCGTCACCTTCGTCATGTCATACATCGTCATGGCGACGGTCGCCTTGATGCGAGGGTCGAGCGCGGCGGCGTTCACCGCCATGCCGCCGAAGCCGCAGATGCCAAGGATGCCGATTTTCTCCGGATCGACGTCTTCGCGGACTGACAGGAAATCGACAGCGGCGAGGAAGTCCTCGGTGTTTATGTCCGGCGAGGCCATCCGACGCGGCGTGCCGCCGCTTTCGCCTGTGAAGGAAGGATCGAAGGCGATGGCTAGGAAGCCGTGCTCGGCGAGGTGCTGCGCGTAGAGGCCGCTGCTCTGCTCCTTCACGGCTCCGAACGGGCCGCTCACCGCGACGGCCGGCAGGGTGCGACCGTCGGGCGCGCCGTCCTTGGGCCTGTAGAGATCGGCAGAGAGCGTGATGCCGTAGCGGTTGCGGAAGGAGACCTTTTCGTGCTCGACCTTGTCGGAGAGCGGGAATGTCTTGTCCCAGTCGCCTTCGGTCTCGTCGAGCAGAATCTCCCCTGGCGGCATGAGCGGGACGAGTTCCGCGCGGGCGTCCGCGAGCGTGAAGCACATCATGCGCTTGCCGGGAGTCTTGTCGTAGATCTTGCGCAGACTGGGTGCGGCCTCCAGGAACACCTCTTCGAGCTTCTCGCGCTCCGCGCCCTCGGCGAAGACGGCGCGGCCGGTCCAGCGCAGCCACTTGCCGCCCTCCGGCTGAAGGGCGACGACCTCGCACTTGGGGTTGGCGGCTAGCTGGCGATAGACGTTCTTGAACTCGCCGACGCCGAGCCACACCTTGCCGTCCACGACGTGGTGGGCGCCGAGCGGGCGGAGCTTGGGCTGGTCGCCGTCGGCGGTGGCGAGGAAGAAGTGGCCGGCGGAGGAGAGAAGGTTGTCGATTTTCATGATGGAGTCCTTTTGCTGCGTCGCCGCCGCGTTGTCCGCATGGGCTGGCTTCTGGGCAAGGGCCGCCGCAGTGCAGGCGGCGGCGCAAAGTGAGATTGCGGCGTTTTTCATGTCTAGTGGGTGTTTGGAGAGGTTTTGCCGGCGGTCGCGGCAGCGTATGCGTCGTTGTCAACTGGTTCGAGCCATTCGTTGCGCGGCTCGGTGCCCGGGACTTCGATGGCGATGTGCTGGAACCAGCTGTTCGGCGCGGCACCGTGCCAGTGCTTCACGCCCGCCGGGATGTTTACGGTGACTCCGGGAGTCATTTCGACGGCGGGCTTGCCCCATTCCTGGTAGAATCCGCGGCCCGCGGTGCATATCAGTATCTGCCCGCCGCCAGTCGCGGCGTGGTGGACATGCCAGTTGTTGCGACAGCCTGGCTCGAAGGTGACGACGAAGGCCGGGACCTGTGACGTGGTAAGCGGCTGCAGGTAGCTGTGCCCGATGAAATACTGGGCGAAGCCGTCGTTCGGCGCGCCGATTCCGAATGGCGACCAGTCGGCGGGCGGGCGCGTCCCGGGTGCCGTTGCGCGAACGAGTGCGAGAATCGCGTCCGTCTGCTCCGGCGTGACGCCGTTGAGCTGGGCGATTCCGACGTGCGCGGCGCACTGCGGCGCCGTCTCGGGCCGCGCGGCGAGCGCTGCGACGGTGACGAGCTCGCGCGTGCGCCAGTCGAGGTTGCCGCGCGCGAAGATGTCTCCGAACAGATGCGCCTTGAGATAGGCGTCAAGCTGCGGGTGGAAGTCGAACAGACCGCCCTTAACCGGAGCGCCGCAGAGTTTTGTCTGGTTGTCGGTGCCGAGTTCGAGGGCTTTGTCGCCCAGAAGGCCGGCGCGCTCCGGCTCCGGTTCTCCGGCCGGGACGGGGGTTCCGGCGGCGGCGCGGTCCTGAACGAGTTTCATCAGCGTTCCGGCCGCGTTGAGCGCGCGGGGGAAGCCGCAGTAGGCGTAGAGCTGTCCGACAACTTCCCTTGCCTGGGCGAGCGTGAGTCCGGCGGCAAAGCCGTCCTCGAACGCGGAGGCGAGGGCTGTCTGGTCGCCGCGTGCGACGGCGGCGCCCGCACGCGCAAGTGCGGAGTCGAGTTCCCCAAGCGGCGAGGCATGGGTCGTTATGGCTGCAATCATTGCGATTCCTCCAAGCAGTTGTTTGTTCACTGGTGTTTTCCTTTCAGGCAAGTCGCGCGCCTGGAGACCGTTGCTGACATCGTGTCAACGGCACGGAACACTACCCCATTCCTGACACGGTGTCAATGAAATAATTTTCGTCTTTTGCAAAGAACGGCGCGAACGTGTAGAATCCCGTCCCGCTCCGCCTCGTGGCGGCGTGTTTCCGACTCACTCGGCGATTTCCCAAAATGGACTTTTCCGCTCCGCGCGGCATGCGCGACTTTTTCCCGGAGGACATGGTTCTCCGCAACAGGATTTTCGACGCCTGGCGCGCCGCCGCGTCCGCATCGGGCTTCGAGCAATACGACGCCTGCGTTGTTGAATCACTCGATCTTCTCAAGCGCAAGGCCGGCGAGGAGGTCGAAAATCAGGTTTACGCCTTCAAGGACAAGTCCGGGCGCGACTTGGCTCTGCGCGCCGAAATGACCCCGACTCTTGCTCGCATGGTCGCCGAGCGTCAGGGATCGCTTCAGTTTCCGCTGAAGTGGTTCTGTATTGCGCAGTGCTTCCGATACGAGCGCATGACGAAGGGGCGCAAGCGCGAGCACTACCAGCTGAATCTGGACATCGTAGGCGAGGACGGCGTGTCCGGGGAGGCCGAGGTTCTGTGCGCAGCGGTTTCGGCAATGCGTCGCATCGGCGTGCCTGATTCCGCCTATCGCGTCCGCGTCTCTTCGCGGGCTTTGCTTTCCGAACTGCTGGCCAGGCTCGGCATCGAGGAGAAGTTCCACGCTGGCGCCTTTCTTGCGCTCGACAAGAAGGGCAAGATGCCGCGCGAGGACATCGAAAACCTCATGCGCGAAGAAGGTCTTGGCGAGGATGCCTGCCGCAAGGCGTTCGACCTGATGGACATTTCGTCCCTTGACGAAGCCGCCGCGATAGCCGGGCCGGACTCTCCTGCGGTCGCGCGCCTTCGCGAACTGTTCGCGGTGCTTGAGGACTGCGGGATTCGCGACCAGTTCGTGTTCGACGTGTCCGTCGTGCGCGGACTCTCGTATTACACGGGAATCGTGTTCGAGGCGTTTGACGTGAAGGGGGAGTTCCGCGCGATATTCGGCGGCGGGCGCTACGACAACCTTCTTACAACGATCGGCGGCAGGCCGACACCGGCTGTCGGCCTCGGCTTCGGCGACGTCGTCGTCGGCGAACTGCTGAAGTCCCTCGGCCTGGCCGATACGGCCGCGCGCCCGGACCTCGTCGCCGTGGGTTACATGCAGCCGGAGCAGCGGGCGGCGGCGACTCGCCTTGCCGCATCTCTGCGCTCGTCCGGCCGCAACGTCGATCTGCGACTTCGCGCCCAAAAGGCCAAGGCGTTCTTTTCCTCCGCCTCCCAGCGCGCTACCCACGCCGTGTATCTCGGCCCGGACGACGTCGCGGCCGGGCGCGCCCGCATGAAGGACCTTGCCACGCGCGAGGAGACGGAGGTCGCCCTGTCATGCCCGCCGACATGAGGAAATCGCTGCGTTCAATTGCGATGACGGCGCTCGGCGTCGCGCTTGCGGGGCTGGTTGTCGGCGCCGTGGCATGCGTCGTCCCGTTCGAGGTGCGCCGCCACACTAATGTCACTGAAAACAGCAATGTCGAACACACCCAGCTTGCCGTCCTCGGACTGGCCTCGCTCGCCTTCGCCATCCGCGCGGCGACTCGCCGGGAGACGCCGCGGGCAATGGCGCTATGCTCCTTGACGATTGCGGCGATGGCCGTGCGCGAACTCGACGGCGCTCTCGACGTGGCGCTCTGGCATGGGTCGTGGTTCCTAATCGATCTATTCGTCGCAGCGGTGGCCATCGCGCTTGTGTGCAGATCCCCGAAGAACACACTCTCGCAGACATGCGATTTCATCGCCTCGCGCCGCTTTTCTCTCTTCGCCGCCGGGATAGTGGCCGCAGTCGTGTTTTCGCAGATACTTGGATGGAAGGGAATATGGAACGCGATCTTCGACGTTCCCGTCTGGCGCGACGCCGTGACCGATCCTGCCATGTATACCCCGGACCACAAATTGCTCGCTCAGTTTGACATTCCACGACACGTGAAGAACACGGTCGAGGAGGGCTTTGAGCTAGGCAGTTATCTGATGCTGCTCTTTTCCGCGCTTCTGCCGTCTCAGGGGCGCTCGCGCGTCGGGGAATCGAAATGAGCGATCCGGAGAAGCCAGCCCCAACGCGGTCGCGCGCGACACCGCTGCGCGTCGCCGTCTTCGCGGCGTCCGGACTGCTTCTCTGCGCCGTAGCCATTTGGGCGCTGCGGGGAATTTTCTTCGCGCCGGACATGTCGCAAATGTCGCGCGTCCGCGCCGCTGCCGCCGCCGGGGCGCTTGTTGTCGGCGGGGCTACTTTCGAGTGCATACGGCGCACCCAGCTGCGCGAGCGATACGCGCTGCTGTGGATTTTCCCGTGCCTTGCCATTCTCGTCCTGGCCTTTTTTCCGGGTCTGCTCGACGCGATCCGGTTCCGATTCGGCCTGTCATACGGCTCCGTGTTCGCTGCCGTGGCGTTTCTGTCCCTCGTTTTCGCGATGTTCGTCTTTTCACTGGCTCTCTCGCGACTGGAGTCCAAGCTTGCCAGATGCGCGCAATACGCCGCGCTGCTTGAGGCTCGGCTTCGCGAGAGCGAAATGAGGGGCGGGAGCGGTGGTCGCTGACGCTTCCTCTCTCCCGCGTTCGGGCCGTCGCCGCCGCGGCGCTGCCTTTCTGGCAGTGATTTTCGCGGTGGCCGTGGCGCTTTTCGCGCCCACTCGCGGCGATGTTTTCTTCACCGGCCTAGACGATTCGGCTCAATGCGCGCTCGCTCGCTCCCTTCGCCGCGGAGCTCCGCTCGTGGCGCGCGACGATGCACTCGCCGGCGTGCCGCAAGACGCTCTCCCTCTTGTGCTTTACCGGCCGCATACAGCGCGCAAGTCGCGCGATTTGGCGCATCAGGTCGATTTGGGCGACTTCTCCTCGCGACCGTTCTTCCAGCCGTTCCTTCCGCTTCAGCGCGCTTTTCTTCCTGGTCTGCCCTGGCTGCTCGCATTTGCGTGCCTTGCGCTCTGCTTCAGGCATTTTACAGTCGAAGGCGCGCTTCCGCGTCTCGCCGCCGCGCTCGCGACCGTCGGCGTCGCGCTGGTTTCGCCGTGGCCCGCCAGATTCTGCTTTTCCCCATACTCGGAAGGACCGGCGACGCTTTTCGCCGCCCTTGCGCTATGCCTTTCTTTTTCACGTCGCCGGTGCTCCTCCTTCGCGGTCGGGCTGTGCCTGGGGCTGTCCGTGACATTCCATCCGACGCTGTCGGCCTGCGCGCTTCCGATCGGTGCCTTTGCGATACTGCGCTCAGGTCGCGCGCGCGGCGTCGTCGCGCTGGCGGTCGGAGCTGTTGCGGGACTTGCGCCGCTCGTGTGGAGCACAAAGTGCGTGACCGCTCCATACGGCGACTTTCTCAATCCTGAAACGCTGCGCTCCATGATCGCGGCGAGCGCGGATATTCGCTCGCTCGCCGTCGCGCTCGCCGCCGCGCTTCCAGTTGCCGCGGTTATTGTGGCCGGCGCGTGCGCTCCGCCTCTCCGGGCTTTCGCCGCCCGCCCCGCCGTTCAGAATGCCGTGACCGCCATTTGCGCCGTCGCCGCGCTCTGCGCCGTTGCCGCCGCGCTTCGGCTCCAGCCTATGCGTCAGGCTTTTCTCTACGACGTTTCTGGTGCCGGAGTGTGTTTCGCGGGCGTGGCGGCACTCTGCGCGGCGGCGTTCGCGCGCCGCCGCGCCGCCACGAGTTTTCTGGTCGCGGCCCTTGTCGCCTCGGCGCTTCCGTTCCTTGCCGTGCAGGGCAACGAAAGGTTCGTCGGCCTCTGGTCGCTGCGGCGCTCCCTGCCGTTCATGGCGCTTGTGCCGCTCGCCTCGGCGCTGGCCGCGTCCGACGGCGCGTGGAGGCGCCGTTTCGGACCATGCGCCGCCCTGGCGGCGAGTTGCCTGTGCGCCATGGTGCAAGTTGTCCGATCCCCGATGGCATACGACGGCGGCGCGGAGCGCGGCGCAGGCGCTCTTGTCCGGCGACTTGAGGGGCGTCTGCGTCCCGGCGCGCTCTATCTTTTCGCTCGACTCGGCGAGGCTTGTCCCGTGGCAGGCGCGCCTGGCCGCGAAGTGTTCGGCATCAACGACGGCACTTCAAACGATCTCGCCCACGAGCCGCTTTCGCGTTGGCTTCTGCGCGAGGCGCGCAGGCGTCCGGCCTACGTCGTGGCGCTCGACGAAATCGACAGTCCGATCGTGGATGGCGGGATCGTGCTCGTCCCGGAAGGCGACAATGTGCGCGGCGAGATTCGCCGCGTTTTCGGGAAGGATCTCGGGCGGCGCATGGCAACGTCGCTTTCCAGCAGGACGTTTGCATTTCTGCGCGTTCTTCCCGCGGATTCTCCGGACGGCGCGGCCGCTCTTATGGCTGGTTCGACGCTGAGGCCAGATTCCGCGCTGCCGTTCGGGCTTGGTCCCGGCGCCTGGGATGTTCCCCGGCACGGAAAGACCGGGCGCTGGGCGTGTGATGGCGCTTCCTTCTGGGGACCTGTTCCAGCTCCCGGCGAGACGATTGACGTCGATTTCGCGGCGTCGTGGTGGACTCGCGACGGCACGAACGCCCCGTCGCAGTCGCTCCGTCTCGAACTTCCGTTCGCCGGCGAATGCTCGGAGGCGGTTTTGGATCCTCGTCCCGAGACTCGACACGGGCGCTGGCGCGTGACGCGCTCTCCCGATCATTCAGTTGCCGGGGCCACCTACGGCGACGCCAAATCCGACGATTCCCAGTCGGCGGACGGCGCGGGCCCCGCTCCAGCCACCGCCATCTACCGAATCCGCGCCTCCGAGCGCTACGATGAAAACGGCTTCCCTCCGGCGCTGGCGGCCCGCGTGGAGGAAATACGATTCAACCAGCCGCGCCAGCGATGAAACTTTTCGGAAAAATACCCGCGCGCGGCGTGGTCTGGGGCGTTGCCGCCGTCGTCTCAGGGCTGCTCTTTCGCACCACGTTCCCTCCTTTTCCCGGCGGCGACGGCTCCGCGTGGTTCGCCCCAGTTCCCCTTTTCCTTGCGGCGCGGCTCCTTGCCCCGCGTCGCGCGGCGGCGTTTGGCTTCGCGTGGGGGCTGGCTTTCCGGCTGTCGGCGCTTTCCTGGTTTTTCCCGCTGTCCCGCAACGGCGGCCCGCTGCCGATAGTGCTTCTCGGCTGGGCGGGCCTTTCCGCGTGGTGCGCACTGTTTCCAGCGCTGGCGCTTTATGCCCAGTCAACATTCCTCGCGCCCTGGCGCGGACGCCGCGCCGCCGCCCGCGAAGCGGCTCGTCTCCGAGACGACGCCGCTCCAGATTCGCCGGAGGAACTGCTATCCGAAGAGCGGATCGCCGCCCTGAAGACCCGCTCGGCGCGCGTGGAGCCGCTTTTTCCCGTCGTGGCGGCCGTTCTCTGGGCTGGATCGGAGACACTTCTTTCGCGCATCGGCGGCGGATTCGCCTGGTATGGACTCGGGGCGGCGCAGGCGCGCGCGCTCCCGATCGCGCAGCTCGCGGCGCTGGGGGGCGTTCCGCTTGTCTCCGCCGCCGTCGCCATGCTCGCCGACGCGATGGCCGGAGTTGTTCTTCGCGCCCGCGACGGGATCGTTCGCGCGCCGGGGACGACCCGTCGCCACTTCGATCTCACCGTCGCGCTGGCCCTGCTTCTTGTCGCGTTTTCGTGGGGGAGCTCCAGACTGCGGATGCTGCGCACGGACGCCGATTCGGCCGAGCGGCGGCTGGTTGCGGCGGCCGTGAACCCAGCGCTGCCATGCGTTTTCCAGGACGCCGAAACGGAGTGGAGCGAAGGTTACGAGCGACTTGTCGCCGACACGCGCCTTGCCGCGACCGCGGCTCCCGACGTTGTCGTGTGGCCCGAAACGTCGCTCTGGGAAAGCATGCCGTCGCCGCGCATGGAGGAGGCGCTTTGCGGCGAAGCGCAGAGCCTGGGCTTTCCGATAGTCGCCGGATCGACGGAGACGAACGTTCCCGGAGCCGACGAGGACACCGTGCGCAACAGCTGCTGGATGTTCGGCTCAGGCGGCGTGTCCGCGCCATACGCCAAGAGGCACCTCGTTCCGTTCGGCGAGTTCATTCCGCTCGACGAGCACATTCCGATCCTGCGGCGTCTCGCGCCGGCCGGAGTGTCATGCACTCCAGGTCGCACTCCCGTCCATTTTGAAATCGGGCTCTCGGCGGAACGAGGCGGAGGAATCGCGCGCGTCTCTCCGCTCATCTGCTTCGAGGACACGGTGCCGCAGACGGCGCGCGAGGCGGCTGCGGGCGCCGACGTCCTTGTCTCGCTCAGCAACGACGCATGGTTCGGCGGATCGTGCGAGGCGGCGCAGCATCAGCGCGAGGCGGTTTTCAGAGCGATTGAAAACGGAATTCCGCTCGTTCGGGCGTCTAACAAGGGAATTCTTTCGGCAGTCCTTCCGACTGGCGAAGTCGCCCCCGAAACCGCAGGCTCCATGATGGTGGCGTCAGTTCCACTGGCACCGCGCCGCCAGACGCGCTGGGCGCGTCTTGGCGACTGGGGCTTTGGTTTTCCGTGCGCCGCGGCCCTGGCAGTCGCCATCGTCCTCGGCTGGCGGGGGCGGCGTCATTCGCGGCGTCCGTCGCCGTTGCCACCGGCGCCGAGTCCGAACTGAACGAGTTCGCGCCGAGGGGCCGCCGCGAAGGAGTCCATTTCGGCGTTTCCGGTCCAGAGTGGCCAGCGAACGCCTCCGGCGATGTAAAATGGTCCGAGTTGATTGCGGCGCGACCCGTAGAGGATCACTTCGAACTCGTCCGAACCGTCGCGTCTGAGTGAATCTCCGTCGAATACGGCCTCGTATGGAGGCGTTGGACGGAAAATTTCCGGCCCCCCGTTTACACGGAAGCCGATGGCGGTTCCCGCCCAACGAGAGGGCGCAAGACGCACCGGGCCGCGCGCGGGGACATCGGCGCGGAAGCGATATGCGATGTTTCCGCCGTAGTTCGGCAGCCCCTGCCCGGCGACGTCTCCCGGACGCAGCGAACTGGCAAGCGGGCGGATGGTTCCTGCGTCGGCGCGGTCGCCGCCAGTCACGGCGAAGGCGCCGAGGATGAACGCGGCTTCGAGTCCTGGATGCGACGCGCAGAATGAGTCGCAGCGCATTTCGAGGACGTTGCGTCCTTCGCGCAGCATTCCCGATGGCAGCGGAATGCGGCGCAGGCACGGGTCAATCCACCAGGCGGTCCTCTTTGGAACGGCAAGTGGCGCCCCGTTGAGCGAAATGCGCCAGAGATCCGGCCTCTCCATCGCCAGTTCGCACGGGACGGCCGAGGCTCCCCCACGGACCTGGAAAACGAATCTCAGCGAAAGTGTCGCCTTTGTGCTTGGAACAGATGGTCCCATTCCCGCCTCAATGGCCCAGGGTTGATATGGCTTGTCCCCGCGACAGGGGACTCCAAGCGCCATGCGGGCCTCCCTGTCGATTGCGAGAATGTTCTTGAATTCTGCCGAGCTGGGGATTTTTGGCGATTTGCCGTTCCCGGCGCCATCTGGCTGGACGAGACTCCACTGCGCCCAGTCGAGGACCAGGGCATTGGGTTCGTCAAGCGAGAAGTCCATTCTGCCACGCGGAATGGCGACAACGCGCGGTTGTGGAGTCCGGCCTTCAGAAGGACGCGGAGTCGAGTCGCCGCCTTTGCTGATTTTGTCGGATGCCGCGTCGTTCGCGTCGCTGGCGCGGCGCACGGCAAACAGGCGCGACTGGAGGCGTGCGAGCGGGCATTCGATGCGCAGTGTCGAACCTTCGCGGGCAAAGGCCGCAGGTCGGGAAATCCCCGTCTCAAGATCGATTTCGCGCACATCTGCGGCGCCGCCGCGAGGGGCGGGAACCGACAGCACGGCCTTCGGGTATGCGATGTTGCGTTCGGCCACGCGCGGGGCGCCGCCGATCGATTCGGCGGTGGAGCGCGGCGGTTCGGTCGAGACGTTGTGAACGAAATAGACGGATCCGTCGCGCCAGGAACGCTCATGGACAAGAGCGGCGGAGCATTCGGAGCCGTCCTGGGCAAGAGAAAGTCGGCGCGCCGCCGGGGAAATCGCGGCGTCAAGCGCATCGATCCCCTGCGGGACGTGGCGGAAGTGGCGCCATGCCCTGGCCGCGGCCGCGGATTGGCGTCCATCTACGCGCGAAGGTGCCTCTCCCTGGGCGAACACCGCGCCTCCGGCGTTGGCGAAGCGTTCCAGGAGGGCGAGCGTCGTGGCGCGGATCGTCTGAAGTTGCGCTGGCAGAAGCACCGCGCGGTATTTGGCCTTGCCGACCCAAAGAGCGCCGGTCGCGATTCGTCCGCGTCGAGCCATTATGGCCTCGTCGCCGAGGTCGAAGTCGATGTGTCGCGACGCAATGTCGGAAACGAGAGCCACGAAGGCGTCGTCGCGGGCGGCTAGCGCGGCCTGTCCGGTGAATCCGGGCTTTGCGGACGCGCGGCCCTTGCGCTGGTGGTCGTTGTAGTGCGCGGCATCGGTGCCCCAGCCGACTCTGGCACCCCAATGGCTCTCCGCGGGGTGCAGCACCAGAAGGTCGCGCTCCTCGCGTCCGCGTCCGGCAAGAGACGCCGCGCGCGCGGCGCGGTTCTCGACCGCGGCGTAGTGCCGGAACCATGGCGACTGGCGCGAAATGCTGGCCGGATAGTCGCGCTTGACCCGCCCCGCCATGGAATACCAGGCAAGATGCGGGACTCGCATGTTGACGCCCAGGGCGAGCAGCCAGTCGCCGATCGCGACATGTCCTTCCAGCGGAAAGTCCCACCCCGTGCATCCGTAGCATTCGCAGAGGCGAAGCGGGCGGCCGGTCTGGCGCGCGACGGAGACGCACTGCTTGGCCGTGAGAATCGGGAGCCAGTGCTCTGTCAGCAGGTCGATGCCGGGCAGTTGCATCGGCTCGTAGAAACGCATCGCGGAACTCATGCGGTCCATCTGCGAAAGAGGGGTGTCCTCGGCCATTGCGTGACCTGTCGAGAGGACGCCGTGACGGGCGCACCAACGCGCTATCTGGGCCGAAAACGATGAGGCGAAAAGTTCAGCCACGATCTCACGGTAGTCATATCTGACCGCGCTCCACGGATCGCCGCCGACAACGGCGAAAAGTTCCGGAAGCCGATCGAGCAGCTCGTATCCGAAGCGGCGGCGGAACGCGCGCGGAATGGCGTCCGTCCACGGCACCGGATCCTGAAGCTGGGGCTCGTCCGTGAAAAAGCCGGGAACTGCGGCGGCGGCGTTGCAGTCCGCGCCGAGCTCCCGCGCGTATGCGTCGTGCGTCGCGTGGATGAAGGCGCGAACGGCCTCGCGCCCCAGCACGTCTAGGTAGCTTCCGCCGTTGAACCGAGGTTGCCCATCCGCCACCTTGACGCGGTAGCGCACGCGCGACTCGCCGCGCCGAAGCGGTTCTGCGGGGTCGTGAAGTCGGCGGTAGGAGGCGACACGGGGCGTGTCGGCGGTCTCCTCGATTTTTTCGGCGAACCAGACGCAGTCGGGAGCGCTGCCATCCGGAGCGGGGACCGCATCGACCGGTTCGCGGACGAGCGCCCGGTTGGCGTGGCGCCTGTCCGTCGTCACCAGCCCGCCGGCGGCGCCGCTTGGCCAGCGATCTTCGTCGTATGCCCATGCGCGCATTCCGAGCGCCTTGGCCTCGTCGGCGCATGCGCGGACGCAATCGAACCATTCACTGCCGAGATATTTCGTGGCAAGCCCTTCGCGGGAGTGCATGAAGAAACCGCCAAAGCCCATGTCGCGAAACAGTCGTATCTGGCGCCGGAGCTCCGCGGGGGAGAGCCGGGCGTTCCAAGACCAGAAGGGAAGGGCGCGGAAATCCTGTCCGGGGTTTTTAAGCGAGCCAAGTGCGGAGGAAAGCTCAGGAAGCGAGGATGGGAAGGAGGATGGAATGGGCGTCATGACAGGGAGAGTCAAATGTTCGCCGGGCAATGGGCACGGCGGGGGAAAGACTATCAGAACGCCGTGTGCAGCGCAAAGGCGGAAACCACGGGCGGACCATCCGAAAGTCGCGCCGCGAGAAACGCCCTTGCGCGGCGCGCGGCGTTGGGATAGACTGCGCGCCCACATGACTGAAAGCTCCAACAGTTTAATCGTGTATCCCGGAACGTTTGATCCGCTCACCCTCGGCCATCTGGACCTTCTGGAGCGGGCGGCGGGCATATTCGACCGCGTCGTTCTCGCCGTGGCCGGCTCCTCCTCCAAAATAGGGGCCATGTTCCCGTGCGAGGAGCGTATTGAAATGGCGCGCGAAGTCGTTCGCGCGCTTCCCAACGTCGGCGTGGAGCGCATGGACGGGATGCTCGTCGATTTCTGCCACGAGATCGGGGCCCGCGTCGTCTTGCGCGGTCTTCGCGCATACAGCGACTTTGAATACGAGTTTCAGATGGCGCTCACCAACCGGAAGCTGGCACCGGACATCGAAACGCTCTTCATGATGCCGCGCGAGGATCATTCCTACGTTTCCTCCTCGATCGTCAGGGAAATCGCCGCATACGCCGGCGACACTTCAAAGTTCGTCCCGCCAGCCGTTCAGCTGCACATCGAGCGTCTGGTCGTCATGCGGCGTCTCTCGGCCGGACGCGGCGGAAAGGACGCGCGATGATCGTCCCGCTTTCCAAGCTCGGGCCCGAGGGCGCGACGTTCGAGGGCGAGGATCCCGTCGAAGTCCTTGCGTGGGACCCATCGCCGCGAGATGTCGTCCACGCCGCCGGCCCCATGAGGTGGCGCGTAAAGGCGCAGCTCTTCGGATCGGAACTCGTCTGCACGGGGCGCGCCGATGCGCTTTTCGAGGGCGTGTGCTGCCGATGCGGCGGTTCGCTCTCGCGCCGTTTTGGCGACGAATTCGCCATTTCGAGGCGCGTCGCCGAAGGTGACACCGAAGCGGACTTGACTTCTGAAATACGGGAGACTATCCTTCTGGCCCTCCCGAACCACCCCGTCTGTTCGGACGACTGCCCCGGCCCGCCGGTCCCCAAGGCCAGGGTCGCAGGCGTCGCCGGAGAAAGGGCAGGGGAGGGCGGCGCGGACCCGTGGTCCGCGCTCGACGCACTTTCCGGGGGTACGACTCACGAAAACAAGCGCCCCCGCACCCGAAAAACCCAGAACAACAACAACCAATAGCAGCGAGGCACCAAGATGGCAGTCCCAAAACGCAAGAAGTCAAAGATGAAGATCCGCATGCGCAAGGCGCAGAAGAAGGCGGACATCCCCTCCACCACCACGTGCCCCGCCTGCGGCGCCACGGTGCAGTCGCACCGCGTGTGCCCGTCCTGCGGAATGTATCGCGGGCGCAAGGTCGTTTCCGTCGCCGCGCCGGAGGCCTAGCGCTTGGCCCCGGCCCCCGGATGCGCATAGCGGTAGATGCGATGGGGGGCGACTTCGCCCCCCGCGAGATTGTGCGCGGAGCCGTCGAGGCTTCGCGCGAGTGGCCTGATCTCGAGATCGTCCTTGTCGGCGACGAGCGGGCCGTTCGCGCGGAACTTTCCGCCGCCGGTGCGGGGGAGGTTCCTTCGATTAGCGTTGTCCACACGACGCAGACGATCGAGATGGGCGAGGCGCCTGTCCAGGCGGTTCGCTCAAAGCGCGACTCGTCGATTGTCCGCGGAATGGAGATGCTGCGCCACAAGGAGGCCGATGCGTTCCTTTCAGCCGGATCCACCGGAGCCATGGTCGCGGCGGCGCTGCTGTTCGTCGGTCGCGTCCGCTACCTGAAGCGCCCGGCGATAGGAACCGTCCTGCCCACCGTCGGCAAGCCATATCTCCTGCTTGACATGGGTGCAACGGTCGATTGCACTCCTCATGAGCTTGAGCAGTTCGCCGTAATGGGCAGCATCTATTCGCGCGCCGTTCTCGGACAGAAGGACCCCTCTGTCGGCCTCCTTTCGATCGGCACCGAGGAGGAGAAGGGCAACTCCGTCACAAAGGAGACTCACGCCCTGCTTGCCCGCAATCCGCTCGTAAAGTTCGCCGGCAACGTCGAAGGCCACGACCTGTTCAAGGGCGAGATGGACGTATGCGTTGCCGACGGATTCGTCGGCAACGTCGTTCTAAAGACGATCGAAAGCGAGGCTCGCGGCATATCCACGTTGCTTCGGCGAGCGTTCACGCGCAATCCGCTTCGCATCCTCGGGGCGCTTCTGCTGCGCGGAGCAGTGCGCGACCTCAAGAAGGTGATGGATCCCGAACTCTACGGCGGCGCCCCGCTGCTTGGAGTGAACGGCACGGTCATCATAACGCATGGGGCATCTTCGAGAAAGGCGATTTTCCACGCCATCCGTGTCGCGTCCGAATGCGTCCGTCAGGACGTTGCGGCAAAGATCACGGAGCAACTGGCGCAACTTGACCGCAGCCGCTCGGTGCCGGCGGCCGAACAGAGCGCCGGCGTTTAGGCCGGTTCCCACAAATGGATGGTTTTCCGATTCGCCCCGTGATTGCGGGCACAGGTTCTTTTCTTCCGGAGAAAACGCTTACCAACGACGACCTCTCGAAGATGGTCGATACGTCGGACGAGTGGATTTACCCCCGGACTGGAATTCGCAGTCGGCGCATAGCCGGAAATGACGTCCGGACTTCCGACATGGCGGCGGAGGCCGGTCGGCGGGCGCTGGCCGCGGCCGGGGCCGAACCTGGCGAAATCGACCTCCTGGTGGTCGCGACGATCTCGGGCGATTCGCCGCTTCCTGCCACGGCGTGCCTGGTGCAGGAGAAGCTCGGACTTGCCAACGCCACGGCCTTCGACGTTCTTGCGGCGTGCAGTGGCTTTCTCTACGCTCTGGACGTCGCTCGGCAATACGTTCGCTCCGGCGCCGCGCGCAAGGTCCTTGTCGTCGGCGCCGAGAAAATGAGCGCAATTACTGACTGGACGGACCGCACGACGTGCATTCTGTTCGGCGACGGAGCCGGCGCCGCGGTCGTTCAGGCGGCCAAGCCCGGTTCCGACAACGGGATTCTCGCGTCCTGCACTGGCACGGACGGCTCTCTCGCCCCGCTGCTTCACATCGAGGCCGGCGGCTCGGCCATGCCCACGTCGGTGGAGACTCTGGCCGCGCGCAAGGGCTTTGTCCGCATGGACGGGCATACCATTTTCAAATACGCGGTTCGAAACATGGCCGGAATCGCCGAGCGCGCGGTGCGCGAGGCGGGGCTTGAGCCTGGCGACATTGACTGGATCGTGCCGCATCAGGC
>DJYI01000126.1:37674-37937 GCA_002448475.1 Verrucomicrobia bacterium UBA6982
CAGGCTGTCGCCAAGTCGATGAACGCCCCCATGGAAAAGGTCGTGGCGAACATCGAGCGCACCGGGAACACCACTGCGGCGTCCATTCCGCTTGCGCTGGACGAGGCCGTGCGCGACGGTCGGGTGAAGCCCGGCGACAACGTTCTATTTGTCGCCTTTGGCGCCGGTCTTACCTGGGCCGCGTCCGTCGTTCGCTGGGGGCTGTAGTCCTCGGTCATTTGTTGTCGCGCGGAAGGCAGCCCCCGGATTGGAGGGCGCCTGCC
>DJYI01000126.1:37996-56617 GCA_002448475.1 Verrucomicrobia bacterium UBA6982
CCTGCCGCTACGACGGCTAAGACTGGCCCGCAGCGGCGGCGCGAAGGATTTCGAGCGCGGAGCGAAGGCGCTCGACGCGACGCTCCGGCTCTGAAATCCAGGACTCGACAGAGACGCGTCCGTCGTATCCTATTGCGCGGAGGGCGGCGAAAAATGGGCCGAAGTCGTGCGGCTCTACTCCTGGAACGCGGCGCGACGGCAATGTGGCGACGTGGGCGTGGCGAAAGCGGTCCGCAGAGGCGATGATCGTGTCGGCTGTTTCCCCGTTGCGTTCCCAGTGGACGTTGTCGGCCAGAACGCCGACGACGTCCGATCCGCTGGCGCGAGCCAGTCGCGCGCCTTCGTCAACGGTGTTGATGAAGTTGCATTCGGCGCGGGCGAGGGGTTCGACGACAAGCGAAACGCCGTGCGCCTCCGCGCGCCGCCCCAGCAGTCCGAGCAGGGAGGCGAACTGCTCCTCGGCCTTTTCGCGGGGCCAGCCGTCGGGGATTGTGCGAGCGGCGCCCGATCCGAAGACCATTACAGACGAGCCGAGTTTGTTCATTCTGCCGAAGCAGATTTCGGCCCAGGCCTCGATGGCGGCGTGATCGGCGTCGGGACCGACGCAGCGCATGTTTCCCTGAAGGAAGCAGTTGTGCGATTCGACGGGAATGCCTGTGGCGATGAGCGCGGCCGCCGTGTCTTCGAATTCAGATTCCGGCTTGTCGGGCATCAGTGCTTGAATGGCGGCAACTTCCGCATAGTCGAAGCCCGCTTCGCGAGCGTCTCGCAAGGCTGCCGGGTCTGCTGTCGTGATCGCGTATCTCATGGCGTTGAGTATGTTTGTTGTCCCGAAAATGGTGGAGGCGGTGGGATTCGAACCCACGTCCGAAGCGGAGCCACCGAGGCTTCTACGTGCGTATCCTCCGTTTGAGTCTCGCCCCTGAAGCTGCCCGGAGGCGGGCTACGTCAGGCGCCAGCGGCCACGAGAATGTCGACTGCGCCCCGGCCACCCGGGCTTCGTCCAACCTGCTGGATGACGCTTCCCCTCTCAGCAGGTGTCGGAGGTTCAGCGTCGCGGGCTAATTAGGCCGCGAGACGAACGTCATTGTTGGCGTTTGAGTTTTCCGGGAGAATTGTAGGGGTACACTCGGATCCCCCGCACGCAACCGCGGCCTCAACCGTTCCGTCGAAACCTGTCGCCCCCGTGCGCGCCGCAGACGGCGCGTGGAAGGCCGCAAATCCTACCGTCCTCCCCGAAAAGAATCAACAGTTTTTTCGGGCTGACCAAAACCAGAGTGTGCGGCGGAAGCAATGACAGGCGTAACGGGCGTGACGGGCGGCCAAAATGTCCCGCCAGTCCGAAAGCCGCGCTCTTCCGTCCTGCCGCAAGGGCGAGCCCAGTTGCACTTGGAAAGGGCGGGTGGTAGCATCCCCGAGCGCCGGCACCGGAACGACGGCTGCACGGCGAATCGATGAAAAAAGGTCAGCAACACATTTGCGGTGAACCGCGCTGGTGGCGCGGAAATCTTCATACCCACACGTTTTGGTCCGATGGAAAGGCGTTTCCCGACGAGGCCGCGGCGCTCTACAAGGCGCATGGCTACCATTTTCTTGGACTGAGCGACCACAACGTGTTTCAGGACGATCCGGCGCGCTGGATTCAGGAAACGCGTCGCGAACGCTATTTTGCAGACTACCTTGCGGCGTTTCCGGGCGCGGAAGTCCGAATCGGCGCCGATGGAGTGCGCGAAGCGCGCCTGTCAACGTTTAGCGAGCTGGCGGAGAGGTTTGACGAGCCAGGCCGCTTTTTGCTCATGCCGACAATCGAGGCCACGCGCTCTGTTCAGTTCCCGGACGGGCGTCGGCACGAAGTCCACATGAACTACACGAACATCCCGAAACTGCTGCCGTCCCTCTGCGTTCCGGATTTCAAGCGGGTCGCGGACGACGTTCCGATTTCCGAGTTCATATCCCGCCATGCCGAGGAAGTGGGCGCAGTGGCGCGCTCGACTGGTGCCGCCCGCCACCTTTTCATTGTGAACCACCCTATCTGGCAGTGGTATGACGTGGCGCCCGAAGACATAGCCGAAAGCTCAGCGATACGCTACTTCGAGGTTTGCAACAACGGGACCGAGATACCTTCATGCCCGGACCTGCCCCAGGACGGGTTTGACGCAGATCGGTTCTGGGACGTCGTCAACGCATTCCGCGCCCGTCGCGGGCTTCCTCTGCTTTTCGGCACCGGATCCGATGACACTCACTGCTATCGAGGCGAATCGCATGGCGGAATGCTCATGCCGTTCAACGCATGGATTCTCGTGCGTTCGCCGTCTCTGGACGCGGAATCCATAATCGGGGCCATGGAGACCGGCGACTTTTTCGCCTGCGAGGGTCTTGAACCGGAGGATGTCTCTTTCGAGCCGAGCAGCGGAACTCTCTCCGTTTCCGTCGCCGCCAGGCCCGGCGTGGCTCAGGCGATCAGGTTCATCGTGTCAAAGAAGGACTTTTCCGAAGTTCCGGTCAGGACGATGCGCGTCCGCCCGCCAACGGAGACCGACAATCCATGCCATGAGCGCACGATCCGCGTTTACGACGACAGAATCGGCATGGTCGCGAAATCCGTTCATGGCGGTGTCGGTCAGGCCGTCCGGGCGTCCTACACGCTCGCACCGGACGATCTCTATGTTCGCGCCAGAATAGAGGCGCCCGGGCAGCCGCTCTGCACCGCGAATATGCACCCGCGCTGCCTTGCAGCCTGGACACAGCCGTATTCCGCCTGAGCGGGGGCGGTGAGCGGGGCGGGGAAAGGGCCCCGCTGACCGTTCGTCCCGCTCCTGGCGGCGTCATCCGCGCGTACGTCGCGCAAGGAGGAAAATGTCGCGCAGCTGCTGCGGTGTTCTGGCCTGATCCCAGCGCCGCTCGAAAGAGCGGGCCATGATTGTCTGCGCGACCATCGCCAGCGCGCGCAAGTGGTCGCTTCGGCGATCTTCGGACGCGAACAGGAACACCGCAGTGCGAACCGGTTCCTCCGGCGAATCTGCCTCTTCGCCTCCGCCGAAAGACACCCCTGTTTCGCTTTTGGCCAGCACGACGAGAAAAAGGCCGCGCTTTTCGGGCAGGACGAGATGAGGCACCGCTACGCCGGGCGCAATCACTGTGGCGGCCGCACGCTCGCGCGCCACGAGCCTTTCGCGAAGTTCGGCGGCCGGAAGTCCGGTAGCCGGGGCGGCGGCCTGCGCTGCGGCGCCGAAGAAGTCGCGAAGCGCTGTCTCCCCCTGCAGGACAATGGCCGGCGCATCGGCCACGGCCCTGTCGAACGAGTCCTCCACCAGTCCGTCGCGGATGCGCACGACTTCGCGCAGTTCGGCTTCCAGCGCAGGTTCCTCGAAGTCCGGGCGCACGAGTCGCCCGACAAGCTGGCGAAGCGCGCTTTCACGCTTCCTCCGCAGCCCGTAGCGCATGTAGAGCAGAACGCTCGCGATCGTTAGCGCCCCGGCCACGGCGAGCGATTTGTCTCCCTGCTTCGCGATGAGCAGCGCAAACAGAAGCATGCAGGCCACGGGAAGCGCCGGATACAGCGGGGTCCGGAAACTTGGCCGGTAGTTCATCACCCCGCTTTCGCGCAAGATCACGACCGAAAGGTTCGTGAGGACGTATGAGAGCATTACAACGGTCGAAGCCACCGTGACGAGTGTTTCGATGTCGAGGAACTGCGACACCGCAACCACGGCCCCGGTGAGCAGCAGCGCGGGAACGGGGATCGCGCGTCGCCCGTATGCTCTGGCGAACAAGACCGGAGCGTAGCCGTCGCGCGCGAGGGCCACGGGATATCTCGCCGCGCCCATGAGACCGGCGTTTCCTGTCGTGACAAATGCCAGAAGCGCGCCGAACGTAAGCAGCGCGAAGCCTGGACGACCGTAGTGCGCGCGAGCGGCATCGGCAAGCGGCGCGGACGAATCGACAAGTTGCGCGGCCGGAATCGCGCCCACGGTGACGGTCATCACGAGTCCGTAGAAAACAGTAGTCACGGCAAGTCCGAGGAGGATCCCGAGGGGGATGTTGCGCCTCGGATCCTTCACCTCTTCCGCGACGCTCACGACTCCGAGAAGGCCGCCGAAGGACACGAAGATGAAGCCGGCCTCGAAGACGACGTCGGCCCAGCTCCTGCCTGGCGCGAGCGGCGGGGAGAAGGCGGAAAGGCTTGTGAAGCGCGCGCCCAGCGCGACGTAGAGGGCCATGATGGCCAGAAGGGTCCATACCAGGGCCTGTTCAAGTTTTGCGGCGGCGGCCGTGCTGAGAAGATTCACGGCAAGGAACGCGACCGTGAGGCCGACGCCGAAGACAGGAGCCGGAACAATGGGCAGAAAGGCATTGGCGATGCGGGCGGTGCCCCAGATGGCAAACGCGCCCTTGAGGGCGAGGGCGGCCCAGTTGAGCAGCCCGGACATCGTGCCGGCAAGCGGTCCGAGACTGCGCGTGGCGAAGTAGTAGATGCCGCCGGTGCGCGGCATCGCGGTGGCGAGTTCGAGGACGGCTAGGATGCCGCAGGTCGCGACCAGCCCGCCCACGAGATACGAGATTACGACCGCAGGTCCGACGTGCGAAAATGCCGTGCCGGGCAGCAGGAAGATGCCGGCGGATACCATCGCCCCGACGGCGATGCAGAAAACGTCGCCGAGACCGAGCGTTTTTGGGAGTTCGCGATTCACGGCAGATACCAGGAGGATGGCATGGAGCAAAGACCGTCAAACCACTTGCGCGAACGCAGACGCAGCAGAAGGCAGCGTTCAAGACGGTGCCAGTTCACGGAGTGGTCGGCGCTGTGGAGGGAGAACGACAGCATGTAGTCCCCGGCCTGTATTCCGCGGAGATCGAACTCGACGACCGCGCCGCCGGCGCCGTCAAGGGCGGGAAGCGCAAATCCGGCCTGCTGCGTGTTGCTCCCGTGGATCGTGCGCCCTGTTTCCGCGTCTTCGAGCGAAAATCCGCACACCGGATTTTCAAGGCGCTTTTCGGAGTGCCAGCGCAGCAGGACGCGCACCGAATCGGACTTTGTTTCGAGGACGATTCCCTTTACAGGCGAACTGGTCGCGGGGTCGAGAAAGACTGCGGAATCGAATTTCGCCTCAAGAGTTCCCCATTCGCGGCGCCTTGCGGCGGCATTGGCGCGGACGGAGTCGTCAAGATACGCCTTGGCGATCGTGGCAGGGTCGCCGAGTCCCTCAAGACGCCCGTGGGAAAGGTAGGCGATGCGATCCGAGACGCGGCGGATTGTGGCTATGTCGTGGGAAATGAGAAGCATGGACTTGCCCGCGGCTCGGAACTCGTCCATTTTTTCAAGGCATTTGCGCTGAAAGTCGGCGTCGCCTACGGCAAGGACTTCATCGACCAGAAGAATGTCCGGATCGACCTGGACGGCCACGGAGAATCCTAGCCGGACATACATTCCGCTCGAATAGAAGCGCACCGGCTGGTCGATGAACTTCTCCAGTCCGGCGAAGGCGACGATCTCGTCGAAGCGCCGGGCCATGGTGGCGCGCGGGATCCCCATGATGGCCCCGTAGAGCATTACGTTCTCGCGTCCCGTCAGGTCCGGGTGGAACCCCGCCCCAAGTTCAAGGAGCGAACTCACGGAGCCGTTTGTGCGGACGAATCCGGAAGTCGGGCGAAGCGTTCCGGCGATGATGGACAGAAGCGTGGACTTTCCCGCTCCGTTTTCGCCGACGATTCCGACGGTCTCGCCGCGATAGACCTGGAGCGAGACGTCGTCGAGAGCCGTGAACTGGGGGTGGGGGCGGCGCTTGAAGGCGTCGATCACTGCTGTTTTCAGCGATGCGCCGGAAGAAAGACGGAATCGCTTTACGACATGCGAGACGTTGACTGCGCATTCGCGGCCGGACGTCTCCCCGTTTTCCGGCGCGCTTGTCGGCGCGACTGTTGCGAATTGGTTTTTCACAGCACGTCTCCAAATCTCTCGTCGCCCCTGCGGAGCGCGAAAACGCCAAGCGCCAGCACGAGGGCGGTGGCCAGGGCTGAGAGCCATATCCACTGAACCGGCACGACGGCGCTCCATTCCTCCGGAACAAGCGCGCGTCCCATCAGGCCTCTGCGATACATGGCGAGAATTCCGGTCATCGGGTTCAGAAACACGAGTCCCTTAAGCCCGTCATGTATCGGCGCCGCGCCAAGCTGCATGCCGAGATCGTAGAACACCGGGGTGAGGAAGAACCAGGCCAGCTGCCCCACGCCCACGACGTGCTGGACGTCGCGAAAGAAAACGTTGAGCGTGCCCACGAGCAGCGCGACTCCCACGCAGAGCGCGAACTGCAGCGCAACGGCCGGGACGAGCCAGACAGCGCCGCCGAGGTCGAGCGTTCCGGTCACTGCGAGATACAGCAGCAGGGGAACGACCGTCAGCAGGAAGTTCACTCCGTTGGCCAGAGCCGTCGAGAGCGGCAGAATCGCCCGTGGGAAGAACACCTTCTTCACGAGGTTCGCGTTTCCCGCGATGGAGAAAAGCGAGTCGTTGAGGGTGCCGGCGGTGAAGTTCCACACGATGATTCCGGTCACGAGGAACTGAAGATACGCGGGCTGCCCCTTGTTGAACTTGAGAATTCCCGCGAAAACCGCATACATGAGGATCGTGAGCGCCGGGGTCAGCAGAGACCAGAAGAACCCCAGGGCAGAACCCTTGTAGCGTATCTTGAGATTGCGGGCCACCAGAATCCGGACTAGGCCGCGCCATTTCGCGACACCGGTTTTCCGGTGCCATTCGCCATCTTGAGCGCCAGTCCCGTTATTTTCGCATTCGCCGCCAGACATGCCTTCGGGGTCCTTTCAAATTTTCAATTCAAAACGTGTAGGCCAGCATGGCGGAAAACTTGCAATCCGCCTTTTCCGCCCCTTCGGCCGGCTCGGTGTCGTAGTCTGCCGACGCCTTGGCCAGCAGTGAAAAGCCGCCTGCCAGAGGGGCTTCCGCGCCGAGATGCCCGGAGTAGATGGCGCGGCCCGGATCCGGGGCGTCCCATATCGCCTCGACGCCCTGCCAAACCCGCATCGACTTGCCTTCGGGCTTCCATTCCAGGCGCTCGGCGGCGCGGACGCCGTGAAAAGAGTCGCGATCGTCGGCTAGCTTCTGCTGGATTGCGGCGGGACCGATTTCGACGCTCGCGGAGACGCCGCGCTCGTCGCAGAGGTAAGTGCCGACGCCTCCGGTTTCCACGGCGCGAAAGCGGACTTTCGAAACGTCGTCGTTCATGCCAGCCGCAGCGGCGAATGCATAGTATCCGGAAAGCCGGCGTTCGACATGCGCGGTCGCCTTCGAGTTTCCCTTGGTGCGCTCGTCGTATCGACGTCCGGTTTCGGACTCCCGCAGCCGCTGCTCTTCGTATGCGGCGTCGAACGCCGCGCGCAATTCGGCCTTGCCGAACTTCTGCCGCGCCTCGAACGTAGCCGTCGCCCCTCCGCTTTCCGTGTTGCCGGACGAAAGAGCGGAGCCTATGGCGATCTTGTTTTCCGAGTCGTCGGCGGAGCTGTCGTCGGCGGCGAGCTTGCGCCCGATGGAATTTGCGTCCGTCTCCACCTTTGACAGAATGTCCGAACTGACATCCGCTCGCGCGACGGCGGCGAAAACGGCAACGGCGAGCGGCGCCGCCAGAAGCGGCGCCGACGCCGACGCGGACGAGAATGCGGGGAACGGCACCGTCGCCAGCCGCTAGAAGTTGTAGCCGACCTGCGCGAGGAGGCGGCGATCGGTCTTTTCCTTGCCTTCGGCCGGCATGTGGTTGTGCGCCACGACAGCCTTGAGGGTGGTCGAAAGCCCGGCGAACATCGGGATGTCAATGCCGGTCTCGAAGTCGGCTGTCCAGCGGTCCGATTCGTCGAAGTCGGCCAGAACGGACGCCTGCTCGTAGAAGGAGACGCCCTCCGCCCAGACTGGAACGTAGTCGGCGCGCTCGGCGACACGCCAGGCCAGATAGTCGTCGCTCTGCGTTCCATCGAGCTTCTCCTGCACGTATGCCAGACCGGCCTCGACGGAGAACTTGAGTGTTTCCTCGTCAACGAGGAAGGTTCCGAGACCGACGCTTTCGGCAGTGCGGTATTTCACGCCGGCCACGCCGTCGTGCAGGCCCATGAGATCGCCATAGACGAAGTATCCGCCGAGGCGGCGCTTGACGTTGACTTCGGCCTTGGCGTTGGATTCGGTGTCGTGGTCTTCGCCATCGACCTCGGTCTGCTTCCAGGCGCCGTCTCCGGTCGCCAGAACGACCCAGTCGCCGTGAAGTTTCTTCGCTTCGAGGTGGACGCTGGCCCCGTCCTCCTCGGTGTTGCCCGAAGCGGTGTCGAATCCGGCCGCGACTTTGCCCTGCCAGAACTGCGGAAGAGCGGCCTCCTCCTCGGAAATGCCCGCCGAGGCGCCGGCCGTGGCTGCGGCCTGGGAGAGTGCGTCCGCGGAAGCGCAGGCGGACGCGAATGCGGCGGCGAGTGCGATGGAGACGGAATGTTTCATTTGTTTTTTGTTTTGTTGTTTGTTTTGGTGAAGAAAAAGATGTGCGGCGTGTTCCGGGCGCAGTGCCGTTCGCCGCCTACTTCTCCAGAACGGCCTTGATGCGGCGAACGCCTGCGGAGGAGCTTTCCTCCTTCTTGATCCTGAAGTGACCGAGAACGCCCGTGTGTTCAACGTGCGGGCCGGTGCAGACCTCCTTGCTGAAGAAGTCGTCGCGAGTGCGGCCAATAGTGTAAACGGAAAGCTTTTCGTCGGTGTATTTGCTGGAGAAGAGCGCGGTTGCTCCGGCGGCGCGCGCCTCGTCGAGGGTCATCATGTCGCGATACACTGGCAGGTCGGCCTTGATCTGCTCGTTTACGAGATCCTCGACCTGCTTGATCTGCTCTGGCGTCATCTTTTCCCCGTGCGTGAAGTCTAGGCGCAGGCGCTCCGCGGTGATGTTGGACCCCTTCTGGTTGCAGTGGTCGCCCAGAACAATCTTAAGCGCCTTGTGCAGCAGGTGAGTCGCCGTGTGAAGCGCTGTCGTCTCCTCGCTGTGCTCGGCCAGTCCAGACTTGGCCGATCCGACGTTGGCGCGGGACAGTTCCTGATGCGCCTTGAAGCATTCGTTGTAGCCTTCCACGTCAACCGAGAAGCCGGCTTCGCGCGCAAGCTCCTGAGTCATTTCAAGCGGGTAGCCGTAGGTGTCGTAGAGGCGGAACGCCTGCTTGCCGGAGATTCGCGTGTCTGGGATGTATGACGGATCCTTGGCGCCCATGAACTCGTTCTTGCGGCGGATGCCGGCGACTGTCTTGTCGAACTCCCTCTTGCCCTCGTCAAGAGTTTTGCCGAAGCGGTTCTCCTCTGCGACGAGTTCCTGGAAGACCCGTTCCCTGTTCTGTTCGAGCTCGGGATACACGTGCTTGTATTCGTCGATGATCGTCGCGGCCATTTTCTCGGTGAACCCGGGCGCGATGCCGAGGCGGCGCGCATGGCGCACCGCGCTGCGGATGAGGCGGCGCAGCACGTAGTTGGCGCCGACGTTGCCCGGCGTGACGCCGCCCTTCTGGTCGCCCAGAATGAAAGTGGCAGTGCGCATGTGGTCGGCGACGACGCGAGACGAGCGGACATCCTCCGGCGTCTCGAACGACGCCTTGCCGGAAAGTTCCTTGATTCTTGCCATGATCGGGGCGAACACGTCGGTGTCGTAAACCGTCGCGCAGCCGTTCATCATGCAAATCGTGCGCTCCACGCCCATGCCAGTGTCGACGTTGTGGCGCCCGAGCGGAACGAACTTGCCTTCCGCCGTTTTGTTGAACTGCATGAAGACGTCGTTCCAGATTTCGATGAACTTGCCGCAATGGCATCCAGGACGGCAGTCCGGACCGCATGCCGGCTTGCCGGTGTCGATGAACATCTCGGTGTCCGGGCCGCATGGACCGGTTTCCCCGGCCGGCCCCCACCAGTTGTCCTCGCGGGGGAGGCGGTAGATTCTCTCGTCAGGTATGCCAAGGCTCTTCCAGATGGCGGCGGCCTCTTCGTCGGCCGGGATGTATCCTTCCTCGCCGGGTTTTCCTTCGCCGCGGAAAACGGTGACCGAGAGTTGACTCGGCGAGAACCCAAGCTTTGTGGTGAGAAACTCAAAGCTCCAGGAGATGGCCTCCTTCTTGAAGTAGTCGTTCAGCGACCAGTTGCCGAGCATTTCAAAGAAAGTGAGATGGGCGCTGTCGCCAACTTCGTCTATGTCCCCGGTGCGGACGCACTTTTGAACGTCGGTGAGACGCGTGCCGGCCGGATGGGGCATCTTGCCCATGAGATAGGGGACGAGTGGGTGCATGCCAGCGGTTGTGAAGAGAACCGTTGGATCGTTCTCCGGAATCAATGACGCTCCGGAAATGACGGTGTGCCCCTTCGACTTGAAAAAGTCGAGGTAGAGGTTGCGAAGCTGGTCGGCTGTGATTTGCATTTGAAACATCCCGCCGGTCTCGCCTGACCTCGGAAAACTGACCGAAGCCCCCTGGCGGACGGCGGGGGAGGATTCTATGCAAAGCGCGAATCCGGGTCAAATTCCGGAATTGCGCGAACGCGACAATGTTCGCGCGCTGCGCGCATAGTGGCGTTTCGGCCGGGCGCGCTCCGGGCGAGGCGTCAGCAGATCTTGAGTGAATGCAGGCGATGCGGACGCTATCGCGTAGCATCCCCTGGCAGCTCGGCAGCGTCCGGACCAAGGGCGCTCCGGAACTCCCCGCTCCGAGGAGCCGTGGACGCCGATGCAATTCATTCGCGATACCGAAAAAGCAAGCGCGCGGCACCGAGTGGAATCGGTGCCGCGCGTATTTGCAGCGTCCGGCGCCAATGCGCCTGGCCTGCTGCGAGTGTCAGAAACGGCGGGTGACGGAGAGAGCCACGGCGTGGGCGTGGGCGTCGCAGTATTTGCCGTCGAACACGCCGTTGCGCGGGCGGCCCTTCACGTCGAAGTCCTCGACGAATTCGTAGAAGTAGGATCCTTCGACCGTCCAGGCACCGCGCGTCCAGCCGGCGCCGACAGCGAAGATGTGGCGGTCGTCCCCGGGGACAAGATAGTCGGCGTAGCGTCCGTTGATCGGCGACTGGTCCCAGGTGTATCCGGCGCGGAGCGTCCATTCGTCGCAGAGGGCGTAGTCGCCGCCGAAGGAGAGGCGCCAGGTGTCGTGCCACTCCTTCACGCTGGCAAGCCTGTTCACGCCGGGAATCATGTCGCGTTCGAGTTTGATGAGAAGATCGTCGTAGAGGTGCCATGTCGTGAACGTGAACCCGGCCGAGAGAGTCAGGCGATCAGTTGCGTCCCACGACAGACCGGACATGATTTTGTCCGGATTGTAGTTTCGCGCCGTGAACGGCATGTCCTCGAAGCATCCGGGCGCGACTGCGCGCACGGCGGGGGGGGCGTCCCACTTGGCGTCGCCGCGCACCTTGAACTGGATGCGGCTGTGATAGGCGGCGCCAAATGTGAGGGTGTCCGTGATCTTCCACTGAAGACCGAGGTCGAGCGCCGGGTGGATGTCGTCCCCGTGGAGGTTCTGGTCAACGTCGAACGGCGACGGGGCCGGATCGTCGTAGTTGCGAAGTCCGTTCATTCCGGCCGCGTCAAGGCGCTGCGCAAGCTCGATGTCGAAGTAGCGGACCGAGACGCCGGCTGCGAGAGTCAGCGCATCCGTGACCTTCAATGCAAGCTGGGGTGCGAAGTCAAGCGAGAGAATTTCCGCCTTGTAGTTCCCGTAGCGGCCGGGCCACGTGCGGGGGAAGTTGGCCCCAAGGCCGTAGCGGGTGAAGATGCCGAACCCGAACCAGAGTTCGTCCGAAAGCTGGTGCGTGAGATATGCGCTGGGGATGTTCCAGACCTGGCTGTGGCCGGCCGAGCGAACCTTTCGCCCGTCGTAGGGACTCGTCGTGTCCACGTGGGCAGTGGGGAGAATGAGCGAGGCGCCGGCCTCGACCTGGGTGCCGGGAAGATCCGCGATGGTCGCGGGGTTGAAATACATGGCGCCGGGTTCGCCGCCTCTGGTCATGAGCGACGCCGGGTTGACGTTTCCGCGCGCGGAACCCTCCTCAAGGGCGAAACCAGCGCCGAATGCCGCGGCGGCGGCGGCAAAGGAACATGCGGTGGCGAGACGGACTGTGACTTTTCGTGAATGCATTTCGCGTGATCGACGTGTTGCTGTTGTTCAAATCAGACCGCGCGGGAAGTCGCGCGACGGGTTCAAATTATCGCACGGAAATTTTGAAACGCAAGTTCAAAATCGAAACAGGAGACGGGTTTGCAAGGTCTGTTGACGCGGTGCAAAAACTGTCTTCCGAAGACGATTTTTCAATTTTCTGCGAAACTGGTTTCAAACAGTGGCCCCTTTTGACGGTCGAATGACCGTCGTCTGATGTCTGGAAACGGCGAAGTCGCACCGCGGCGCGCAATGCCAGGAAAACTCCGCGCCGTCGAAAATTTTTTGCCGGAAAGCGGGGCGTTGTTGTATTGTGACCGCAAGCGCCCGGACCGTCGGCGGCAGCCGTTAACCCGCAGGCGCGAACTGATTTTCAGCCAACAAACCAACACATCACCGCCATGTCGTTCAACCACGTCACCAAAATCGACAATCTCGTCCCCGTCCGAAACGTTCTGGCCAGTCTCTTCGACAAAACAGGAGTGGAGGAGTTCGCAAAGGGGCTTCTTGACACCTGCCCGGGCATTCGCTTTTTCAGCACCGGTGGCACTTACAAGGCTCTGGCCGCCGCCCTTGGCGAGGCTGCCAGAGATCATCTCGTCCAAGTCTCGGACTACACCGGGCAGCCCGAAATGCAGGGTGGGCTCGTGAAGACGCTCGACTTCAAGATCTACCTTGGTCTCCTTGGCGAGCACTACAACGAGGCTCATCAGGCCGACCTCAGGCGCACCGGCGCGGTGGAGATCGACATGGTAATCGGCAACCTCTACCCGTTCCAGAAAGTTGCCTCGCAGCCAGGCGTGTCGCCAGAGGACTGCCGCTCAAACATCGACATCGGCGGTCCGTGCATGATCCGCGCTTCCGCCAAGAATTTCATCCGCGTTGCCTCCGTGACCGACACCGCCGACTATCCGGCGCTTCTGTCGGAACTTCGCGCAAATGGCGGCAAACTCTCGCTGGCCACGCGCTACCGGCTCATGAAGAAGGCGTTTGCGCACACTGCGGCATACGACGCGGCCATCGCCGCCCATTTCGCCGCCGCGTCCGTGGACGGGGTTTATCAATTCGCCGACGCCTGACGAACGGACCACATCAATGTTCCGCGCACTGCTCGACATGTTCCCCGCGCTTCAGTGGGGACCCCTGCGGCTGTTCAAGTCGCACCTTTTTTTGCTCGGCGTGGCGACGGCTCTTGCGGCCGTAGCCGTCGGTGCGTTGCTGCCACGCTGGTTTCCCCGCCTTCCTCGCGACCGCGGCAAGGCGCTTGTTCAGGACGGCGCGGTCTCGGCCGGAAAACCCACCGGCGCCGGTCTGCCGATGTTCCTGCTGGCGCTCCCGGCACTGGGTCTGGCGCTTCCATGGTTTCCACTTTCGGGCGTTCCAGGTCCGGCCTTCAACCGCCAGTGGGCGATAGTCGGCTGCATGGCGCTGTCAATGCTCTCCGGCTGGTTCGACGACCGCTCGGAAAAGGAATGGAGCCGCTTGAGAAAGGGAACGATCGATCTGGTCGTCGCCGCCCTGTCGGCGATTTCGCTTTCGGGATTCACCGACGTCGAAGTGTGGCTTCCGGTCACCAAGCGGTTTTTCGCCGTGCCGTGGCCGGTCTATTCCGCTCTTGCCACGCCAATACTCTGGTTCACGATCAATGCCACCAACTGCTCAGACGGCGTGGACGGCCTAGCCGGAACATTGACGCTTCTTTCGCTCTGCGGACTTGCGGCAATACTCTACGGCGTGGTCGGGCACGAGGAAATTGCCCGCTACCTTCTTGTCCCCCACAATCACCATGGCGCTCGCTGGGCGATTCTGTGCATGGCTTTTGCGGGCGCGACCGCCGGCTACCTGTGGTGGAACGCCAATCCCAGCAAAGTTCTGATGGGCGATGCTGGGTCGCGCCCGCTAGGACTGCTCGTGGGCGTTGCCGCGCTGGCAGCCGGCAATCCCTTTCTAGTGCTCGTTCTTGCGCCGGTCGCGCTCGTAAACGGCGGCTCGGGACTGCTCAAGATCGTCCTGCTCAAGGGGCTTGCAAGACTTGGATTCGACAATGGCGCCAAGACCGCCTCGGGCGACACGGGGAACCCCTGCGCGCTTGCCAGGGTCCTTCGCTCCGTTCGCTTTCCGCTGCATGACCAGGCCAAGACGGTCGGCCACTGGAGCAATCCTCAAGTCCTAATGCGCTTTACGCTTGTCCAGGCAGGCCTCATGCCGCTGCTGTTCCTGCTGCTGCTTAAGATTCGCTAGAGAATCGGCGACACGGCTGGACATGTGAGTTGCGCAACGCACGATTCAAGTCCGTCGGCAATGCCAAAAACAACGGCGGCGGCGAATGAACTTCGCCGCCGCCGTTGTATTTTTACTGGCGCATCAGCCTCGTAATCCGGCTCGCGCCTAGTGCGTCAGCCTCTTGGCAACGCCTCGCCTGGCGAAAACTGATCTGCGGATGTTGCCACGGTTTTTTTTTCAGCCGAAAAACTAGAACACGTATGAGAGTGTCATGCCCAACTGAAGGTGGTCGAGCGTGAAGACATTCGACTGCTGTTCGTCGAAATCGTTGCCACGCGCGTATCCCCAGCTGCAATCCGGCTCGATCCAGATTTTGCGAACGGATAAGTCCAGTTCAAAACGATCCACGGGGCGCCACGCCACACCACAGGAAAGAACGGTGCCCCACTCGTTTTCGACGTTGATCTGCCGGTAGTAGCGGCCGCGGCGCTCGTTCTTTGGAGCGCCGACGGAGCGCCAGCTTTCCTCGTCGCTGTAGCCGAGGTGCCACCATGTCACATGATCGAATCCGCCACGACCATACATGAAGCCGCCGCCCGCGTAGAGGAAAAGCGTGTCGTCAAGCATTGGATAAACGGCTTCGGCCATGAAGACCGGTCCCTTCAGCGTCGCCTTGCCGTCGCTGTGGTGATTGGGGGTGTTGAAGTTGCGCGTGCGGCCGGCCACCGAGTTCCAGCCAAACGAAAGGCGAACGTATCGCACGGCCCAATACCTGACTTCCGGCCATACGATTGTGTCATTGGCGTTGTCCAGATGGTAGATCGCGCCGAGAAAGTCCTCTTCGTAGTTGGCTGGACGCTTGCCGTCGGTCAGCCTGTTGGAAGAGATGCGGAGACCGATCGTGAGGCGGTCGGCGATCCAGTCGTCGTAGAAGGAAGTGGAGCAGAGCGACACGACGGAGGCGTCGTCTCCGGCCAGCCAGAGCGGTCCCTCCAGCGGAGCTGCGCTGGCGGATGAGATTGAAATCGCGGCCAGAGCGGCGGCGAGTGCAGTTTGGTTTTTCATTTTGACTTTAATCGAAAAGTCCTAAGTAGCGATTCGCGACTCCGCGTCTGCGGAGCCTGGAATTGGATTCTACGAGCCGAGCATGCGGTAGAGGATGCCGGCGGCCACGGCGGAGCCGATGACGCCGGCGACGTTCGGCCCCATGGCGTTCATGAGGAGGAAGTTAGTCGGATCGGCTTCGAGACCGACCTTGTTGGCGACGCGGGCGGCCATCGGGACTGCCGAGACGCCTGCCGATCCGATGAGCGGATTGACCTTCTCCTTGCAGAAGAGATTCATGAGGCGCGCCATGAACAGGCCGCCCATGGTGCCGACGGCGAAGGCCACGACACCTAGGATCATGATGCCGGCCGTCTGTCCGGTGACGAACTTCTCCGCCGCGAGCTTGGATCCGACGGCGATGCCGAGCATGATCGTCACTATGTTGCAGAGGGCGTTCTGCATCGTGTCCGAGAGGCGGTCCACGACACCGCTCTCCTTGGCGATGTTGCCGAACATGAGCGCGCCCATGAGCGGAACGGCGGAGGGGAGCAGGAGACCGCAGAGGATGACGACCACGAGCGGGAAGACGACCTTCTCGATCTTCTTGACCGGGCGAAGCTGCTTCATGTGTATCTTGCGCTCTGCCTCTGTCGTGCAGAGCTTCATGAGCGGCGGCTGAATGACGGGCACGAGCGCCATGTAGGAGTAGGCCGCCACGGCGATCGGGCCGAGGAGGTCAGGCGCGAGCTTCGTGGTGAGCCAGATCGAAGTCGGGCCGTCGGCGCCGCCGATGATGCCGATCGAGGCCGCGTCGCGCAGCGAGAAGTGTATTCCCGGAACGAACTGGTCGAGACACACCGCGCCGAGCAGGGCTGTGAAAATGCCAAGCTGAGCCGCCCCGCCGAGAAGCAGCATCTTCGGGTTGGCGATCAGGGGGCCGAAGTCCGTCATCGCGCCTACGCCGAAGAAGATGAGAATCGGGAAGAGACCCGTGTCGATGCCAGCCTGGAATATGACGGATAGGAAACCGCCCGCAGTCACCTGGCCGCCGATCATCTGGAGTCCGCCGTTGACAATCTGCCCGCCTGTCATGATCGTCGGCGTCGTGACGCCGGCCAGAGGAACGTTGGCGAGCAGACCGCCCATGCCGATCGGAAAAAGCAGGAGCGGCTCAAAGCCCTTCACAAACGCCAGATAGATCAGAAACACGCAGACGACGATCATCAGCAGCTGACCCAGCCCGTAGGGCATGCCGAAGAGCATGTGAACGTCGTGGCCTGGCACGAACGCGCCCTTCTGGTCGTAGTAGCCCTGCTCGATGCCGTAGGAGAGCGTTCCCGTCGGGTTGCCGTTCTCATCCCGGTCAATCATGCGCAGAGCGCGCTCGTCGGTGATCTCGCCAATGCCGAAAGCCTTGTCGCCGGCGACATAGGGGCGAGGAACGGAGGTGAGGAATCCGTAGATGCCGGAGTCCTTCCACATCCCGCCGGCGCGCTCAACGAGTTGCGCCACGGAAATGGAATCCGGGGAGCGGGGATTCGAGTCAGCGGACGGAACTTCGGCCGCACGTACTGGCAAAGCCGCGCAAAGAGCGGCAAAGGCCGCAAAAAGGAACGATGCAGTTCTCATTTGATATTTTCCCGTTCGCGCCGCGCGGCTCCGCGTGAAAACGGCACCGCGCGGCACGCGCAGAACTAGGCGACCGTGAAGAGCGTGTCGCCCGCGTTCACCTTGTCGCCCTGATTCACGGAGATGGTGACAACTCCGGCCTTGGTGGCCTTCATCGGCATTTCCATCTTCATAGACTCCATGACGAGCACTTCGTCGCCCTCCGCGACCTGCTGGCCGCTCTGAGCCGTCATGCGCAGCACCAGACCCGGCATCGGAGCCTTGAAAGGCTCTCCGGCGCCAGAGGCCCCGGTCGCCGCGGCGGGCGATGCCGCGAGGCCGTCTTTCACCGAGTATGTGTAGGCCTGCCCGTTCACAGTTGCGCTGCCGTCGGCTCCGAACGACACGCCGTATGCCTTGCCGTTAACCGTGACGGTGAAGTCCTTGCCGCCGGAGGCGCCCGTCGCGGGGGCGGCGGCGGCAGGGGCGTTCTTGCGCACGCCGTTGGGGGCCTTGGATGGATCCTTGAGGAAGGCAATGCCCTTCTCGAGGCAGGAGGCGGCGATGAAGACGTTCTCGTCCGTGACCGGGAGCCCGGCTTCCTTGAGCATCTTCTCGGCGGCGGCGCGGCCCTTCTTCGGGTCGGCGTTGTTGATCTCGAGGACGGTCTTGGTGGTGGGCGCAAGGCCAAGCGCCTCGGAGGCGATCTTGACGATCTCCGGGTCGGGGGCGACTGGGGTCTTGCCGAAGTAGCCGAGGACCATCTTGCCGTAGCCGGGGGCGATTTTCTTCCACTTGCCGAACATGGCGTTGTTGAGCGCCTGCTGGCCGTAGAACTGCGAGACCGGGGTGACGGACGTGCCAAAGCCGCCGAGGCGGACACAGTCATACATCTCGGCGATCATCGCATCGTATTTGTCCATCATGCCGAAGTCGCGCAGCATCTGCGTGTTGGCTGTGAGCGCGCCGCCGGGCATCGGAGACCAGACGATCGCGGGACTGACGGACATGGCCTCCGGCGGGAGGAAGTAATCCTTCATCTGGTCCTTGAACACGGCTTCGGCCTTGCGGACCTTCTCGATGTCGATGCCCTCGAGCTCAAAGCGGTCGTCGCCGTCAAGCGCATGCCACATCGTGATGATGTCGGGCTGACATGTGCCGCCGGACATGGGGGCCATCGAGAGGTCGAGACCATCCGCGCCGCCTTCAAGCGCCGCCATGTAGCACGCGATTCCGTTGCCGGCCGTTTCGTGCGAGTGGAACTGGATGTGGACGTGCTTTCCGGGGAATGCCTTTTCAAGGACTTTGCGGGCCTCCTTCATCGTCTCGCGAACTGTGGCTGGCGTCGAGGTCCCGGAGGCGTCCTTGAAGCAGAGGCGGTCAAAGGGAATCTTCGCGTCGATGATCTGCTGAACGCGGGAGGCGTAGAACGCGGGCGTGTGCGTTCCCTGGTTGTCAACGCCTGGGGGGAGCCCCATCATTGTCACAACCACCTCATGGGCGAGACCGGCGTCGTGGATGCACTGGCCGGACCACTTGAGGTTGTCCACGTCGTTGAGCGCGTCGAAGTTGCGGATCGAG
>DJYI01000126.1:56743-133287 GCA_002448475.1 Verrucomicrobia bacterium UBA6982
GAGTCGAGGCCGACGACGTTCACGCCGCGGGAGAGCGTCTGCAAATCCGCGTCCGGGCACGTCTTGCGGAACAGATCCATGACGTCGTAGGCGTCCTCCTGGCAATAGAAGTAGCACGCCTGGAAGCGGGCCCCGCCGCCAGCCTCGAACCAGCGGATGCCGGCGTCGTATGCCGCCTTGACGGCGGGCATGAAGTCCTTCGAGAATACGCGCGCCCCGATAACGGACTGGAAGCCGTCGCGGAACGCGGTGCACATCACTTTGATTTGTTTCTTTGCCATTTCGAACCCCTGTCAGGAGTTGTTGTTTGTCGAATCGGGAAATTGGGGTAGGGGAGAGCGGAACGGACGCTTGGCCGTTGTCTGGTAAAATGCGGATCGCGCCCGCGAGGTTCGCGCCCGACGCCTGCGCGTCAGCCGCGGCGCCGGAGGGCGGCCGCAATAGCAAGGGCGATGTCCGCAGCCGAACGGGCAGCGGGGGCGGCCTTGGGTTTTGCCGGTTCAGGATCGGGCATCATGGGCGCAAGAAGCGGAACCACATGCGCCGAACCGGCCAGAACGAGAGAAAGAAGGATCAGAAACGAAAAGACCGTTCCCATGCCTACGCCCATCAGAATGAGGGCCTTGCTAATTTCCATGGTTTTTGGAATCGTGACGAATGGTGAAAAAAGCGCCGATGATTCTACCCGATTCCGCTTTGAAAAACAAGCGGAATTTTGCAGCGCCGATTGACACCCCAATCGGAAACTGCTATCATTGATGCTGTTCACAAGAAAGCCCCATCAGGTCAGGCCACGCAGCGAGTGTTGCACTGGCTAATGGCTGGCGGGAAGAAAGCCGAGTTGAAAAGTTTGGCTTACGCCAGTCCCGCCCGTCCCTACGGGCCCGACAGTCCTAGAAGTGGCGACGGCTCGCCACACTCGGCCATGTCACGACACTTCAAAGACCGCTGCATCGTTCGGGGACAGGACGATTCGTCTGTCTGCGACCATTCCGCGCCACACGCGGACGAGCGCGCCCTTGATCCGAACGGGGCATTCCACCTCGCGGGGTTCGTGGTTCACGGCAACAACGATGGTGCGTCCGTCTCCGGCCGGGTGTTCCGTGAGGCCAATGCACGGGCAGTCGCCTTTTTCCACGACGCGCCGGACTCCGGCGATCTTCGCCGCCTCGCGATAAACGAGGTAGAGCGGATTCGGGTTTTCGCTCGCGAACGCGTCGGCGTTCAGAAAGGCGTCGCGCTCGATTGGCGCGTTGACGAAGATGACGCGCCCTTTTCCGTAGTCGGAGACGGTCGCCATGGCGTCGCCGTCCGCCGTCGCGCCCAGGACACGGCTTTCGCGCGGGACGATGCGGACGGTCGAGGACGAACGCGCGTGAATCGTCCGTCCGGGATGCGCCGCGAGATCGAATCCGACATCCGACGGCGTGTCCTGCGCGGAGAAGTCGATTTCGTTCCCGGTCGCGGCGCGGAAGTCGGCGAGCGCCATTTTGCCGCCCTTGGTGACAAGAAGCGCCGCCCCTCCGGCGACCTTGTCCAGAACGCGCCGCCATGCCGCCACGGAGTAGGCGTCATAGCCTTCGCCGGATGGCAGGATGTAGAAGTCCGATTCGGGCAGTTCCCCTTCGGCGCCGGCAAATGAGAGATCGAAGCCCGCCTGCCGCGCAAGGGCGAACGCGGCCAGCGAGGCCGCCTCGGCGTCTTCGTTCTCGCTCACGAGACAGACGGCGTCCACGCGGCGCGGAGGCAGTTCGGCGAACGGGAGTCCCTTCAGGAACGTCGCGAAACATCGCATCTCCGCAAGGACCGGCTTCGCACGGAATTCCTTGTCGAAGAGTCCCAGTTCGCATTCGAGCGCGGTCCAGGAATACGGTGGAAAGTCCAAATGCCCGAAATCAAAGGCGCACCACCAGAGGAAGGTGCGCACACCGCAGGCCCACGACGTGAAGAGCGCGGCGCGGACGCTTCCCGCCGCGCGCGCCTCCGAGCAGACGTTGCGCCCCATGTCGCCGGCCTCCTCCGGGAAGCACGGCTTGCCGGAAACGCCGGCGTAGAGGAGAGACTGCGCCGCGGCGTGGACGCCGTTGCGAAGCGTGTCAAACGGCTCGTGGTTCATGTGCGGCGTCCAGAGCGGATACGGGTGTGTCGTCAGCATGTCCAGAAGTTCGCCCTGGTCGCGCAGGTTCCACGCCGCGCGGGCGTCGGAGCCAAGCGAGTGCATTCCGCCGACAACGGGGCGCGAAGGGTCCTCGACCCGGATCGCCGCCGTGATTTCGTGGAGCCATGTCCAGGCCTCCTCGCGCGAGGCGCGGCCCATGCAGTTGCACTCGTTGCCGACGTCCCAAGCCACGATGGCGGGGCGATCCCTCGTTTCGCGGACGAACCGCCGCACGAACCGGACTTCCCACATCCGGGCGACGGGATTGGTCAGCAGTTCGCGCTTCTCAAGGGCAGGCGGAACGAACATCCGTCCGCTCATCCATCCCGTGAGAATCCCCACGACTAGCCGAAGCCCGCGCGCTTCCGCCATGTCGCAGAAGGAGCGGAAACGTCGCACCATCTCCGTGGCGACGCACTCCGGGTTTTGAAGCGGTCCGTCGTTCTGCGCCCATGCGCGGAACTGCCCGCCGCCGCCGTATTGCGCCGTGAGCGGCTGGAAATCTGGCCAGAGCGGGAAGATGCGCAGGACGGAAAGCCCGTTTCCCGCAAGCGCGTCGAGATCCCTGGCTACGCGCTTCGCGTCCCATCTCCGCCACATCATCATGCCTGCGTGCGACGCCCAGTAGTTGCATCCGACTGCAAAGGCGGGGTCGCCGTCCCGGAACGCGAAAGGGAGCTTCGACATGGTCTCGTTCATGGCCTCCATCCTACCAGAACGCCTTGGCGGGATAGATGTCACCCGCGTGCGCGGCGGCGACGAGGCGTCTGATTCTTTCGTTCATGATTGTGTCCTTCCAGATGGTGGAAGCGTGGAAAAAATGAGAGGGACGAGTTTCCGATCAAGTTCTGCCAACAGGCTTTTACCGTCAGGGAGGATGAGCCGGATGCGTCTGCCGGGGGCTGGATGGCGAACGCGCAGGACAAGGCGCGCGGGCCTCCCGCGCCTCATTTCAAACTCGACCTCGCAGCCGCTTTCCGAGGGTAGCCGGAAGGCGTAGTCCGTACACTCCGGCGGGACTCCGGCGCCAAGTCTGCATTCGCCGTCGGCGTCCTGAAGCAGCATCTGGTCGATGGCGTAGAGGCATGTGCCGGCGGCGGTCATGAACCAGGGGCGGAACTCCGCGACGCCGGGTTCGTTGATTTCCCAGTATTCGCCCCAGACGCCGGCCGAGCGCGCGGCTTCCCGGATGAGCGGAAGCGCCCTGCCGCCCTCGCCCGCGCGGAGCGCCGCGATTGCCATCGTGGCCGCGTACCACGGGCAGATGTTTTTGCCATGCGGATACATGTTTCCGCCCTTGGCCCCCTGCGCCAGGAAGAAATCGACGGCGGCGGTTTGCTTCGGATGCCCCTTGGCGAAGACCGGAAACGGGAAGTATCCGGCGAGCGTTCCCATGGATACGGCGTCGGTGTCGTTGGCCGTCGCGGCGAAGCGACCGTCCTTTTCGGGCAGCGACTTTTCAAGCCGAGCCGCCGTCGCGCGCCAGTCGGCGGCCTCCTCGGCGTCAATGCCGAGCGAGAAGGCGGCGTCTGCGCAGTCGCGAAATGCCCGGATGACGCCGCATGTCGTCATGAAGGGCCTGTCACGCGCCGGGCCGAGCCTTTCGAGGTCGGTGCATTTGCCGATGAAGGCCGTTCCGTCCTCCGCCTCGCACACGAGATGCGTGCGGAAGAAGCGAGCGCATTCGCGCATGACCGGGTAGGCGCATTCGCGCAGGAAGTCCGCGTCGTCGAGATAGGCGGCCGTGAGGCGGCAGGTGCGCGAAATGGCCGCCATATGGAAGACATGGTCCAGCCAGAATCCGGGTGGCGAGCCCTCCGTCGGGTCGTCCTCCATTCCCTCCCACGTCCAGCGGGCGCCGTAGCCGAAGAGCCTGTTCGTGCTGGAGGCGTGCCCCACGCGCTGCCGCGCCTGCGGGAGGGTCGCGAAACGGAAGTCCGCCACACGGCGCGCCTCGGCCAGATGCCCGGCGGAGAGCAGTCCCAGCACGGCGTACATTTCGTCGAAGGCGAATATCTTCCCGCTCCAGTGCGAGGGGAAAATCCCGACGGGAATGCTCCAGTCGGTGGCGCAGCACTGCAGCTGGTATTCGGCCATGCGGCGCATCCGCATGAGCGCGGCGTCCGGCACTTCAACGCGAGAGGCGGCGTAGTATCCCGCCCATGCGGCCTCGTGGCGCGCCGCCAGTTCGGCGTAAGTCCCGGCGTAGGATTCGCCGAAGGAGATGAAGGTGACGAACGCCCCGCCCTCGCGCGCGTCGCGGACCGCGATGCGACGGTGATCGACGCGCCGGCCGAAGACGGTGTAGTCGAAGACGCGGCCTTCCGCCGTGTCCTCCCAGCGGCCGGAGACGCGCTCGCCGCGCGGCTCGGCGTAGTCGATGCCCGCCGCGACCCGGGCGGGATCGACGCCGAAGAACGTCTGGCGCACGGCGATGACGTCCGCGTCTGCGGCGACGAAGGTCTCGACGGTGCGCATGATGCCGCCGAAATCGTGGACAACGACGCTTCGCGCGCGCTCGGTGTCGAGCGTCTGCGCCCAGCGGTCCGGAAGCTCGTTGCGGGCGACGCCGTCGATGGCGAGCGTCAGTCGGTAGTGGCCGTGGCCGTAGAGCGCGTAGTCGGGCGGGCCGAGGCGCAGGCCCTCGATGAATATCCCGAATGAGAGTTCACCCCAGCGCTCCTCCGTGCGCGGTGGCGGGACGCCGCCGAGGAAGTCCGACGTCATGCAGACGCGCCCGTTGGAAAGCATGGCGGGGACATAGCCGCGCGGCGTCTCCGCGCCCGCGCCGGAGACAGTTCCGGGAGTCGGTTCCATGCGGGAGGTCCCCTACATCTCCTTCGCGATTTCGTATTCGATGACGGCCCGCCCGTCCGCACCGCGCACTGCGGCCCGGAACTCCAGCCGCCTGTCGTGTGCTGCGGCGGGGACTTCCGCCCGCCGCGAGCCGTCCAGTGCGAGCTCGTAGACGCGATACGCCTCAGGCGCGTCGAGCGCAAGCGAGACCTGTGCCGCGCCGTCGCGCACGAGGATTGGCGGTTTGCCGAAGGAGGTGCATACCGTGCAGTCCGCGTCCTCGAAGGCCGTGCCGCCGCCGTGGGCGTCGGTGAGGTGCGAGAAGAGGAGTCGCGACGAACGACGAATCGGCGCACCGTCGAGCGACGTCACGCAGATCGTGGCTCCCGCCCTTTCAAGCGTGGCCGAAAGCGCGCCGGCGCGAAGCGGGACGCCCGCCGGGCCAAATGCGCCGCACGTGCGCTCCGTTTCAACGGTGAAGACGCCGCGCTCCCGGTCGTTGCGAGCGTAGGGGTAGGACGGAAGTCTGCCGAGCGGCAAGGCGTTCGTGTTGCAGGTCCCGTATTTGCGCCAGCCCCACTCCGAAAGCGGGAGGTTCAGCGCGCCGGGGACGTTCTCCATGCCGGACGAAACGCGCGCGAGCCAGACAGCGTCCTTGCTCTTCGGCGCGACCTTGAACTCCTCGCAGTCGCCCTTGCCCGGCCCCTCTGGCATCAGGGCGCGGTTGTCCACCGTGAGGTTAACGCGCCCCTCGGCGACCGGCGCGTCGCCGCGCAGGAAGAGACTTGCGAAGGTGCGGGCGGAGGCCGTCATCATCGGGTCGTCCGAAACGGCGAAGTAGTTGGGGGTGAAAGGAGGCCCGAAGACGCGGTCAATGGACGAGCCGTATTCGAAGTGCCAGACGCCGCCCCAGTCCTGGGCGCAGGCGAGTGCGCCGCCGTAGAGGCCGGCGATACCGCGGTGGAATGAAGGCCCGCAGTAGTTGAACTCCGTTATGGTGAATGGCTTCCCGGCCATTCGAGCCCATGGTATGTACGCCAGGGCGAACGAGTCGATCTTCTCCACGGGGTTGCCGTTGGCCGCGCGCGACGGCACCCACCAGCGCTGGTGGGGTTCCTTGCCGATGAATCTCGGATGTGCCTCGTAGCAGTGGGTGTCAACGTAGTCGAGGCCGGGGTGCGCCCGGACGCGCTGGTTGGGCGCGTTCTCGGGGCCATGGTTCCCAGTTGTGAGCAGCGCCCTGCATCCGAGCGACTTCAGAAAGTCGATTTTCCGCCCGACACTCTCGCGCTCGCAGTCGGCGAGGAAGAGGGCCGTCGCGCCATTTTTGTCGTCCCAGCAGTTCGCCGAAAGCGCGTTCGTCGCAAGGGAGCCCGCCATGAAGTCCGACCCGTGTTGCGCGAGCATCCGCGCGCGCCATTCGTCGTATCGGCGCAAGACGCATTCCATGCCGTTGATGTCGAACCACGAGTTGCAGAGCCAGCCCTCGTTCATGAGGCAGAGCAGCGGCAGCGCCGGTTCGTCCCTGTAGGCGCGGCCCGTGTAGGGGTTCACGTGCTCCAGGAAGTTTTTGGCGAATTCCGCCCAGTTCCGGAATGCACCCTCGTGGAAGATCGTGAGGCCCTTGAAGACGTGCAGCCCGACCTCGCCGTCGCGGTCCTCGCCGATGTCGCGCCACAGGACGGGGCGCGAGACGAAGACATCCGTCGTGAGGTAGAGCCCGCGCCGGATTGCCGCCGCGTAGAGGTAGTCGAACCTCTCGAGGTTCTCCGCGTTGAAGAACGCGCCGTCCCCCGGCTCCTGGACAAGCCGCCTGTCGTGGTGGTGGATGCGGATTGAGTTGTAGCCGAGGCGCGCAATGCGCTCCACGAGGATGTTCGCCTGCTCGTGCGATGGGATGTTCAGGCCCATACATACATTTGCGCCGAAGAAACGCTGCGGGATGCCGGGAAATCCTTCAAATTCGAAATGCTCGCCGACGGCCTTGAGCCAGCCGTATTTTCCCGCTGGGGCGTCGAGCCGCGCAGAGAAGTCGAGTGCGCTCCCCGGCGCGATGTCGCGCGTCCAGTCGCACGCGACCCAGTCCTCCCCCTCTTCGATCACGACGGCGCGCGGCGTGTTCGTAGCGTCAGCCGTCCCGGCGGCCGCTACTGCGGTGGCGAACATCGCAGCAAGACCGATGAACATCGGATGCGTCATTTTCCCTGCTTCTCCGTATCGCTGCGCTGAATCTCTACCGGATCGTCAGTATGGTCGCGCCCTGCTCCCAGGTGGCGACAATCGTGTGTCCGGCGGCGGTCTGGGAGACGGCCACGGTGCCAGGCAGGCCGTTTGCGAGTTTTGCCGGCTTCATCGCCGCCGCCGCGGCATCGGCCTCCACCCTCGTGGCGAACGTCGCCACCGGGCAGACGACCTTGTGCGCGGAGGTGTCGAAACCGTCCGCAACGAGCGCGATCCTTCCGCTTTCAACGGCCAAGGAGGAAAGGGCTTTCGTCATCACAGCGCCGTAGGCGGCGAGGTCGGCGTCGACCGTTGCGGCCGGGACGTGGAGTTCCGTCCCCTCGGCGAAGGTCACGGCGAGGCCGTTCAGCGCCTGCGCCCCGGCGACCTTGAGCGCGCCCGACGCGACGTGCAGCGCGTTCGTGCCCGCGACCGGTGCAGTGGCCTCGTCGCCGTCGATGAAGCACGGCCGTGCCGCGAGCGCCAGAACGCCTTCGCCCTCCTTAATGAGCTGGCCCGCGTAGGTGACGGGCGTCGCGAGCGTCAGCGTCGCGCCGACTGCGACATTCAGCCGCCCCTGCGCGACAATCGAAACGCCGCGGTTGAGCGAAGCGTCGAACAAGAGGTCGTTCGTCACGACCACGCAACTGCCGTTCGCAACGGTGAAGCCGTTCCAGGCGAACGCTCCAAGAGGGCCGCCGACATTGCGCGCGTCCCAGAGGTGGAAGGATACGTCGCCCGTCACGCTGATTTTGCCGGTGTAGTTCGTGTTGAGGCCCGTGAACCCGGCGCGGAAGTGCGGGTCCGATACGCCCGGCGCGACCCGGATGACGATGTTGCCGTCGCCTTCGAGACTGGAGTCGAGGCGGAAGTAGTTGTTGAGATAGCCTTGGAACACGGCGACCGCAGTTGCATCCGAGTGCGCCGGGACCGTCACCTTGCCGCCGGCGATGTATTGGAGTCTGTCGTGGCCGGCGGGCAGGCCGGAGGCGTAGAAGTTCAGGCGCACCGCGTCCTCGCCAGACTTGCGCACGGGCAGGACGAGGTTCGTGATGACCGTCCCCTCGCACCATGGCGTTACGCTGCCGATTGTCGTGAGCCCGCTGCCGGGGAAAACGTATTCTCCTTTTCCGGCGACGTCCGGCGAGAACGAATACCACTTGGCGTAGTATTCCGCGCCGCCGTGGACCGCGCGGTCGTCCGACCACGTTGTGGAGGACGGCGTGAGGCCGCTGCCGGTCGCGATGACGACCGGGTCGTGGACGAGCGCGAGCACGGTGGAGCCGTTCTCGCCGGGAATCAGTTCAAGCCGCCAGTGCGGGATGCCGTAGGATCCCGTCCCGACGTTCACGACCGCGAAGTCGTCGAGGGATGCCGCAACGCCGCTCGCCAGCGTGAGCAGCACGTTCGTCTCGGCGGGCTTCGTGACGGACGTGTTGGTGCCGTAGGAAAAGAGCGACGCGCCGCCGAAGTCGAAAGTGACGGGGGCGGTGCCGCGCGAAATGGCGTTCGTCACGACGATGCGCGTCGAAGCCGTCACGCCGGAGATGGCGGCCCCGTCAGCGACGCAGAGGTCGCCGATCGTCCACGTCTTGGCGCCCGGCTCCCAGACGCCGCCGGACTGGAGCGACAGGGCGCGGAGCGAAAGAGAGGAGACGCTGGTCCCAGGTCTCACGCCGCCCCGGTTGCCCGCTTCCACCGTGCCGCCGAACAAGGGGCAGTTGAGCATGAGATAGTAAACTGCCCCCGCGGTCGAAAGCTTGCCGTTCCCGTTCACCTCCACCTTACCGAAGTAGCCGGAAGCGTCGCCGACCATATTTTCAATGTGGCTTCCAGATATGGTGTTGTCCGGCTGGACGAGCATCACGGCGTCGGATTCGCCTTTAAGAGTTCCGAATTGAATGTTGCTCTTACTGGCGGAACCGATGTTCGCCGAGTAGATGAAGGGGCTTGAAGCCGTGGCCTGGACTTCAAGTGCGTTCATTTTGGCCGTCATCCAGCTAGAATAGTGGACGATTTTCGCCCCGTTTCGCACGACGATGCGGCGAGCGCCGAAGTCGAGCGTCGTCGTGTTCCGGAAGGAGTGCGTCCCGCCCGAGTAGACGAAGATGTCACCGGCCTGTCCGGGGATCGTCAAGGTGGCGGGCGTGTTGCCCGTTCCGCCGCCTGCGACGGTGGTCGTGTGGGCAAAGTAGTTCTTGCCCGCGCCTATGGCCGATCCGTCGGACCAGACGCGTCCCGCGTATGGGGCGCTGCTTCCGTCCAGAAGGGTGCTGTAGGTGAAGCAGTTGCCCCAGGCGTCTGCGGCCTTCATCGTAACGTATCCGGCGGCCGCAGCCTCGGCGGTTGTGGTCGGAACGGCAGTCGCTGCCGGGGATCGGACAGAAGCGCCAAGTACGAACGCGAAGGAAAATGCGGCGATGGGTGGAAGTGGCGAGCGCGAGTTCATGTTGTTCTCCTTATGGTTGGGACGGGAACCATTCTCCCGGTATCGCGCCTGGGTATCCATTGCGAAGATGGGACACGGATTGGTTACGAAAATGAGACAACTTGTCTTGAAATCTACTTGCGCAACGAACCGGGCGGTGCTATCCTTCCGGCCATGCGAGACAAACTGCCAAACGCGCCTGGCTCCACGCACGTCGTCGCCGCCGTTTCGTCCGAAAAGTGCGACGGGCGCGACACGCAGCGCGGCATCGCCGCCGTCGCCGCCGAGTGCGGGTGGACTCTCGACTTCGTGGACAGCGCCAGGACCGGCGCGGACTTCGGGCCGTTTCGCCGGGTTCTGGAAGACGCGGACGGCGTGATCGCGAACGGCGCCGACATGGCGGGTCGGGCGGTGGCGCTCATGCCTGCCGGCGTACCGTTCGTCGCCATGAACATCCGGCCGGATCTACGGAACGAGCGAACGGCGGCGGCGTGGGCGATTGTCGTGAGCGACGAACGCAGGATCGGCGGAGCCGCGGCCGCGGAGCTTCTCGCCCACGATTTGCGCGCGTTCGCGTTCGTGCCGATGCTCCGGCGCTACGAATGGACCAAGCCGCGCGGCGACGCCTTTCTCGCGGCGGTGCGGACGGCAGGACGCGACGCGCGGCTCTATCATCCGCACACCCGATGGGGGTGGGTGGCGGAGCGCGAATTTCTCTCCAAATGGCTCCTGGCGCTGCCGCGACCGTTCGGAATCTTCGCCGGAAACGACCTACTGGCGAAGTTGGCCTTCGACGCGTGCCGCCTGGCGGGGCTGCGGGTGCCGGACGACGCCATGATCATCGGCGCGGACGACGATGAAATGCTGTGCCGCTCCACCGTCCCCGAGATGTCGAGCGTTCGCATCGACTTCGAGGGCGCGGGCCGCATGGCGGCGCGACGCCTCTCCGCGTTCATGGGAGGACGCCGCCCGGCGCGTCTTTCCGTGGGGCGTTACGGCATACTCGGCGTGGCGCGGCGGGGATCGACGCGCGGCGGCGCGGACGGCGCCGACCCGCGCGTCTCGTCGGGTCTGGACTTCATCGCGGCGCACTTCGCCGACCCTCTCGTCGGGGCGCAGGACGTCGCGGCCGTCATGGGCGTCAGCCGCCGCCAAGCCGACCGCCTCTTCCGGGCGACCGGCACGAGCATCCGCGCCCATGTTGAGGAACGACGAATGGAGGAGGTCCTGGTCCGGCTGCGCGGATCCTCCGCCGCTGTAAAGGACGTTGCCGAATCGTGTGGGTTTTCTTCCGACACGTATTTCTCCGCCGCCTTCCGCCGCCACTTCGGCTGCGCCCCCGGTATCTGGCGCCGCCTCCATGCCGACGGATCGAAGGATGACCATGCTTGAAACAATTGCCGCGTGTTTGCGCTGGCTTGTCCACCGGGCGTTGCGCCGCGGCGGTTGTTCTGACATAATAGGCACCACGAGCGGCAAGGAGCGCGGTTTGATGAAGCAGATCAACACCGGCACCAGTGACTTTCAGGATATCATTGAGAGCGAGAGCATCTACGTCGACAAGACGGCGTGGTTCCATCGTCTCGCCAAGGCGGAAGGGAGGAAAATGTTCTTCCTCGCGCGGCCGCGGCGGTTCGGCAAGTCGCTGATGATCTCGACGCTGAAGGCCATGTTCCAGGGGCGGCGCGACCTCTTCGAGGGGCTCGCCATCATGGACACAGACTGGGACTGGGAAGCGGAGAGGCGTCCCGTCATCCATTTCAACATGGGCAAGTGCGCTGCGGCGGACTACGAGACGTTCGCGGCGGCGGCGACGTCCAGGACGCGGAAGGCGCGGTGCGCGGCCTTCGTCCCCTTGAAGTTCATCGACACCCTCCCCTTCCACGGCGCGAGGCCCGTGTAGGGGACGCGGCAGCGGAAGCGAAACCGGCCCGACCATGCGGCCGTGCGGAAATCCTCGAAGAACCACTCGCCGTCGCTTCCCGCCACGGACGCCTCGATGCCGCCGAACAGGCCACTCAGGCGGAAGACGCCATCGGCATCGGGACGCCGTGGCGGCTGCGGCGGCAGGTCGTCGAACGACTCGGGCGGCACCTCGACGCAGAGGTCGGCGGCGCCATCCTCGCCGCACGGCTGTAAATCGAGCGCCCACGTGACGGTGAACGAGCCGTCGCCCTGCGGTTCGAGGAATTTCTCGACTTTGACGTCCTTGCGGAAGAGTCGTGGGCTACGGCCCAGCTCAAGTTCAGGGGCGGCGGCGAGTTCTTCAAGAAGCTCGACTTGCCGCCTGGCGAGGTGCACATGGAGTTTGACGGATGCCATTACGGAATCGGCTACGAAGGGGATTTGAAGCCTTCGCAAAACGGGTGGACGCTTTATCCGATCAATGGCAAGGGCGCAATACTGTTCTAGGGGACACTTCCGGTCGGCATCCTTCCCCTTTGTGTCACTTGTGTCATTGGTGGTCATTTGACGTTTGTGTCATGGACGCAAACTCCAAACGAGGAAGATGTCGGAGTCTGTCCCCCTACCACCCTCTGGCCGCGCCCGTGCGAGGCGAACGGGCCGGAATGCCGGGCGCAGTGGAGCGTGCGCCTCGGCGGCCGTGCTGACGTTTCGCCTGATTAGGGAGTTCGACAAGGCGCGGCTGCTGGAGAAGAGGACGTATTCGCGGACCATGGCGCTGCTGCGGCGCGCCAAGAAAATCCGCATCGGCGAACATGGGGAATGGCTGCCCGTTCGGATGAATCCGTCAACTGGGAAAATGCTCGCGGCGCTCGGTCTGGACATCGCGGCGTCCGCGACACCCAAACGCAGACCGGGCCGACCGCCAAAAATCGGAACGCCCGATTGAAAACCACCATGGCACATGGTATTCTTCGCGCCAACGCCTCGCCTGTTGGCGGGGTGTCACCCAAGCCAATTGGGAAAGTTCTAATTCAGTCGGCCACCGCGCGCGAATGCGCGCGAGGCCGACTGCGTTTTTTAGGGTTACAGAAACGGCGCCATATAGAGCGGCAGATAGACGATGCCGTCCTTTTCGCGGACGTCGCCGGAATGAAGGACGAATGGCGTGTCGATGCGCCGGGCGAACTTCCGCCGGAATTTCACGAGGTATTTCGTCGCATACCGCCTTCCGGACTTCACCTCGACCGCCAAAACGTTGCGATTGCGCGACGGCGACCGGCTCGGGACCAGAAAGTCGATCTCCATCCGGTTCTCGGCGTTTTCGTCGTCCGACCGCGAGTAGAAGTACGGCTTGCGTCCGGCGGCGACGAGCATCTAGGCGACGACATTCTCCACCAGCATGCCTTCGTTCAGCTCGATTTCGTCAAAGAGGATGCGGCGATGGATTTCGCCAGCGGCAAGGGCCGTCTCGTCGAATGCGTGGCTCACGAGGAGTCCGGTGTCGCCGAATATGACATTTTGAGGCGACTTGAACTTACACGAAATGGAGGTTTTGCGATTGGGCGAATGGGTGTGGAAATCGCCCGGAAGCCCCCTCGCAGACCGCTTGTTCGCTGAGGACGGCGTGCCTCTACATCGCCTCTTCGGCGATCTGCTCGATGCGGACCGGGTCGTCGCCCCTGAACTGATAGACGATCTGGTGCAGCGTCGTGCCGCGCGCGAGCGACGGCACGAATCGGTCGGCCCGGTATTTCTTGAGCTGGTCCAGTGCCTCGGCGTATTTCGCGGCGATTTCGGCGTCGGTCGCGTCGGCGGCGGAGTGTTTCAGTTCGATGAGGTAGCTGTGCTTCACGTCGCCGAAGTATGTGCGCTCCGGGAAGAGGGCGAAGTCGCAGTAGCCCCGAGAGAGTTCCATCTCCGGCCGCGCGAGATAGAAGTTGATGTGCCCGAACTCGCACTGCATGTAGCCCTGGATGCGGATCTCGCGGTCGATTCCCCCGCGGACCGGCTGCGTCGCCTTGAGGTCGGTCGCCAGGCGTTCCAGAAACGGCTTCCATTCGCCGCGATAGGCCATCGCGGAGGCAAGCTTGCTCCATGCAAGCCAGCTCGGGCGGCGGCCGACGTGGTAGGCGTCGCGCAGGTAGCCGAAAAGCTGCCTTTCGACGCAGGCGTTCGGGATTTTGAAGACGGTCTGCCCCTCTTCGCGGCCGCCCATCGACAAAATGCCATAGTAGAAGAAGAGAGAACGGAAGTTCTCTTCGTCTGCGATTTTGTCCGCCGGGAAGGAATCCACGAGGTCGAAGGAGATTTGTCCAGTGGCGGCCAGCTGCTCCGTGAGCGGAAGGACATCCTCGACGACGCCGGTGTCGTCGGCGTCCTCCCCGAATTTCGCGTGGAACTGCGCGTGCTGGATGTCCGCGATTGTTTCAAGCTTCTCGTAGTCGGTTGCGATGTTGCGGTCAACCATGTTCCTTGGCGGTTTCCCGGAAAAGACGAGGGATTTCAGATGGTAGAGGACCATGTCGGAATTGAAAACGGACTCCTCGCCGACCTTTTCCTCGGAGAAGCAATAACCGTCGTACCATGGCTTGAAGGCCGAAACCCATTTCTCGGCGGTTCCATCGAGATAGGCACCAGTGCCCTTGAAGTCGGAATAGAGTTGCAGGACTTCCGTCTCGGAGAAGCCGAGCATCGAATTGAAGTCCGGTTCCAGGGAAATATTCGAGGCAATGTTGAAGCCGCTCGTGAGGTCGTCCATCGTGACGGGCGAGACGCCAGTCATGTAGATGCGGTCGAACGCCGCCTTGAACGACTTGAACCACTCCCGGTAGAAGCCTTCGCCGTGCGTGACGCTCCGATACGGTTCGTTGCCATCGGCCCGGAGCATTTGGTTCGTGAAGTTGTCGTATTCGTCCAGCATCAGGTAGAGGGGAAAGCCAACTTCCTTTGCCGTCTTGACCATCATGTCAAACTTGTCCGCAGGGGCCCCTTTCGCGAATTCCGCGAGAAAAGCATCGCCGTATTTCGACCCGTGGCGCAACATGAATGAGTCGAGACACCGGCCGACATAGTTCTCGAAACGTTCTTGGAGCGTTCGTCCGATTCCCTTGTTCACCTCGGAAAAGTCCATGTAGAGGACCTGGTAGCGGTTTCGGTTCTCCGTTGGGTTCCTTGCGATTTCCAGGTCGCCGAAGAGTCTGTCGAAGTTGTCCTTCTCGGCGCTGTCGTAGTAGCAGCGGAGCATGCTGGCCATTAGCGACTTGCCGAAGCGGCGCGGGCGCACGAGGAACAGGAAACGTCCAGCCTGCTCCAGAAGCGGGATGTAGCCCGTCTTGTCGATGTAATAGAGGTTTTCGTTGCGGATGGTCTTGAAGTCCGCGACGCCGTATGGAATTTTGAGGTTGTCTTTCATGGCCGCTCCGTGTCGTTCACGGCTTCAATTCTACCATACTGTTCGGCGAAAGCCAAGCGCGCGCCGAAGCGCCGGTTGAAAGGTTGAAAGGTTGAAAAGTTGAAAGGGGTGCAACCAAAATCTGTTCCGTGCAACGGAACGCAAAGAGCGCAAGGAAAATTGCGGCTGTGGCATCGTACGCCGCCGTTGGCGGCTATGCCACAAGCCGCCATTTTCAGTCCACCGTTTTGGCCCCCAAAAAAGCGGGCCGATTGTGTCATAGCCGCGCAGCGGCGTTCGATGACACATCGGCCCGCGTGATTGCGGCCTTTGCGTTCTGACAAAGGTTGGTCACACCCTTTGCAGCGGCGCCAATTTCAGCTTTCGGACTGGCAAACGTCGCGCCGAGCCGGGATGTCACGCGCCCGACGGGCGGATGCCCTGGGCGTCGAGAAATGCGCGCGCCTCGGGGATGGTAGAGCGGCTGAACGAATCCGGCGGCTCTATGCACAGGACTCGACCGCGCGACAGCAGGGCAATGCGGGATGAAATCGCGAGCGCGCCCTGAAGGTCGTGCGTGACGACCACGGAAGTGATTCCGAGTCGCGCCGAAAGATCCGCGATCAACGCGTCGATGCGACGGCTCGTGACGGGGTCCAGGCCGCTCGTGGGCTCGTCGTAAAGGACGATTTCCGGCTGCGTGACGATGGCCCGCGCGAGTCCCGCGCGCTTCTGCATTCCGCCTGAAAGGTCCGCTGGATAGGCGGCTCCTTCTCCGGAAAGTCCCACCGCCTCAAGCGCTGCGGCAACCTTCTCGGCGATTTCGCGCTCGGTGAGATTCGTCTTTTCGCGCAGCGGAAGCGCCACGTTGTCCTCGACGTTCATCCATGCCAGAAGCGCCGCGCTCTGGAAGAGATACCCGAAGCGCGAACGGATGCGCGAAAGGTCTCGTCCGGACGCCTCGCTCACGCAGTCGTCGCCGATCCACACGCGACCTGAAGTCGGAGTCAGCAGGCGGATCATGTGCTTGAGCGACACGCTCTTGCCCGTGCCGGAAGGGCCGACGATTGTGAATATCTCCCCTTTGTCGATTTCGTATGAAACGTCGTCCAGCACGCGTTTGCCGCCTGCGAACTCTTTCGTGACGTGCTCGAACCTGATCATTGACATATCCGATGCCCTCCGCCCCTAGTAGAAAAGTCGCGTGACAAAATACCCGACAACAAGAATCATGAGAAAGTTGGAGACAACGCTGCGCCGCGTCGCGCGACCTACTCCGACGGCTCCGTGCGTCGTGCGAAATCCCTCGTAGCACGACACAGTCACGATTATGAACCCGAATAGGAACGCCTTGAAAAGCCCAACCCACAGGGCCTTGACGCTCGCGAAGTCCATGGCGTTGCGGAAATAGGTCTCCCACGGGACGGCAAGTTGCGTGTGGCTCACCAGCGCTCCGCCGAGAACCCCCAGAACGCACGTGTAGAAGGACATCATCGGCACGGCGATGGCCATCGCGGCCATTCGGGGCATGACGAGGAACCGCACGGGGTCGATGTCCATGATTTCCAGCGCCGCGATTTCCTCGTTCACCGTCATCGTGCCGATCTGCGCGGCCATGGCCGCCCCGACGCTTGCCGCAAGAACGAGGCCGGACATGAATGGGCCCATTTCGCGAAGCATCGAGGCCATGACCGCGGAACCGGTAAGTCCCTCCTGGTTGTAAACGCGAAGCTCAATGCCAATTTGCAACGCCAGAATCATTCCGATGAAAAATGCGACGACTGAGACGACCGGGACGCTCTTCACCGCGCAGACATAGAGTTGCCGCACGATTTCGGCTCGTGCGCGCGGCGCGAACGCATGGCGCATTGCGGCGACTGAGGCGAAGCAAATCGTCGCCGCGCGGCCAGTCTCGGCGATGCAGGCGATGGTCCGCTGTCCGATGCGCTGCAAGGGGCCGGACGGCACTGGAAGAATTGGCGCTTCTCTTGTGATCGTCATAGTCAGGAATGGGGAACGAGGTGACGCGTCAGCACGATTTTCGAGCACATCCGCACGTCCTGCGTGTGTCCGGCGCGGAACGAGACGATCGTTCCGGCGAAGCGATGGGGCCCCATGAGCGACACCGCCGCGAGAAGGTCGAGCGTCGCGCGGTGCCAGACTGGTTCGAGGGAGCGTCCGTTGAACACGAGCTTCGGCTCGTTCAGGTAGCGGCGGCGGCCGTGGATGAGGATGTTCGCCTTGGTGTAGCCGAGATTTCGCGTTTCCGCAAAAAGCTTTCCGATGGTGCGAGCGTAGTAATACTCCTTGAGCGGGGCGTTTGTTCTGGCCTCCGCGCCGATTCGGAAGGTCTCGGGCGTGACGTCAAACACGATGCGCTGCCTGCCGATGACGCTTGCCCAGTCGATGGCGCAGTCAACCCGCAGTCCAAGCTGTCCCGGCCGAGCCGGCAGGAAGGTGAGGAAGTCACCGCGAGCGCCGCCGAACGTCAGCGGCTCGTCAACGGTGACGAAGGTCGCGGGAGTTGCCGTTTCGGCTATGCCGACTTTCTCGATCGCCTCGTAGATGTCCAGATTGCCGCGGTCGAAAAGAGGCGGATCTCCGGAGGCGACGGAGACTTCAACGTCGTCGAGCGCCAGGCCGGTCTTGAACGCGACTATGTGTTCGACCATGCGCAGGTAGTTGTGCGGAGACCCGGAGCGGAGGACTATGTTGCGGGCGGTGGTCCAGACGCTTCGCACGTCAACGGCGATGGGGAACTGGTCCGGCATGTCGGCGCGATCTATCCACCAGCCGGGGTCGCGCGACGGACCGAATGTGAGGGTCGAGCGTTCTCGTCCGCTGAACGTGCCGGGACCGGAAACGGATGTGGTGCCGCGAAGCGTCGTGCGGTACATCGGGAACGGATAAGGGCCGTTGTTGAGGCGCACAAGATCGACTGGCTGATCGAAAAAGCGGCGGCGGGCGGCCTCCACGGCTTCGGCGTCGCCAATGAGCAGTCTTCCGACAGGATAGTCGGCAGGGCGGGGGAGGGGAAAGTCGTTGAGGTTGGTGTCCATGTCAGTTGGAGTGGCGGGATTCTGTCTGTCTCCGTTTTGGCAGGGAGTTTTTGTTGAGGAAGGAGCCGTGGAACCGAGACGCATGACGCGGCGCTCAGCGAATCAGCAGCGAAACAGCGAGGGCCGCCGCAGCCGCCGCGAGGACTGCGAGCGCGACGCGCCTGGCGCGCGCGGTGCTGAGCGGGGCCATGAGGCGCGCAAGGCGCCTTGGGGCGGCCGCCGCTCCCTGCGGAGCCAGCGTCGAGGAAACGGAGAGAGGGTCCGGGGCGCGCCCGCGCGGAAACTTTCCGGCGGTGACCGCTTCGACGGCCGCCGAGACGTCGTCCCAGGACTTGAACCGGTCCTCCGGGCGCTTGGCAAGCAGGCGGCGCAGGAGGGCGACGAAAGGCAGCGAGACGAGCGACGTGGACGGCAGGCCGCATTCGGAGGAGACCTGAAGCGGGGGTATCTGAGTGTCTGGAACTCCGTCGAAAAGGCGCTTGCCGGACACGGCGTGGAAAAGCGTCGCGCCTAGCGAATACATGTCGGCGCGAGCGTCGAGATCCGCATCGCCGCGCGCCTGCTCCGGCGACATGTAGGCGGGAGTGCCGCAGATTTCAAATTCCTCGTCGGCGCCGGCGTCACCCTCGGACTGAGAAGTCTTGAGAGATCGGCTCAACCCGAAATCGGCGATCTTGACTTCACCCTTGTCTGACAGAAGGATGTTTTCCGGCTTGAGGTCCAGGTGGACAAGGCGTTGTTTTTTCCACGCGCATCCAAGAGTCTCCGCCACGGACGACGCCAGCGCCAGGGCGTCGGACTCCGACAGGCGGCCGTTCTCTCGCAGCACGGCGGCGAGGGAACGCCCCTCCACGCATTCCATGGCTATGCAGAACCTGCCACCGGCCTTGAAAACGTCGAATATCTTGACAAGACCCGGATGCGAAATCGACGCCGCTGCGCGCGCCTCGTCGCGGAAGCGGTCAACGTCCGCCTGCGTCTTGGCAAATTCCGGCGAAAGAACCTTTAGCGCGGCCACTCGATCGACGGCGATCTGTCTGGCTCGCCAAACCGTGGCCATGCCGCCGGATCCGAGTTTGTCCAGGCATACCCATCCGGGAATGACCGGAGGCGTCGAATCAGCCATTGCCGCGGCCCTTCCCCCCGACCTTGCCCAAGCCGCCGCATTTGCGGCACGGGACGGCGCGGGCGCCTCCGCATTCTGGGCAGGGCGCGGCCACCGGGGAGTCCTTTGTTCCGCCGCATATCGGGCATTTTTTCTCGGCCGTCTCGCCAGACGGGTGCGTCCGCAGGAGCGTGTCCTCGATCCGCATCATGGAGCCGCCTTTGGGGGCGGGCCTTGGGCCGGAAAGAGATGGTTTTCCTCCGGAACCGTCGGAAGCGCCCTTCTTCGGGGAAGACCCGCCAGAGTAGTCGTGAAACGCGCGGTTGGGGCAAAGGACTCGACCGAAGCCCTTGCAGTTGCGACACGCGAATTTCCCCGTTCCACCGCATGCCTTGCAAATTGCCTGAGGCACCGGGGCCGGAGGAGACTTTTCAGCCTCCGGCTCGGCGGCGGGCGGAGCGCCGCGAACCTTGTCCGCCTCGCGCGGGGCCGGGGGCGGAGGCGGAATCGGGCGCGCATTTTCCGCCTCCGTCGTGGCGGCTGCGCCGCAGGCCGGGCAGAAGCGGGCGGCTGGGGGGAGTTCGCGCCCGCAGTCGCGGCAAAGGGCCACAGTCTCGTCCGCGCCGGAGGCGAGGCACAAGGCGGCGGCGAAAAGCGCAAAGCGGACAGCCGTGGAAAAAGACAGGGCGCGTCGCATCGTCCGCCTCCAGAAGATCAAGTGCGCGGGGCCTTGCGGCGGTTGAGACGCGTTTCCTTCGAGACGGGCGGCTCGAACCAGCTTTCGGGAGAAGCGTCCTGAGACGCCGTTGGCAGAGGCACCGGATCGCGCGTGACGCCAACGGCGCTCTGATACAGGCGATAGCCTGGGCCGGTCGAATGCGGGAGCAGATCCACCATGTCCGGTCCGCGCCAGATGCCGTAGAAGTCGAGGGAATTGACGTTCTCGAGGACGTGTTTCTGGCTTGCGGCGTGCCTGAACACCGCGACCGCGCCCTTTTTGATCTTCGGGAAGAGCATGTGGTCCTCCCGCCGCTCAATGCCTATCGGCCGCCCATCGACAGTTCCCTCGTAGGGCGCGCCCATCCACGGAAACACGCGGAGATTGAGTCGGCAGGTGCGGCGCATCTGGATGCGCATGAAGAAGTCGTTGGGATAGCCGATTTCGACGCGAAGAGAATCCGTTTCGCAGTTAACCGGGAAATTCACCGTCACCAGATCCTTCGTGTCCTCCACGGTGTTGCGCCAGCAGCGGAACATGGCGCGCGGGGCCTCCGCCGAGCCGCGTGCGGAGACGAGGCGGGGAGAGGCGAGGAAAACGAACGAGGGCGAAGTCGCGCCGCAGAACGCGCCGGGAAGCTTTTCGGCAATGCCGACGTAGGTGCGGCGGGGGGTGTCCTTCGGGCGAGGGGAGGGGATGTCGGAACCGGACGGCACGAACGCGGAGTCGGGAATCTGAAGCTGCGAAAGCTGATTGCGCCAAAGCTTGTTCGCGTCCTCCCAGTATTCCGGGAAATTGCATTCGACAAGATCCAGGGCGCACTCCAGAAGCGCGGCGGTGCAGGCGGCGTCGCCGCGAAGGTCGCCGGGCAGCTGCCACGCCATGAAGTCCGGAACCCAGCCGAACGACGACGTGTGGCGGCGGATGAAGTCGTAAAGAGCCTTTGCGCGGGCTACGTATCCGTCGCGCGAAAGAATTCGTCCGAGGCGGGCCAGGCCGCCGGCGGCGACGAGCGCGGAATGGACTTCGCCCTGAAACTCGGACTTTGCGCCGAACGGATGCGACACGCCGATGGCGTAGTTGCCGAGACCCATCGCAAGGTCAAGCGCCGCCTCGTCGCCAGTCACGGAGTATAGCGACATCAGCGGATTGAGAAGGGAAAGAATGCGCAGCAGCCCGTCCGAATAGCCCGTGGCGAGGGCCGGATCGGGCCCATGACCGCGCACGATCACGTCGGAGCGGAACGCGTATGTCGGCTCGTCAAGCGGGATCGGGCCGCCTGGGGTGAGACGCTGCGTGAGGGACATCACCATGCCGCGAAGGCCGGCAACGAGACCGGAGGCGCGAGTCCGCGCCTCGGAGTCCGACGGATCGGACTCGATCATGCGGACGAGCGCCGAGAGAACCGGCCGCATCTCCGTGACAACGCAGTAGTCAAATGGCGTGTCCGACCACGGTCGGCGCGGGGGGAAGCGAAGGCCGGTGTCCTTGTCCCAGCAGGCTGGATCCAGGACGATGGCGCGAAGCGCGTCCTCAACGTCCTTGCCATCGTCCGTTCCGAGCATCGCGCGGGCGCACGAAATGCCCTCATACCAAGTGGCGGCGTTTTCGGCGTCGTCCTGGCGGGAGTGTTCAGCGAAAGGCGTGGTGATCCAGGGCTGGACCGTGCCATACGGCAGGCAACCGAGCTTTCGGTCAACCATGCCGGTCAGGAAGCGCAACGACAACGCCGCGTTGCGGAGCGGGTCGAAAGTGCGAAATGAGGCTTTGGGGCGGCGGGCTGGAGGCATGACTGCAAACGCCAATTCGGGCGGTGCCGGAATTCTCTCACAAAGTCTATTTCATGGCAATCAAAAAAACATTCTATGTCGCATAATATGGATTCTGTAAACAATTTGGCAGCCGTCCCGCTGGAAAACCCGCGGTTTTGACAAGACATTCGATTGTTCAGGCAAAACGAGGATTTCGCCCATGAAAAGAAACAGCCGACGACTCAAACCCCCTAGGGGTATTGTTCAAAACAAAAGGTTCCTTTATCGTCGCCCGCACTTCACGCTCACAGCAGGAACAAAAAAATGCACATAATCGACTGGCTAATAATGATCATCCCCTTCGCCGGCGTTCTGGGACTGGCGATCTACGCGAAAAAATATGCTCGCGACGTGGTTGACTTTCTTGCTGCGGGGCGTGTTGCCGGACGCTATGTGATGTGCGTAGGAGACGTTGCGGCCGCTCTTTCCGTCATCACGCTCGTCGCCAACTGCGAACAGACCTACAAGGCGGGTTCGGCGATGGGCTTCTGGGGCATCATCACGATGCCGCTGGGAATGTTCCTTGGCCTTTCCGGCTACTGCGTCTATCGCTGGCGCGCGTCGCGAGCGCTGTCGTTCGGACAGTTCGTCGAGATGCGCTACAACAAGAGCTTCCGCATTTTCTGCGCCACGCTGCGCAACTTTTCCGAGATGATCACCAACGCGATCGGCCCGGCGATCGCGGCGAACTTCTTCATCTACTTCCTGGGGCTTCCGCACAAAGTCCACGTCTTCGGCGTGAATCTTCCGTGCTTCGCAATCATCGTGACTTTGAGCCTCTTCTTCGCCACGGTGGCGATCTGGCCCGCCGGCCGCATCTCTCTTCTGGTGACCGACACCGTGCAGGCGCTCATGTCCTACCCGATTTTCGTCATCATCGCCGGCTACATCTTTTTCAATTTCAACTGGGGCACGGCGATGGAGCCCGTGATGCTCGACCGCGTTCCGGGCGAAAGCTTCCTCAATCCGTTCGACATCGCCAAGCTGCGCGACTTCAACATGTTCGCCCTGGGCGTGACGGTCATGGCGACGATACTTCAGCGCGCCTCCTGGTTCGGCAACGACACGACGAATTCCGGACGCACTCCGCACGAGCAGAAGATGGCCGGCGTGCTTGGTACGTGGCGCAACGGCTTCGCCTACACGATGGTGGGCCTTGTCACTCTCCTCATCATCACCGTGATGAACCACGAGGCGTTCGTCATGCCCGGCGTTGACGGCAAATACTCCTCGCGCGGGCAGCGAATCGCCAACTTCTCTTCCCACCGCACCCGCATAGAACTCATCAACAAGGTGGCTGCGGAGGCGGTGCCCGATCCCGCTGTTCGCGAGCAGATCTCCGAGGCTCTCAAGAATGTTCCCCCGCCGGTCCACAAGGCGATCAAGGACCCGGTGCCCGAGTCCATTCGCGAGGAGCACGCCGCATATTTCGCGACCATGCAGGCGCTTGCCACCAATCCGCGCGGCCCTGCGCTCCCCGAGCCTAGTCCAGAGCTTGCGGCCTATCTTGAGGTCAACATGCCGCTTTCCCAGCTCAAGAACAACGACACTCCCTATATCGACGCCGCACGCGACGTCATCAACGCCAACATCCCCGAAAATCTGCGCGAGGAGGCCGAGGCTGTCAAGCGCGGCGAGAAGACGCCGTCCCCGGAACTGGCCGCCGTGCAAGGAGCCAACGCCAAGCAGGCGCAGAAGGTGCGCACTCTCTACGGGCAGATGATGATGCCGGTTGCTCTTCGCCAAATCCTCCCGACGGGCGTAATCGGCCTCTTCGCGCTACTGATGCTAATGCTTCTCATCTCGACGGACGACTCGCGCATCTTCAACGCCTCCTCCACCTGGGTCCAGGACGTCATCCTGCCGTTCTTCAAGAAGCCGCCAACAAGCCGCCAGCACATCATGCTGCTGCGCTGGTCGTCCGTCGCCGTGGCGCTGTTCTTCTTCGTCGTGGCCGTGTTCTTCAGCCAGCTCGACTACATTAATATGTTCACACAGATCATGTGCGCGGTGTGGCTTGGCGGCGGCGGCACGGTGATGATTTTCGGCCTATACAGCCGTTTCGGCAACATCGTTGGCGCCTGGGGGTCGATCATATTCGGCTGCGGGTTCTCGCTCTTCGGGCTCATCATGCAGCGCACATGGTCGGCGCACGTCGTTCCGATCCTTGCCAGCCATGGTTGGACGGAAGGCGTGTTCCGCTTCTTCGCGAAGCTCGCCTCCCCTCTCAATCCGTGGGTTGATTGGTCTTTCGGCTTCAACTCCGGCGAAAGCACTTTGGAGCAGGCGCTGCAGCTCTTCCGCGAAAAGTTCTTCATGAACTCGACGGAAATCTACGGCCTTTCGATGGTTTTGTCGGTTGTCGCCTACTGTGCTGGCTCGTGGATCGCGCTCAAGTTGGGCTGGTGCAAGTTGTATAACCTCGACAAGCTCCTGCATCGCGGCGAATATGCGGACGAAGCCGAAAAGGCGCGTCTGGCGAAGGCCGCGACTGTCAAGGTTTCGCTCCTCTCACGCATCGTGGGCATCGACGGCGAATACACGCGCGGCGACAGAATCATCGCGTGGTCGGTCTTCATCTATTCGATCATCTACCGCCTCTTCTTCGCGTTCATCATGGTGTTCCTCTGGAACATGGCCAGCCCGTGGCCCAAGTCGTGGTGGGGCAACTACTACTACATCACGAGCCTCATCATTCCGATGCTGGTCGGGTGCGTTTCGACGGTGTGGTTCCTATGGGGCGGAATCAGGGACGGCATTCAGCTCTTCCGCGACTTGGACAAGCGCGTCCTTGACGCAGCCGACAACGGCTTCGTGCGCAAGGACTGACGGAGTCCGGACCTGCGAATCAGGTGTCGAATCAGATGTCAGCGAATGTGATCAAGAGTGTCGTTTTCGACCTCGACGGAACGCTCTACGACGAGGGCGGCTGCTACTCCGCCGCGATGGCGGCGGCCGCCGCGGTCGCTGCCGAACGATACGGCATCGCGGCCGACGAGTTCCGGTCCGAGGCGAAGGTCCAGTTCGCCTGGCAGGAGGAGCGGTTCCCGGATCAGGCCGCGCTGCACGACCGCCACATGCGCTTCCAGCGCATTCTGGAAGCCCACGGCAAGCCGCCCTCCGGAGCCTGGCAGATCGCGCAGAGTTACTGGGAGGCATATCTTGAGGCCATGCGAGTGCGCCCGGACGCCGCAGACACGCTCGCCTCCCTGCGCGCGCGCGGTCTGCGCGTCGGCGTCGGCACCAACATGACCTGCGCCATGCAGCTTTCGAAGATCGAGCGTCTCGGCCTTGGCCGTTTTCTCGATTTTATCGTCTCCAGCGAGGAAGCCGGCTGCGAGAAGCCGAATCCGCGCTTCTTTTCCCTTGTTTGCGAAAAGGCGCGCTGCGCGGCTGGCGAAGTTCTCTTCTGCGGCGACAATCTTGCGCTCGACGCCCGTGGAGCGAAGGCGGCGGGAATGCGCGGCGTTTGGCTCGTCACGGCATCCGGGCAGTCCCCGGCCGACGCGCCGGACGTGGAGTCCGTTCTGTCCCTTTCCGCAATTGTCGCGCTCCTTTCCGGCGGTTCGCAGCAGTGAAGACATCCGATTTCGACTATGTTCTCCCGCCGGAGCGCATCGCGCAGACCCCTCCCCCCGAGCGCGGCGTTTCGCGCATGCTCGTGCTGCACCGCGACACGGGAATGATCGAGCATCGCCATGTCGGCGACATCGTGCAATACCTGCGCCCCGGCGACTCGATGCTTTTCAACGACACCAGAGTGTTTTCAGCGCGCGCCTTCGGACACTGGGAGGATACGCCTGGCCGCGTCGAAGTCCTCTTCGTCGAGCCGTCCGGCCTGCGCCCCGGAGCCTGGACCGCGCTGTGCCGCTCATCGCGTCCCGCTCTCCCCGGGCGGACTATGGTCCTGGCCAACGGCGAAATTCGCGCGACTGTCCTTGAAAAAAGCGCCCGCGACGGCCATCTCGACCTTCGGCTTGAATACACCGGGGATCTGTTTGAAATTCTCGACCGCACCGGCGTTCCTCCAGTCCCGCCATACATCCGGCGCGGGCCGGGAGACCCGCGCACGAATCTCGACCGCGAGCGCTACCAGACCGTTTACGCGCGGGAAACCGGTGCCGTCGCGGCTCCGACCGCCGGTCTGCACTTTTCGGAGGTGCTTCTGCGGCGCATCGACGAAGCCGGTGTCCGTCGCGCGTTCGTGACTCTGCATGTGGGCCCGGGGACGTTCCGTCCGGTAAAGACCGACACCGTCGAAGACCACGTCATGGACTCCGAGCGCTACGAGGTGCCGCAGTCCGCTGCCGACGCGGTTGCCGCCGCGCACGCCGCCGGCGGTCGTGTTTTCGCCGTCGGCAGCACCACTGTGCGGACGCTTGAGACGGTGGCCGCCGCAAACGACGGCAGAATCGTCGCCGGAAAGGGGCGCTCGTCGATTTTCATCTATCCGCCTTTCCGCTTCCGCGCCGTTGACGCGATGCTTACAAATTTCCATCTCCCGCAATCGACCCTGCTGATGATGGTGTCCGCGCTTGCCGGGCGCGAGCGCGTTCTGGCCGCCTACGAGGAGGCGATCCGCGAGGGATACATGTTTTACAGCTATGGCGACTGCATGCTCATCGTCTAGGTTCCGGAGTCCCATTTCGCGTCGCGCCAACGCCGTCGGCTGCGCCGTTGCGGCTGCGCTGTCGGCATTCGTCCCGGCGGACGCCGTGGCGGCCACGCTTGTCGCCACGCTCGTGCCCGGACGGACATCGCTCTGCGTCGGGGAAAAGGCGACGATCGTTCTCGACCTTGATCTTGAGGGCGCGGAGCTTTACACCGAGCGGCCAGATCCTTTTGACGCTTTTTTCGGACGATCATCGCCGAGGTCGGATGCCCTTTCCCTTTCCGGGATTCCCGATGCACGAGACATAGTGGGTTTCGGCCAATTCGAGCGGGCGAACGCGCCACGCGCCGGAGTCATGCGCTTTGTCTCCGAAGTCGAGGCGATTGCTCCCGGCGACATCTCGTTCTCCCCCGTCATTTCCGGAACCGTTGCGCGAACCGTCGCCACGCGCGGTTTCGTGAGGCAGATTTCCACCGAGCCGTTTTCCGCCGCCGCCGGCTCCATCAGTCTGCGTGTGTCGGAAGTGCCGAAGGAAGGTCGGCCGGCCGACTTCTGCGGTGCTGTCGGAGACGCGCTGCAGCTCGCCGCAACTCTTGAACCCGCAGAATGCGCGCTTGGCGATCTCGTGACGCTTCGCTGGACGATTACCGGTCCCGGGGCAGGACTTGCCGCTCCCGTTGCCTGGACCCCCGGAGACGGATTCAAGTCATATCCCCCACGCGAGGGAGAGCACGATGAAAACTCCTTTTCCGCCACTCAGATCGTGATTCCAGTGGACGAATCCGCATCGAACGCCGCCCCGTTCTCCGTGTCGTGGTTCGACCCGGCCGCAGGCAGTTTCCGAACGCGGTCGGCCGGTCCCTGGTCTCTGCGTTTTCGCGAACGCCCGGAACCGGAGGAGGTCCAGGCCGTTACGACTGGCGATGAAGTCGCTTCAAACTCCCCTGCCCTCCCCCGCTCTCACGGCGCGCCCAACGCCTCTTCCGACGGAGCGCCAGACGACGCGATCGAAACTGCTGCGTCAGATTCCACCAAGGCGCCCCCCAAAGTCGGCGCTTCCGTTGGCGCGGAGTTTCAGACTACCGAATCTCTTCCAGCTCGTTTTGCGCCCTGGCCAAAGTCTCGAGCCCTTTACCAAATCCCCGCCGGAACGTCCGTGAAGGTGCGTGAGATTTCCGAAAACGGCTGGCTGCGCGTCTTGTTGCCAAGCGGCGCCACGGGCTGGATCAAGGCTCCTGACACCAGCAAGAACTAGCGCCCTTCGTCATTCTTCGGCGCGAGCATGGCGGCAAATGGCAGCCCTGGCGCCTTGAGCAATTTCAGGACGCGCCGAACTTCGGGCGAGCCGGCATCGGTGCAGTCGATGCGCAGCGCCACAGCCCCGGTTTCTCCTATTGCCGCCGCGACTTCAGGTGCCGGAAACGTTTCGCGCTCCATGCGTTGACACTCTCGGCACCAATCGGCGGAAAGTTCAAGAAGAATGGGGGAATCGAGAGCGGTCGCCACCGCGATTGCAGTTTGCTCGTCGATGAGCCATTCTACGCTTCCGCTTGCGGCGTCCGCTGGCGTTGTCGAGTCAGCGGAGCCATGCCCGGCACCCTTGCGAAATGGGCCGCCAATTGCCTCAGCGAACTGCCAGGCGGCAAGCGCGAAGAAAATCGCGGCGTATGCCCATTTGACGCGAACCATCCATCTCCCCGGTCGCGGCAGCGATGCCATTCCGGCACCGAGAGCCGGCCAGGGAAGTCCCATTCCGACGCCGACGAGAAGCGGGACAAGCGCGCCGGCGACTGGTCGTCCTCCGGCCGAAAACTCCGCCGCAAGAACAAGGGCCGAGGCCAGAACCGGAGCCACGCAGGCTCCGCCGAGCGCTGCGGAAATGGCGCCGAGAGCAAATGCGCGGGCGAGATGAATCCTGGGGGCGGCATTTCCTGCCAATTGCGCGGAGTTGCTCCGGAAACGTCCGGCAAGACGCGAAAGATCGATGGTGAACACGTCCAGCGATGCAAGTGCGAAAAATGCAAACGCCGCGCCTATCGCGACATGAAACCACGGCATTCCCTGCCATGCGCCGAACATTCGTCCGCCGCGAACCGCCATCAGGCCGAGAGCGCCGAACGCGACCGCCATGCCAGCGCCGAACGCGACGCCGGAGGCCGCGCCGCGCCGCCGCGCCGCCGCGCTGGAAATGGACGGCGTGGCTGCGGAGGCCGAAGCAGCCGCGCTGCCGGCGCCTAGCATGGCAAGAAATACCGGAACGAGCGGCAACACGCACGGAGTAAGGTTCAGTGCCGCCCCGGCGCAAAGCAGGACCACGACGAGAAGCGGCCACCCGCCGATGCGCCTGGCGCGCAAGAGGATGTCTGACTGTTCGGCGTGTTCTCCCGACGCGCCGTCGCCTGCTTCGCCTCTGATGAATGCGGCGAATGCCGACGCATCCATGAAACCCGGGGCGACACGCAGCACTTCGCAAGATTCAAGGCCGTTGACGTATTCCGTCGCACTGCCGGCGGTTGCCGACGAAGTCGCACCGGTGTCGCGCGCGATGGCCGAGGCGACGTCCGCCGGAAGATAGCAGACGCCATCGACGCAGATTGGCTCCGATGATTCCGGAACTGGCGAGGCTGGAGACGCCTCGTCAGCCGCGGACGGAGAGCCCGCGACAAAAACCGCAATGGCGGCGAAGGCGACAGTGGCGCGAATTGACAGGCTTTTCATAACTGAACACTTGGAATGCGTCGGAAACGGGGGAAGTTGTCATTGACGGCGCGTGGACGAGAGGTAATTGTCCAGAAACGACAATCCCGTCGCCTCGTCGGTGATTTCTCCGGAAATCTGCGCGTCGTAGCATGCGTCCAGGATCGGGCCGAAGTCATGGCCGGGCTTCATGCCACGGGCGATGAGGTGGCGACCGAGAACAATTGGACGCGGCGCCTCCCTTTGTATCGCGAGGCGTTCGATTCTTTCGCGGAATTCACGCACAATCCAAAGCGATTCATGCGAGTCCGGATTTCCTCCGGCAGGCGTGGTTCCGCGAATGTCGCATTCGACGACTCCGGCAAGCAGATCGAGGCGTCCGGCGTCAACGGCGAGGCGCCGCCATGCTCGGTCGCCAGCCTTTTCGATCACGAGCGGAACCGGGCGCATGTGAAGTCGCACCAGAGTGGCCACGAGATCCGCGAACTTGCGCTGGTTCCAGAGCCGCAGAACGAAAGCCCTGGCCGGCTCCACTCCGGCCAGCTCATGGGTGTAGGCGTGAATGCGCCCGTCGTCGCCGCGCGCGGTTGTGGACGGCTTTCCAAAGTCGTGGCAGAGGACGGCCAGCGCCACAGTCAGGTCATCGGAGCGAATGCCGGTTCGCAGCGCCGGAACGGCGTCGAGCGCCAGGAGCGTGTGAGTCCAGACATCGCCCTCGGGGTGGAATGTCGGATCCTGCGGGCATCCTGGCAGGGCGGCCAGTTCCGGATAGAAGCGCAACCAGCCGCATTGGCGCAGAAATTCCAGTCCGCGCGACGGCGCGGCGCCGCCAACTAGCAGTTTCTCCCATTCCGCCGCAATCCGTTCGCGCGGAAGCGCGGACTGAGACATGGACGAACACAGGGCTATCGTTTCCGGGGCCGGAGCGAGGAATGGAAACCGCGCGAGGAACTGCATTCCGCGCAGAACGCGCAGCGGGTCCTCGGAAAAATGCCGGGAGACGTGGCGCAGGACGCCATTGCGGAGGTCCTCCACGCCACCATGCGGATCGATGACTTCAAGCGTGAGCGGATCGGCCATGACCGCATTGACCGTGAAGTCGCGCCGCGCTGCGGCTTCGGCTGGGGACAGGAATGGATCGGAGTCCACCGCGAAGTCGCGGTGCCCCTCCCCTAGCCGCGTTTCTCGGCGCGGCAGCGAAACATCGACGTCAAGGCCCTTAAGCTTGACTACTCCAAAACTCTCGCCCACCTCGTCAAGTGGCCAGCGCTCGGCAAGAGCCGGAAGCAGAGTTTCGGGCGTCACGCCATGCACTTCGACGTCGAAGTCATGGCATTCGCGGCCCATAAGCGCGTCGCGAACGCAGCCGCCGACGAACAGGGCCCGTCCGCCAAGACTTGCTGCAGTCCGTGCAACGCCGCGGGCCGCCTCAAGCGATGGAGACGGGCGTGATGGCCGCAGCGCGGATAGAGACAAATCCGGAGAGGTGCTCATTGCCGTGAGAGGACGCAAAGGGTTTCAAAATGCGCAGTGCGCGGAAACATTCCGAACATTCGCGCGGAAGCAAGACGGTATCCACCGGGGGCGCAGAGCATTTGCAAGTCGCGAGCGAGCGTGTCGGGGGCGCAGGATACGTAGGCGAGAGTCCTGGCGCGGTGGCGCAGAAGCGCAGACACGACGCGCCCGTCCAGTCCGGCCCTCGGTGGATCGACAAGAACGAATTCCCCCTCCCCTCCCCTTTCGGAAAGAAAGCGGTCCGCGTCGGACGCTATGTCGCCGCAGACGAATTCGGATTTGGAGGCGAACCCGTGATCGCGGGCGTTGGCGCGGGCCGCGGCAATGACGTCGCGCCCGGAATCTAGGCCGGCGACCCTCCCGGCTCCAAGAGCCGCGGCGGACAGGCCGAACACGCCGACGCCGCAGCACAGATCGACGAACACGCGCGGCGGGTCGTGGCGGACGAGCTCGGCGACCGCGCGGACTAGAGCTGCGCCCGTTTCACCGTTAGTCTGCCAGAAACCGCGTGCGGGGACGCGCATTGATCCCAGAATCGGGGTTTCCTCGACAAGTTCCGGGAGCGGCGGATCGGCGCGCGCGGCAGGACGATCCGCCCATACGACGACGCGACCTCCGGACGAAGCGCGGAGCGTGACTTTCGCGCCGGCGCCGGCCCAGCGCCAGAAGTCGCGGGAAGCGCGCATTTCGCGCAGTTCGTCGTTGATTTCCCCAAGCGAGAGCGGGCACTGCGGCACATCGACCACGGTTCGGTTGTCTTCTCCAAAGTATCCCATGACAAATCGGCCAGTCGCCGCGAGGCGCGCGACGTGCATGACGGTTTTGTTGCGGTAGTTGAGGTGACGCGAAGGGACGAACGGCGAAGAGACGATCTCGGCGGCGGCGTCGCCCAGACCTGCCTGACGCGAAAGGAACTCAAGAAGCTGGCGTTGCTTCCACCGCGTCTCCGCCTCGAAGGAGGCGTGTCCGTAAACGCAGCCGGGAACGCCGACGCACTCCGGATCCGCAAGCCGATCCGGCGACGGCTCCAGCACGCGCGCAAGACACGCTTCGCGGAAGTTTTTCCTTTCGCGAACTATTCTCGCCTCGACAAGTTCGCCGGGGCATGTGCCCGGCACGAAATGGACAATGCCGCCGAGGCGTGCAACGCCGGCGCCGCGATACGCGACGCTCTCGATCCGAAGGACCGTGGCGGACGAGTCGGCAGTCACCACCCGGCCCCCGATTCCTTGGCGCGCGCGGAGAGAACAAGGTCCCAGACAGCGAATGCCGCCGCGCTCTCGACAAGGGGCACGGCGCGGGGAACGACACAGGGATCGTGTCGTCCAGGGACTGAAAGAGGAACTTCGCGGTTCGTCTCCGGATCGACCGTGGTTTGCGGCGCCGAAATCGAGGGAGTTGGCTTGAATGCCAGTCGCGCAATGATCGGGAGTCCAGTCGTTATGCCGCCTTCGGCGCCTCCGGCGCGGTTGGTGGCGCGGCCGATGCGCGACGGATCGCCGTCTGGCGACGGAACCGGGCGATCATTGTTCGCGGATCCGCGGCGGCGTGCGCACGCGAAGCCGTCGCCGAAAGCGACCGCCCGCACTGCGGGAAGCGAAAAGAACATCGATCCGAGTTTCGTCTCGACACGGTCAAACACCGGAGCTCCGATCCCGGCCGGAATCCCGGCGACGCGCACTTCCACAACGCCGCCCACGCTGTCGCCTTCGACGCGCGCGCGTTCGATCTCGGCGATCATAGCGGCTCCGGCGACATCCGAGAGAACGGCTAGAGCTTTGTTGGAAACGTCCGGAATCTGTTCCGCGTGGTCAGGATCGGCCGGGTCGGCCACGCCGCCGATTTCGACGATTCTTGCGCGAACGGTCGCGCCTAGACGTGCAAGCGCCTGCATGGCGACAGCGCCCGCGAAACACAGCCCTGCCGTGACGCGAGCCGAAAAATGGCCCCCGCCGCGCGGATCGTTGGCTCCGCCGTAGCGGAGAAGCCCTGTGAGGTCCCCATGGCCGGGGCGCGGCGCGCGGCGCAGTTTCGCATAGTCTCCGGAGCGCGCGTCCGCGTTGCGGATGACTGCGGCAAGCGGCGTCCCGGTAGTATGCTCCTCGAAAAGACCGGAAAGTATCTCTGGGGCGTCGGTCTCCCTTCGTGCCGTGCTGAGCGGGCCGCCGCCGGCTGGCGCGCGGCGGGCCATGTGGCACGCGAGCGCGGCCTGGTCTATCGGAATGCCTGGCGGCGGACTGTCGATCACGCATCCGACGGCCTTTCCATGAGACTCGCCGAACAGCGAGAGGCGGATGTTTTCCCCGAACGAGGACGTCATTGGCTCAAAACCTCCACGCGCCCGCCGGCGCGTCTGTAGTCATCGAAAAACGAAGGCCACGACTTCGCCACGCTTGAAGCGCCGCGCAGTTCGCAGTGGCGCCTCGTGGCGAGCATCGCCGCCGCCATGGCGATGCGGTGATCGCCCGCCGCGTCAGCATGAACGGAAGGTTCGGAAACGTCCCCTTTGGAGTCCCGTCCGATAGCATGCGTCGGAATGGGAAACACCGCAAGTCCGTCCGGACGCTCCTCCGCCCTCGCGCCGAAGGAGCGCAGAAGTGCGACGCTTGTCGCGATGCGGTCGCTTTCCTTGAGGCGAAGTCGTTCGCCGTGCGTCACGACAACGCCGCGCGGTGAAAATGCCGCGGCGGCCGCGATTGCCGGCACGAGATCCGGAATCTGGGAAACGTCGATTTCCGGGGGACTGGAATTTGGAGTGGCGGCGCGAATAGTCTCCAGAACCGACGGAAACACCGCGTCTCCCTGAAGTTCCGCTGAAGCCGGTGAAGTGATCGACACATTTGAACCCAGATGGTTCGCAAGGTGCCAGAAGGCCTCCTGCGACGCGTCGCCCTCCACTTGGAACGCCCCGCCCGGGGGTGGAGCGTAGCGCGCACCGCCGGGAACGGCGAAACCGTGCTCGGTTTCTGAAACGGAGACCCCGAACTCCCGCATGACCGCGATGGTCATTTCGACGTAAGGCCGCGACTGCAGCGCGCTGGCGAGCCGAATTTCGGAAGCGCCGCCAACGAGCGGAAGCGCCAGCAGCAGCCCCGAAACAAACTGCGACGAAACATCTCCGGGAAGCGTGTAGATGCCTGGGCGAAGCGCGCCGGAAACGCGGAGCGGGAGAAACTCGCCCGGTCTTTCCGGAAACTCGAACTTGACTCCGCCGTCCTCAAGCGCGTCGGCGTATGGAGCCATCGGGCGTCTTGGCAGACGTCCGGCCCCAACGAAAACCGCCGCGCGCCCAAAGGCTGCGGCCACAGGAACGAGCAAGCGCAGAGTCGTCCCGCTCTCGCCGCAATCCACGAGTGCTGGATTGCCGTCTTTGCGAATCGGGGCGAAAATCGCGTCCAGGGCACGGAGCGTCGCGCAGATGTCGTCCGAGGGGCGCGTCGGCGGCTTCACGGCGGAGGGGCATCCGGCCAGACGAGCGCAGATGAGCGCGCGGTGCAAAAGACTTTTTGACGGTGGCACCGACACCGGACCAGAAAGAGGTCCCGGGCCAAGCAGAAGAGAGTCGCAAGCCATGAAATGAGCTCCGCGCGGTAAAAAGCCTCGTCTGTTCGGAGAACTGCTCAGCCGCGCACAAGCGGCTCGTATCCCATGTATTCGTCCTGGCGCGTGACGTCCACAACCGCCTGCCAGAGCGGCCCCACCGGATCGATTTTCGCGCGCTCCGCCGTGGCCAGAGCGATCGGGACGAGCATGTAAACATCCGCGCACTTGCCAACTACGCAATTCGTGCGCCCGGCCATCGCGGCGTGAACCGCGTTCTTGGCCAAGAGGCAGCAGTGTATCGCGTCGGCGCCGCGCGCAGGCACGGACCGGATCGTGTAGCTTGGGTCGAAATACTTCACGGACGCCTTTTCCCCCTTTTCCGCAAAGTGGCGCTCAATCGCGTTTTTGAGGAACGTGCCGATGTCCTTCTTGAGAATGTTGCCGGAGGCGTCACGCTTCTCCTCTCCGGTAAGAAGGTCCTGCCCCGCGCCCTCCGCAACGACAATCACGGCGTGGCTCTTGCCGATGGCGAAACGGCGGTCGAGCGCGGTCAGGACGCCATGCTCGCCATCCAGCGTAAACGGGACCTCGGGCACGAGGCACATGTTGACCACCGAATTGGCGATGGCAGCGTAGGCGGCGATGAAGCCGGAGTCGCGTCCCATGAGCTTCACAAGCCCGATTCCGCGCGGCGCGCCCTTGGCCTCGACATGTGCGCAGGTGATGACCGGCCCGGTTTCGTAAACCGCGGTCTCGAAACCGAAGGAGCGGCCGACGAAGGCCAGGTCGTTGTCGATAGTCTTCGGAACGCCCACTACCGAGATCGACAGCTTGCGCCTCAGCACCTCCTCCGCGATGTCGCGCGCTGCGCGGAGCGTTCCGTCGCCGCCGATGCAGAAGAGCATGTTGATGTTGAGGTGGGCGAGCGTGTTCACGATCGTCGCGGTGTCCTGTCCTCCGCGCGAGGATCCGAGGATGGTGCCGCCGTCCTGATGAATGTCGTCAACCTCGTCCGGCGTAAGGACGAGAGGTTCGTGGCCGTAGGACGGAATTAACCCTTCAAGTCCGTAGCGGACTCCGAAGATGTGGCGCATTCCGTAATCGAACCAGAGCGTCTGGACAAGCCCCTTCACAACATCGTTGAGGCCGGGGCAAAGTCCGCCGCAAGTCACGATCGCGGCGCGGCACCAGGCTGGGGCATGGAATATCTTCTCCTGAGGTCCGGCGCGCTCGAAACTTGGCACTGGAAGTCCAGCGCGGATGCGCTCCTCGACGTATTCGGCGTCGTGCCGGAAGAGAGTGCGCGCACCTGGCGGCACAAACGTGGCGCCGCGCAGAGGACTGGGAACAGTGCATGGACCGAGAGTAGCGACGTTGAAGTCGAACTTTTCGGGGGCGGCAAGTATTTCGTGGATAGTCATGGCAGCGGAGTCTCGCAATCGTTCGTCAGAACTGCAGTGGCAAACCCTGCGCGCCGCCCGATGTCGCCCCGTTCAGCATCATTAGCGGCAGAAGCGCCTGCGTCATGTATTGCTTGAGCTGCTCCTGCGTCTGGGCCGAGGCGGCCTGGCGCGCGGTGCCTTTGAGCATGCCGAGCATGAGGCGTGTCTGCGCGACTTGCTGATCGGGAATCCGGGCGGCGGCGGCAGCCGCCGGCCAGCCGGCGCATCCCGAAAAGCCGTCCGCAAGGCGCTTGGGGATCCAGGCGCCATCCTTTTTCACCATGGTCAGGACACCGCCCGGAATGCCGGGGAGCGACGGAAGTCCGGAAACTTTCACCGAGCCGTCGGGCTGGCCTACGGCCTCCAGAGCGGCCGTGGCCGGAGATAGCGGGGGAACGGTGTCGGTGATTCCCTTCATCGTAAGCGGCGCGGCTGAGAGTATGCCGTCAAGATCGCCAGCAGCGAGGCGACTGTCGGTGGCGGCGGCCGCCACCCCGGCGATTTTCGTCGCGTATGTCACAATCGCCGAACGGCGGTCGTTTTCCGAAAGCATTTCGGCAAAGGGAGCCCCGTCGGCGGCCATGCCGGCTAGAAGATCGCTCTTCTTGACGGCTGTCGCGGCGATTTGCCGGATCGTGTCGCGGGCGTCGCCAATCAGGCCGGAGTCGGAATTGGAGGCAAATGCCTTGACGGAGTCGGAAAGAGCCTTGCGCCACGAATCGGGGAGCGACGAATAGATGGCCCCGAAATCAGCCGTGGCGGCGGAAGCCTGGTATATCTGCGCGGCGCGGCGCGCGGCGGAAACTTCGGCCTGGGATGGTGCCGCCGCCGGAGCGGCGGCTGAAAGAGCCGCAAATGCGGCGGTTGAAAGGAGGAATCGGTTGATGTTCATTTTTCGTGTTTCCATGTCGCTCCGCCGGACGAGGCGAAAGCGGTCGCGCATTCTAACCGGACGCCCGACTTGGGGCAATAACGACGCGTTATGACGCAAAAAAAAGCGCTTGCTTTCAAATCTGCTGTTTGCTAGTATTCCTGCCCGTCGTCGTTCCCCTTTGGGTTCGACGCGCTTGTTGGCGCAACCGCATTCCTCGCTTTTAAGGCTTGTCGCGAGCGCTTCCAAAACGGAGAGGTGTCTGAGTGGTCGAAGGTGCCTGACTCGAAATCAGGTGTGCCGCAAGGTACCGGGGGTTCGAATCCCTCCCTCTCCGCCAACTTCAAAACTCCGCAATGCCCCCGGGCGTTGCGGAGTTTTTTTTCGGCGCCGCCAGATAGGCAAAAAAATCCCCGCCGCGGAATGCGGCGGGGATTTAGCGAAAAGCGCCGCGCGCCTGGCGTGCGGCGGCTTGTAGTTCGCGTTACTCCGCGGCCGCGAGAGCGGCCTTGATTTCGGCGAGCTTCGCCTTGAGGGCGCGCGGAATCCGCGGCGCGTGGGCGAGCTCCTCCTGGGAGTCCTTGGAGGGCTTCTTCTCGTATTCGGCGTAGTTCGCCGCAACGCCGTCGATCTCCTTCTTCCAGCCCTCGACATCGACCTTGAGGATCTCCTTGAGGAACTTGGGATTGACGGTGTCCTTGCCGGTGTTGTTCTCCAGCGAGATGTCCTTGGCGTATGGCAGGTAGCCAATCGCGGTGTCCTGAGCGCCGACCTTGCCCTCGATGCGGTCGCAGATCCACTTCAGAACACGGGAGTTGTCGCCGAAGCCCGGCCACATGAACTCGCCCTTGTCCGTCTTGCGGAACCAGTTCACGAAGAAGATCTTCGGGAGCTTGGTCGCGTCGGGGCTCAGGCGCTCCATTTCCAGCCAGTGCTGGAAGTAGTCGCAGACGTTGTAGCCGAAGAACGGAAGCATCGCCATAGGGTCGCGGCGAACCTGGCCGATCTTGTCGGAGATGACGGCCGCGGTGATTTCGGAGCCGGCGGCGGAGCCCATGAAGACGCCGTGGACCCAGTCCTTCGCTTCGTTCACGAGCGGGATCGTCGAGGGGCGGCGTCCGCCGAAGAGCATCGCGTCGATCGGCACGCCCGTCTTCTTCCCCTCGAACTTTCCGTCAAAGCCCTCCTTGTCGAGAACCGGGCAGTTCACGGCCGGGGCTGTGAAGCGGCTGTTCTTGTGGGCGGCGACGTAGCCGGCGGCCTTGATCTCGGCCTTGGTCATGCCGGGCTTGGGGCCCATGCGCTTGGGATCGTCCACGCAGCGGTAGCAGGGGTTGCCCTTCCAGTCGATGCCGGTTTCGGGGGCGTCCACGCCCATGTCCTCCCACCAGATGTCGCCGTTCGGGGTCAGCACCACGTTAGTGAAGATCGTGCCCTTCCTGCAGGACTCAAGCGCGTTGGGGTTGGAGTCCATCGACGTTCCGGGCGCGACTCCGAAGAAGCCGTTCTCCGGGTTGATCGCGTAGAGGCGACCATCGTCGCCAGGCTTGATCCACGCGATGTCGTCGCCGATCGTCTCAAGCTTCCAGCCCGGGAGTTTCGGGAGCATCATCGCGAGGTTGGTCTTGCCGCAGGCGGACGGGAACGCGGCCGTGACGTGGTATTTCTTGCCTTCGGGCGAAGTGAGCGAAAGAACGAGCATGTGCTCGGCCATCCATCCCTCGTCGCGGGCGAGGACGGACGCGATGCGGAGCGCGAAGCACTTCTTGCCCAGCAGAGCGTTTCCACCGTAGCCGGAGCCGAAGGAGACGATCTTGAAGTCCGGATCCTCTGGCAGCTGGCAGATGTATTTCTTGTCCATCGGCGCGCAGGGCCAGGCGACGTCCTTCTGGCCCTTCTTCAGCGGAGCGCCGACGGAGTGGAGGCACGGGACGAACTCCGCGCCTTTTTCGATCTCGGCGAGGACCTTCGTGCCAACGCGCGTCATGACCGCCATGTTGACAACGACGTAGGGGGAGTCGGTGATCTCGATGCCAAGTTTCGTGATCGGGTTGCCGAGCGGACCCATCGCGAACGGGATGACATACATCGTGCGCCCCTTCATGCAGCCGGCGAAGAGGCCTTTCTTCGGATCGAGCAGAATCGCCTTGAGCTTGTCGGGGGCGATCCAGTGGTTGGTCGGGCCCGCGTCGATTTCCTTGGCGGTGGAGATGAATGTGCGCTCTTCGACGCGAGCGACATCGGATGCATCGGAGCGCGCGAGGTAGCAGTCGGGGCGAAGTTTGGGATCGAGTTTCGTGAACTGCCCTTTCTTGACCATCATCTCGCAGAGGTCTTTCCACTCCTTGCGGGATCCGTCGCACCAGACGACCTTGTCCGGCGTGGTGAGTTTCGCGATGCTATCGACCCAAGCGTGGAGCTTGGCGTTGCGTGGGGCCGCCTTTTTTGCGACCGGCTTCTTCGTGGCCATTTTTTTCTCCTGTTGTTTGCGCCCGCGTGGGCGCGGAAAAGTTGGGCCGGACGATACCATTTTCCCTTCGCGAAGGCAAGCGCCGAAAACGAAAGAGGTTTGATCCGGTGTCCGTTGGGCGGTTGCGTGGCCGCAGAATCGGACGGAATGTTCGCTTGCGCGCCCGCTACGGAGTGGTGGCGGCGGCGTTGAATTTGCAGGCGCGGACGCGGGGGGCGTCAGGGGAGGCGCGGTAGTGCGGGTCTAGCGGATAGCAGCCCGAGACGATCCCGTGGCGTGGCGCCGTGGTGCAGTCGCCGAACGTGCGGCAGATTTTGCACTTTTGCAGCGGTCCGCCGCGAAGGGCGTCTTCCGGAAGCTCCGGATACGACAGGACCATGCGCCCGTAGCCGGCGAAGTCGGTTTTCCCCTCCCTGACAAGGCGCTGGGCGACGTGCGGCAGCCATTCCTGCAGCGCCGTAAGCCCGGCGGACACGAATGCCATGTCTGGCATGGCCGCCTTAACGCGCGCGACGGCGCGGATCTGGCGCGCGACGCCGAGCATCGGGTCTTCGGGCGCCAGATAGCCGTCGGACACCGGATAGTAGGCCGGGCGCTGCGCGTGGGGGATGTAGTATGGACTGCCTATCGTGGTGCACACCAGCTCGATGCCGAGGTCGCGGCAGAGCCGCAGGAATGCGAGAGGTTCGGCAATGTCGGGATCGGGGCCGAGTCCCGTGCCGTCGCCGCCGAAGGCGTATGGGTAGTTCCCCGGTCCGGCGACGCCTGGAATTTCCATCGGCCGCCCCACTCCGTCCTCTCCGCGCTCGAACGGAATCATGTCGAAGAGCGAGAAGCGAACCGCGACGCCAAGCCCGGGCGCCGCGCTCCGGACCGCCTCAACGCATTCGCGGAAGAAGCGAGTCCTGTTCTCGAACGCACCGCCGTAGGGGCCGGGCCTGTCGCGCGCGGCCAGAAACTCGTGACAGAGGTAGCCATGTGCGCACTTCACGTCAACGAAGTCGAATCCGCACTTTTGCGCCAGCGCGGCGGCGCGGCCGAACGCGGACACTACGCCGGGGATTTCCGTGTCGCCGATGACGTTCGCTGCGGTGCAGCCGAATTTTTTGTCGAGAAGCGGATTGGAATAGGCCGTGACCGGTTCGAGGCGCGCGTCGTCGTGCGGATGGCTGTAGCGCCCTGAATGCGTGAGCTGCAGGCCGACGAGCAGGTCGGCGGCGGTGCCGAACTTTTCCGCATGCGCGCGGCGGCAGTCCGCGAGCAGCGCCGCCAGCGCCGGTGCGGTCTCTTCCGTGAGCATCATCTGGCGCGTGTTGCTGCGCCCACTTTCCATGACGGCGCACGCCTCGCACCCGAAGAGCAGTTTCGCGCCCCCAGTCGCGAAGCGCAGCCAGCGGCGGCGCGTGTTTTCGCTTGGGGCGCCGTTAGGCAGGCAGTCCCAGCCTTCCATCGGCAGGACGCACCAGCGGTTGCCGATAGTGCGCCCGGAGCGAAGCGCGAATGGTCGCGCCAGCGGCGAGTCGGTGGCGAGCCGGATCTCATCGTCGAGGTCGAAGTCGGCGCCGATGGCGCGCAGATGCTCACGGAAAGCCGCCGGGGTGCGGAATGTTGGAGGCGCGGGGTATGCTGGCATGGCGTGGAACTCAGATTTGCTAAACTCTTATGCTTGTGTGACGCAAGGCGGGGCGATTGGTTTGTGGCGCGAGGCGGGGCGATTGGTTGGTGGCGCGAGGCGCGCGATTGGTTGGAGGCGCGAGGCGAGGCGATTAGTTGGAGGCACGAGGCGGGGCGATTAGTTGGTGGCACGAGGCGGTTGGCGGAAAATGCTTCCGGTGCGGTATTCGCGCCAGACATTTTCGAACCAGCAGTCTGGCGAGGGAAGCGGGCGTGCTGGAGCGAAGGCATTTGCAAACAGCGGCCCGTCCGGGAAGGATTCTCCTGCCGGCGCCAATTCGGTTTCCTGCACCAACGCGCGGAAATCCTGGTCTTCCGGAACAATGGTGCCGGAGGAATCCACGACAATAGCCGAGCCGCGCGATCCCGCGCCGGCGCGCACCTCCGCCAGGCAGGCTTCGAGATAGGCGACGGAGGCAAGGCAAAGCGATTCGGTGCGCAGCGCCTCCGCGGCTTGACGGCCAAAACCGTCCGCCCCGAAGTCGATGCGGAACCCCTCTGCGCGAATGGCCGCAAGCTGCGCGCGGGCCGATTCCGCAGCGCGCGCGAGCGCCGCCTCGGTGCGCACGGGGCCGGCCGCTTCGTCCATGCGCGCCTGCATCTCGCGGCGGTCTGCGCGCCAGTCTCGAGTGCCGCGCAGAAGAGATTCCAGGTGTTCGCAAATTTCGGGAAACGGAGCCTGCGCCTGCGGGCCGTGCGGCGAGCGGCCCCTACCGGGGCCTTCAGGCTCCGCATTGCTCGGCCGGTCGTTTTCACTTCTGGCGGCGGCGCGGTGCGCCGCCGCAATGCATTCCGCCGCGCGGAATGCGCCCACTTGCCCGGCATTGAGAGCGGAGCCTCCGGGGCGGCGCACTCCATGCGAGCCGTTCACTTCGCCGACAGGCCACAAATGCGCCACGTTCTCGCTCTGCCACCAGCAGTCAGCCGCCAACCCGCCGTTGTTGTGCTGCGCGCAGAGCGCGATTTCCAGCGGTTCGCGCTCCAGATCTATGCCATGTTCGCGATACAGCGCGACGGCGCCGGGATTCATGTGCAAAAGCCGCGCAATCGGCGGCCCGCCAAGTGCGCCGCTCTTTTCAAGATAATCGCGGGCTTCCGCGGAAATCTCATCAATATCCAAGTCGGGCGTTTCGGAGCGGAAATCCAGAAATACCCGGCGGCCTTTGCCAAGCGTTTCCTCGCGGACAAGCAGGTCGATGCGCGAAGAGCCAGCTTCGGCCCGCTCTGCGTCGAACGGCCACTGGTAGCCCTTGAGAAACACTGCCGAGGCCGTGGCGGCGGAATCGCCGCCGAATGCCTCAAGAAGAAAGTCGCATCGGTCGGACACTCCGTCGGCAGCCGTGGAGACGACGCGCGGCAGCGCCTGCATGTATGTGCCAGACACATTCCAGCGGAATTTCACCGAGGACAGCCCGAACTGCGAAAGCGGCAGATTGCGCGCCCGCGCGCCGACATCGAGCGCAAGCCCGATCGCACCTGTGTGCACTGCCGGATAGACGCTGCGCGAATAAAGCCCTCCGGGGCCTCCTACCGCGAAAACAGTGTCGCGGGCGAGAAAAGCGATAAAGTGAACCCTTCTGGCGGCGGCGCGGTGCGCCGTCGCAATTGCCAGCGCCCCGACGCAGCGGATCGGGCGCGCATCGTCGTCGTTGGGTTCGGTCAGCAGCCGCACCGCCACAAAACTCTCGGCGAAGCGAACGCCGCGCATTCTGCACTCTTCGAGCAGCCGTTCGCACATCTCCCGCGAGGTGTAGGGACCAACGCTGGTGGCGCGGCATGCTGGATCGTGGTCGGTCTTGTAGCCGGCGTATTGCCCGAAGGCGTCGTGCGGGAAAGGCACTCCGATGTCGCAGAGGTGCGAAAAGCAGCGCGCGGAAAGCGCGGCCTCGACAAGAGCCACGTCCCCGTGCACCGCCCCGCCTGCAAGGTATGTCCGCGCCATGGCGACCGGCGAATCCGGCGCGTCTCCGCACATTCCGAGCTTGTAGTAGGTCTGCTTGTCGCTGCCAGTGTTGATCGAGGTGCCGCCCTTCAGACTCTCAGTGAGCACCAGCACATCCCGCACGCCTTCGGCCTTGAGCCGCGCGGCGGCCGCAAGCCCCGCCGCGCCGCTTCCAATCACAAGCGCGTCGCACTGGACGACTGACGGTGGACTCGAGTCCCCCGAATCCCCTGGCAACTCTTTCAAGCCCTCACCTTTCACCATGTTCGCGGGCCGCGCGGCGCGCGGCCCCTACCGCAAGCTTTTCAACCTCTCAACCTTACAACCTTTCAACCGTGCAGCGGCTACAGCCTTTGCAGGGTCATGCCGCCGTCGATCTGCAACACCTGCCCGGTGGAATATGCGAGATCGCCGCGCAGAAGCATCGCCACGGCGCGTCCCACATCCTCCGGCTCGCCCCAGCGCGCCTGAGGCGCAAGCCCTTCGGCGAGAAGCCTGTCGTATTTTTCGCGGACTGCGCCGGTCATGTCCGTGTGAATCACGCCCGGACGCACTTCGTAAACGCGGATTCCCTCTTCGGCAAGGCGCGCGGCCCAGAGTTTAGTGGCCATTGCCACGCCGGCCTTGCTGATGCAGTATTCGCCGCGGCTGACGCTTGCAACGGTCGCGGAAATGCTCCCGACGTTCACGATCGTCGCCGGGGTCTTAGCGGCGACAAAGCGCCGCGCGGCCGCCTGCGTGAGGAAGAACGGTCCGCGAAGATTGGTCCCCATCAGGCGGTCGAAACTCTCCGGCGTCGTTTCCAGAACGTCGAGGCGCACCGTCGGCGCGACGCCGGCGTTGTTCACGAGCGCCGCGAGCGGTCCAAGCGACTTCTCCACCGCGTCGAGCAGCGCCTCGTGGGCCGTTATGTCGGCCACGTCGCTTTGGAAATATGCGGCGGCTGGCGCGCCGAGAGCGCGCAAGGCGGACAAGCGATCTTGCATTTCAGCCCCCGCCTTGCGCCCCGTGAATGCTATCGCCCAGTTTTCGCGCGCAAGCGCCTCGCAGATTCCAGCGCCGATTCCGCGTCCGCCACCAGTGACCAAGACCGTTTTCATTTTCGATTCTCCGGCAAAAAAAGCGTTTTACGCCATCGTTTCCAGCATTTTCGGCGTGACTTCGCGCACAGACCTGGACGAAGGATCGGCGTTCCATGCACGCCATTCCTCCAGCATCGCCTCTCCCATGCGCCGGATTTCCAGACCAGACGACCCCGCCATGTGCGGCGTTAGGAAGACGTTGGGCATGGAGTAAAACGGCGAGCCTTCCTCCGGCGGCTCGGGGCAGGTGACGTCGAGCACGGCGGTGCGGCAGGGCTCCTCCGCGAGGGCGCGCACAAGATCGGCCTCCACCACCTGCGCCCCGCGACCCGTGTTTATGAATGTGGCGTTGCGCGGCATTTTCGAAAAGAGCGACCAGTCGAGCATTCCCTTCGTCCGTTCGTTGTTTGCCAGATGGTTGGAAACGGTCTGGCATGTGGCGAAGATTTCTTCGAGCGACGCCTTCCGCACGCCAAGCGATGAGGCGGCTTCATCCAGCAGAAAAGGATCGAAAACGAGGACTTCCAGCCTGTGCCTCCTAAGAGCCTCGGCAACGAGCCGCCCGATGGAGCCGCAGCCGAGCAGCCCAACGCGGCAGTCGAAGTTGCCGGGATACGCGGAAAAGAGGCGGTGCGCTTCAAGATGCGCCTTGGCGGAGCGATTCATGCGGCAGGCCTGGAAGAAGCCCTTGTTCGCCAGAAGTATCTGCGAAACCGCGAATTCCGCCACCGGCACTGCGTTTTCGCGCCACGCGCTGAAGACCCTGACGCCCCGCGCCAGAAACGGTCGCGCGAATGCCTGCACCGATCCGGCGGCGTAGAACAGCGCGCGGACGTGCGGCAGGCACTCGGCGATTTCCTCTTCGGAAAGAGTCGGCATTCCCCACGACGAAAAGATCGCATCGGCATCCGCCGCCGCGCCGGAGAGAACTCCGTCGCGCGCCAGCGCGGTGTCGGATTCGAGGCCGGCCTCATCGTGAAGCGCGCGAAGCGTCTCCGGGGAATACGTGCCAAGCGTGGGGTTGTTCGAGACAAGACGTGATTTCATGGCGATGGCGAAATTGGACGAATTGGCCTGACCCGAATCCTAGCGCATCGCGCGTCAGAATGGAAGCGCCCCGCCATCTTTACGACGGATTGCAATGGTCATTCCGCCATCCGCCGCCTCTCGCGCGCAAAGCGCCTCGCGCGTCAGGCGAAACGCGCGAAGAGTTGTGGCGTCGGGCGCCGCGCGCTCCCCGCGTCGTGGAAGGGCCTCTATCCATGGCGTGAAAAACGGCGCTGGATGCGGGAGCGGAATGTCGCGCGGCGTCTGGCCCGGAAGCAGGATTTCGGCGCGGCCGCGGTCGATCCAGGCGGTGATTTCGCCGCGTTCCCCGGCGACTCCCAGGAAGTCGTCTCCATGCGGTACCGGCGAGTCGGGCCGCAAATAGTCGAGCGTCGCGGTCGCGAGCGCGCCTGAGGCCAGGCGCATCGAGAGGACGCAAACGTCTTCGCAGCAGGGCATTTCCCGATGCGCGAGATTCGCGTGGAAAGCGGAGACCTCTGCCACGGGATCGCCGTCGCTGGCGGCGTCGATGAAGTCTAGCGCGTGGATGCCGATCCAGGGGATCGTGCCGCCGTATGCGGCGCGGTCGTTGAACCACGGTTCGCGCCTTCCCCACTTGTAGGTCTTGCGAGCTGAAAGAAGCAGCGGCTTCCCGATCGCGCCGGAGCGGATGGCTTCGACCGTCGCGGCGAGCGCAGGACGTGCCCGTGTAGGGAGCATCGGACAAACAAGCACCCCGGCGCGCTCAACGGCGGCGCGAAGCGAATCGAGGGAATCCAGATCAACGGCAAGTGGCTTTTCGCAAATCACGTGGCAGCCGGCATTGGCGGCGAGCGTGGCGAGTTCCGCGATTTGCCCCGGCGGTGCGGAGACGATCGCGAAGTCCGGCCGGGCCTCGCGAAGAAGATCAGCCGCCTCGGTCCCGCTCGTCGCGGAACCGACCATGCGGATGCCGCCGCCGTCCGCCTCAATTTCACGGAGCACTTCGCCGTAGTGCCCCCAGTCGCCCAGCAGGACTCCGCGCTTTGGGGATTCGGTCTTCATTTCCATTCCGGAATCGCGCTCGTTCCGTTTTCGAAGAAGCGATCAAAGGCCTCCTCGATGCCCGGCACGATCCATTGGCCGCAGTTGTCGCGGCGAATGGCGTCATGTTCCAGAGGCCGCACCGGCAGGGTCTCCGTCAGCAGTTCGACGGCGAGAACCTGCGCACGTGCCATTGAAAGAGAGCAACCATGAGGCGCAATGCCCCCCACCTGCGCCGCAGTCCCTTCACGGGACTGCGCGATCACCGCGCGGAACATTGCAGCGTGAGGCGGCGCCGCCGTTCCCGATGCAAGGACGCGCCCGTCCGCCGCTCGCACCTCCCACGGGCCGTCGTGCGCCCAGCGCACATCGCCGCGTTCGCATTTCACATGGATTCGCGGATGCGCGTTGCGTTCGGCGGCGTGAGAAAACGCGATGTCCACGGGCACGCCGGAATCCGTTCCGAAGCGAAGCAGGCACGTATCGAACGTCTCGATTCCCGGCCGGGCCCTGAAAAGCGCGCCTTCGACTGCGGTCGGCGCGGCCGGCGCGCCGAACTCGCCTGCGCTTGCGCCAGCGTAGAGAAGGCAGAGATTGAGATAATGCGCGAATGCGTTGTTGACCGGGGAGTCGCGCACTGGGGTTCCGTCCGGCGCGGCAAGGCGCGCGGCCCAGGAATTGCGCTGGTAGTAGGCATCGCCTCGCGGCCAGATTCCGGTGCTGGCAATCCTCAGCGGCGCGCCAAGAGTCCCGGATGCCAGGATTTGCATGATTTGCCGCGTTTCCGGCGCCCAGACATGCTGAAAACCCACGAATACGCGCCTTGGCGCGGCGGCTCGCTCCGCATCAATCATCCGGTCCACCGCCGCCGTGCATCCTGCCGCCGGCTTTTCGACCAGGACGTCGGCTCCGGCGGCCAGCGCGGCGGCGACGAGCGGCTCGTGCGACGCTATGCCAACCGGAAGGCACACCAGATCGATCCGGCCCTTCTCGGCCGCGAAGAGCTCCTCGGCGGTTCGATAGACAGCCGCCCCGTTGGCGCGCAGCCACGCAAGAGGCCCGGCCGCGTCGGGATGCTCAGGATTCACTACCGCTGCGGCGGCGAATTTGCATTCGCCGGCTTCAGCGAGCGCCCGGAGGTGCTTGAAGTGGACGCCACCGTAGCCAGTCACGCCCACCAGGGCGACGCGCCTGCGATTCAATTCACGACCTCCACTTCATAGGATTCGTCCACCAGGACGTCGCCTGGCATGAGGTGCCTTGATTCAAGAGAGAAGTCCGTCACGACGGTTTCGACGTATTGGCTAGTGAGGCCGTTGTAGCAATAAGCCCCCTGCCCTGCCGGCCGCAGAATGCGCAGACGCTTCCCGGTGAGCGAGCGCACGCGCAGCGCCCCGTCGATTTCCAGAAAAGTGGAATTTGTTTCAATGATCTGCCCTGCGGGCGGATAGGAGCGCGTTTCGCAAATGGGTGCGGATTGATCGCCAGCCGTGTAAACCCGCTTGTGCCCGTTGTAGATGTCGTTTGGAATCTGGAGATTCAGCGCGCGGAAGCCAACGGGAAGTGTTGTTTCCTTGATGCACTCGACGCGGTCGGAAATGCGCATGGTGCGACCGTCCGGAAGCGCCTCGGCGGCGCAGCGGCGGCGAAGCACGTGGTAGCGGTCCTCGCCCTCGCCGAGGGGATTGTCCTCGAGGATGTCGCCCTCCCAGAGCCAGCGGAAGCCGCCTGGAGTCTCTTCGACCGTTGCCGAACCGACATGCTTGGGTCCGCGAAGACCGATGAAAGCGAAGAGGTTGCCGGACCATTCCGCCAGGTCGCTGCGGTTTTCGGGGAGGCAAAGCGCCGCAGGGCCTGTTTCGTGGAAATTGCGCGCGTTGGAGCGAGTCGGGCCGCAGAATGCACGAGACACTACGGAGCGCACGGCGCCCGGAGTGCGCAGAAGCGCCGCTCCGTGATAGGCGCCGATCCAGAGCGGCGGATCCGCGAGTGCGGCGGTTTCTCCGCTCGCCCTCGCGGGCAGGACGGAACAATCCGCCGACGCGGTGCCGAGAAGCGCGTTTTCTAGCGCTCGTCCTGCCTGCGAGGGCGAGCGCGCGGCACCGCACTCACATTCGCCCGCCGCCCAATGCGCCGAAGTCGCGAGCACAGTGAATGGGTCGCATTCAAGGCGGGTCTCCCACCATGGCGACTCGGCGCGCATCGCGGACAGGCGCTTTCCATAAAAAGTTCCATCCGGATTTTCGGCCTGCTCGCGGGCCACAAGAGCGAGATAGCCGCGGGCGAATCGGGCCGCGTCTTCGTCGCGCCATAGGTCACATGCGAGATGCCAGCCCTGCAGGGCGAAGGCCTGGCAGTAGGTGTATCGCGCGCGGGAGTCCCCGCCGATGCGCAGAAGTCGGCCGTCGGGGAAGGTGCAGCGCTTGCACCACTCCCAGACGCGGCGCAAGTTGTGCATGAAACCCGCCGGCGGCGGCAGACCGCGCCGCTTGAAGGAAAAATAGAGCAGAGCGAGATTCGAGAGGCAAACGTAGGCGTAGCCCACGTTGAGGTAGCCGTGGTGGTCGAGCGCGCCGTCCGAAAAAAAGTTGGCGCCGACAAAGCGCTCGCGCACGGGCTTGCCGAGAACGGCGGTGGCGTTCTCCGCATCATCCGGGAAAGAGAGCCCGTTCACGAGGAAGTCTGTGCCGCGCTCTCGCCATGCGAAACACGTGCCTTCTTCGGAGCGGGCGGCGCCGGCCGCCATATCCGCCGCGGCCCGCAGCAGAAACGCGCCGTTCCAGATGTTGGACTCAGGCTTGTTGCGGCCAGTCGAGGCGTCGGGGTCGGCGACAAGCTCGTATTCGTTCATGCGGTAGTCGCATTCGCATTCAACGAGGGCGCGGAGGCGAGCTTCGTCGTCGGCGGTGAAGAATTCGCGCAGGAGGTCGAGCCCCGGGATCATGCGCTCGTAGCCAAGCACGCTAATCCAGTGCCGCCCCCACTTCTTCCCGTCGGTGCAGTCGAGGTCTCCCGTGCGGTGCGTCCGTAGCGAATAGCGGGTCATCGCAAGCGCCATGTCGCGCAACTCGGCTGCGCTTAGCGCGCATCCGGCCTCGGAGAGCGTTTCAGGCGGAAGGCTGGCAAGGCACGCGAGGGCTCCGGCGACCTGCTGGTTGATCTGCACCGCCCAGTGGCCGCTTTCGCCGGATCCGTAGTGCTTGAGGCCCGGCTCGCCGGGGACGTCGCGCAGGTATGCCGGAAGCGCTTTCAGAAACGGCACGGCCGCGCGCGTGAAATCGAGAGAGGAGGGAAAAGACGACATTTTCGATTGCGGACGATTGCAACCGATTGCAGTCGAATGCCGATTGGCATCGACGGCAGCCGATTGCGCTTTGGCGACATTAACGCACCACCATCATGAACGCGAGAGGCATCGGGACGAGCTGGCCGTCGTCGCCGACCATGGCCGTGTGGACGGAGTCGCCTTCGAAGACGATGTTCTTGAGCGAAGTCCCGGCGGGCATGCCCGTGCAATAGACCTTGAAGGAAGATGTCGGGTCGGGGATTGTGAGCTGCGAACCTTCGGCGCAGGAAATCGTGCCGAAGGAGAGTTTCACGCCTACGGAGTGGTCGGCGTTTCCGCCGGCCCATGAGACGGAGTTTCCGGTGCCGTTCACGGTCAAGGCTGCGAATGTCTGTTCGAACGGTTTGGTCTCACCTGCGGCGACAGATGCTGCGGGAATTTCAAGTTTGCCGGCTCCAAACGCCGTTCCGAGCGTTAGCGTGGCGGCCGGGTTGATCGGGTTCCAATTCTCCTCGACGGCAGTGGCGTTGCCGGAGCCGCATTGGAAACGCGCAGGCTTGGGAACGCCGAGGGCATCGACGCCGTCCGTGCCGCCGACGACAACCGCAGTGACTCGCGGAGAGCCTCCGGCCGCTGTCGTCTGGACCGACCAGCCTTCGCGGAATTCGTAGGTGCCGTCAAATTCCGGCTGCGAAAAGAGGTAGAGGCTCTGAGGTCCGGTCTTCGTCAATTTGCCGGGATTATTCTTGACAAGCGAGACGTCGATTCGCCCGGTAAGCGAAACGTTAGCGCCCCACGGCCTGACAATCGATGCGGTCACGGAGTCGTTCGCCGCGTAGCCTTCGCCGGGACAAGCGAGCACGATGTTGGTCATCGTGTTGCTGTCGTAGTTCACAAGCGAAATCGCCGCCGCTCCAGAACCGCTGCCGCCGCTGATTTCAATCCATGGCGGATTAAAGCAGTTGCCGGTTTCCTGGGAGAGCGAAAGCGAGAGGCCGTAGCCGGAAGGCGTCCGCAAGGGAACGGTGTTTTCCGCAGTACCCAAATAAACGTTGGCATTGCACTGGATGCCAAGTCCTCCCTCGAAGACGTTGATGCGGTCGAGATTCAGAAACTGTTCGAGCAGGGCATTCGGTGGAAACACGATCGTCCCGCCGTTGGCGTTGATTTCGCCGATTCCGGTTCTTGTCGTGTTGCGGCACAGGCGCTGCACGGCAAGAGTTCCGCCGTTTAGGTTGAGACTGGCCCTGCCGTCGGAACTGTTCGCACCGACGCGAACCGTGCGAGATGTCACGCATGCCGTTCCGCCGATCGTGAGATGGGCCGGAGCCACGCCTGTTTTGCCGTTGTAGGACGGCCCTTGAATGCAAATGTCGTCACCGCAGACGAAAGTACCGGCACCGACGAAGAGATACGCACCCTTGAGTCCGTCAGTTCCAGACTGGCCGCTGCCCACATCAAGCGCCGACACGTGCGGCGCGTCCGACAGCGGAGCCGGCGACGCGATTTGGCGGTTCGTCATGCAGAAAACTTCGCCGCCGAGTTGCTGGAAAATTCCGTATCCCTTGTAGCCGATGCGAAAACGCGTGTCGCCAGAAATCCAAGGCATGTCGAGAACGCCGCCGCAGACGGTCGCCGATCCGGCAGCGTTTTTCTCGAACCCGGCGATGAGGCGTCCCAGCGTGGCGTGTCCGCCATCCTGTATGAACGAGGACGAGTAGGAAGCGGCTGTGGAATTGCCGGCATTGGAATCCCGGCCAAGTTGAAGACCGGCGGTCGATGCCGTCGTGCCTGCCGGATTGATGCGCAGGACGCCGCCGTTGCGCAGACGGATGCGCCCGGACGAAATCGTGTTTGCGTCGTTGTTTTGCCCGACGTAAATTCCGTGAACGTCATCCGCAACGACCGAACCGCCCTGAAAGATGTCGAGCGTGGCGCAAAGCGCGTTGCGCGCGCTCGACGTGCCGATGCGCGAGTTGGGCCCGGCGGAACCATTCGACAGCACAAATGCACCGGTTACGTCGAGAAACCCCTGGCGAAGCACGAGGTTTCCGGCCACGATGTCGCCCTCGAACGTGCGCGAGCGGGTATAGACGCCGTTTTCCGCGCTGTTGCCGTTGTTGACATCAACGGATGCCGCAACGCCGTTTCCCGTGATTGTTTGGTTGGCGTTAGGTGCATTGAAAAACGCCGTGTCGCTCGCCGCAGGAATCGTGCCGCCGAAATTTTCGGCGTTCCACTCGTAGGTGCCGCCGGCGGCCTTGTTCCATGTGGCGGCGGTGGCTGGAACTTCGCCGAGAACGGCAAAAAACAGGACTTGGACAAGCGCGAGTTGCGAGAATGGACCCTTCATCGTTCTTTCCTTTCGGTGCGGGACGGCGGGCGGCACAACGCCGGCCTTTCCGTTCCGCGAGGCAAAGCATAGCATCGCCGGACGATGAAAATCCGCACGAAGTTGTTCGTTTTATCGAACGCGCCACTCCATCATGGTGCAGCCGAAGCGCTGTCGGAAGGCGGTCTTGAGATATGGCGCGTTTGAAAAGCCGGTCTTGGTGGCGATCTGCTGTAGCGTAAGGTCCGTCTCGCGAAGGAGGCGGGCCACGCGATCGAGTCGCGCGTCACGGATAGCGCGGCAGACCGTCGTGCCGAGAACGGTCCGGAAGTCCCGCTCCAGCAGGCGCTCGCTGCCGCCGACGGCGCGCGCGACCTCGTGTATCGACGTGCCGCGCGCGGCGTGGACGCGGATGAAGTCCATGGCGCGCGTCACGCGACTGCCAGTCTGCGAGAGGTCCGTGGTGGAGAGCCGTTCCGTGACGCCCGGAACACCGACGAACATGCCCTCCTCGTGCGGAGCGCCGCCCGCGAGAAGCCGCGCCAGCTCGCCGGCCGCCTCGTAGCCGACTGCGATGTAGTCGGGAGCGATCGAGGAAAGCGACGGCGTCGTGAAGTCGCAGATGAACTCCTCGTCGTCCACGCCAAGCACCTGCAGCTCCTGCGGCACCAGGATTCCGTCGGCGCGGCATATCTCCAGCACGTGCATTGCGCGCTGGTCGGAGACGGCGAACACGCCGCACGGCTTTGGAAGGGCCTTGAGCCATGCGGAGAGCGCGGAGCGCTCCTCCTTCCAGCTCCGTTTGCCTAATCTGCCGCGCGGCGGCTCGTAAACCGAGACCTCGCCGCCGTGCGAGCGTATCACCTGAACGAACGGCATCAGTCGCGGCCGCTGGTTGTCCGTCTCCACCGGCATTCCTATGAAGGCGAAATGCGCCAGCCCGTGGCGCAGGAAGAGCCTCGCGGCGGTTTCGCCGATGAGCGCGTGGTCAACGTCCACCACCGAAGACGGAATGCGCACTGGAATGAACGGACGCCTGGTGATGAAAACCGCAGCCTTCAGACCGGAGCGCGGCGCGAGTATGCGGCTGGCGGCGAAACGCTTCTCCTCCAGGGGATCGCGGTCCACGAAACCCATGAGGTGCGACACGGGCTTGCCGGAAATGAGCCCCACCGGCTTGCTGCGCAGACCGTCGGAAAAACCGTCGTTGCCCGGCGCGTTGCCGTGCATTTCGATCTCCCATTCCGGGTGGTGCCGCACATAGCGCAGAATTCCCGCCACGATGTCGCGGCCGCCCTTGCTGGCGACGTTCATGTGAACCGCCACCCGCACCGTGGACGCACTCGCCTCCCCGTCGCGCGCCGCTTTGCCAGGCTCGTCCGATCTACGCTTTGTCATGGCCGCGATCATACGCGAAGCGCCGCCTACCCGCAACACCTGATGAAAAGTAGAAGTCAGGACAGTTGAAATGTTGAACTGTTCAGTAGGAGTCGCAAATGCGCCTTTTGCGGTTGTGGACTGAAAGCGGGGGTTTTGATAGACTTCCCCGCCGTCATGAAATACACCATCGACATAGGGTTGGAGACTCACGTCCAGCTCAAGACCCGCACGAAGATGTTCTGCGGGTGTTCACTCGCCTCCGGCGCGGAGCCGAACGTCAACGTCTGTCCTGTCTGCCTCGGGCTTCCGGGCGCGCTTCCGCGCGCCAACCGGGAGGCAGTTCGCCTTACCGTGATCTCGGGGCTCATGCTTGGAAGCCGCATCGCGAAGCGCGCGGAGTTCGACCGGAAGAACTACTTCTACCCGGACATGTCGAAGAACTACCAGATTTCCGAAGACGCCCATCCGCTTTGCATCGGCGGCGGCGTGGAAATCGGAGGCGCCGGCGGCGCGGCGCGGACAGTTCGCCTCAATCACATACATCTTGAGGAGGACGCCGCCAAGATCAATCACTACGCCCGCCATTCGGGCGTGGACTACAATCGCTGCGGCACTCCGCTCATGGAAATAGTCTCCGAGCCGGACCTGCACTCTCCCGACGAGGCCATGGAATATCTCCAGACGCTGCGCCGCATTCTCGTTTACGCCGGAGTGTCGGACTGCAATCTGGAGGACGGCAACATGCGCTCGGACGTGAATGTCTCCGTCCGCCCCGAAGGCAGCGACCGTCTCGGCACGAAGGTCGAAATCAAGAACATGAACACCTTCAAGGGCATCCACGCGGCGCTTGAATTCGAGATCGCGCGCCAGACCGCCCTGATCGACGCCGGAGGCGCAGTCATTCAGGAAACGCGCCGCTGGGACGGCGACCTGGGCGAGACGTTCTCCATGCGCACGAAGGAAAACGCCCACGACTATCGCTATTTTCCGGAACCTGACCTCCTGCCGATCGAACTTCCGCCCGAACTCGTCGAACAGTGGCGCGCGGAGCTTCCGGAACTGCCGGAGCGCAAGAAGGAGCGCTTCGCGTCGCAGTTCGGTCTCCCGGCATACGACGCCGGCGTCCTGGCCGCCGAGCGACCGCTTGCCGAATATTTCGAGTCGACGGTTTCGGCGGGCGCACCGGCGAAACTCGCCGCAAACTGGATCATGGGCGATGTGCTCCGCCTTCTCGGCGCGGCCGGAAAGGAAGCCGCGGACGTCGCCTCGCTCTCCACGCTGCCCCCCGCGTCGCTCGCATCGCTCCTGCGCCTCGTCGAAGGGCGCACGATCAACGGTCCAACCGCGAAGGCCCTTCTTGAGGAGCTGTTTGAAAAGGGCGGCGATCCCGCAGCCATCGTGAAGGAGCGCGGACTGGCCCAGGTCTCGGACGCCGGGGCCGTGGAGGAGCTGGCTCGCCGCGCCATCGAGGCCAATCCGAAACCCGTCGCGGAATTCAAAGCCGGCAAGAAGGCCAGTCTGCAGTTTCTGGTTGGACAGGTGATGAAACTCTCGCGCGGCAAAGCCGATCCGAAGCTTGCGGCGCAGGCTCTCGCAAAAATTATCGAGGACATGCCCCAGTAGCCTGCGCGCCCACGCCACGGGCGCGCCACCCAGCACCAGCATCTCAATGAAGAAAACCGACGAAATCAGAATCAAGAGCCCGGCCCAGCTTAACGGATGCCGCGCCGCAGGCGAAAAGGCGGCCGAAGTCCTCCGTCTCATGTGCGACGCCGTTCGGCCCGGCATAAGCACGAAGCAGCTGGACGACTTTGCCCTCAGGGCGATGCAGGCGCTTGGCTGCAAAAGCGCGGACTTCGGATACTACGGCTATCCGGCGCAGACGTGCATTTCGGTCAACGACGCCGTCATACACGGCGTTCCAAGTCCATCCGTGGTGCTGAAGGACGGCGACATGGTATCGATCGACATCACCGTGGCATACGAAGGGTTCGTCGGCGACAACGCGCGCACGGTGATAGTGGGCGGAGGAACGCCGCAGACCCGCTCATTCGTCGAGCACACGGAAGAGGCGCTCCTGGCCGGAATTGACGCCGCTCGCGCCGGCAACCGCGTCGGCGACATCTCCCATGCCGTGGAAACCGTGGCCATTCGCAACAAGTTCGGCATCGTCCACGAATACGTCGGCCACGGGTGCGGCGTGGACATGCACGAGGCCCCGGAGATTCCGAACTACGGTCCGGCAGGCCGAGGGGTGATCCTGCGCCCGGGCATGGTCCTCTGCATCGAGCCGATGTTCACGCTCGGGTCGCGAAAGATACGCGTATCCAAGTCCGACAAGTGGACAGTCTTCACTCAGGACGGATCACTGGCGTGCCACAGCGAAATGATGATCGCCGTCACGCCGAACGGCGCGCCTGCCGAAATCCTCACTCCTAGATAGCTTTCCAGTCCCGCTGGTCTTTCAGAATCAAGAAAATGCAATTCATCGCCCTGGATCGGCCCTTGGCCGTCTTTGACATCGAGTCCACCGGACTCAATCCGAGAACAGACCGCATTGTCGAGCTCGCGGTAGTTCGCATCCAGCCCGGCCGTGACGGCGCAAGGGAGACGAAAACCTGGTTGCTGAATCCGACCATTCCGATTCCGGTCGAGACGACGGCCATCCACGGCATAACCAACGAAATGGTGTCGTCGGCTCCGACTTTCGCGGACAAGGCCGCCGAGATACTGGAATTTTTCAGCGGATGCGACCTCGGCGGCTTCGGACTCTCAAAACTCGACATTCCAATTCTTGAAGAGGAGTTCGAGCGCTGCGGGATGCACTTCAACGCCGCGGGTCGCAGAATGTTCGACGCCTTGCGCATTTACCACAAGCGCGAACCGCGCGACCTTCAGGCCGCGCTGCGGTTTTTCTGCGGCGAGGAGCCGGCCGACTCCCACGGGGCCGAGGTGGACGCCCTTTCGGCCCTGCGCGTTCTGGAAGGCGAGTTCGCCAAATATCCGGACCTGCCGACATCGCCTGACGAGCTGGACGCCTATCTGAACGAGAGAGACCCGTCTTTCATTGATCGTGAAGGCCGGTTCCGCACAGGCGAGGACGGTGAAATCATCGTGAACTTCGGGCGGAAAAAGGGCGAGAAACTCCGCGATCTTGCGGCCGCGGAGCCGTCGTGGCTCACATGGATTCTTCACGGCGATTTCCCGCGTGACACGAAGAAGGTCGCCCGCGACGCCCTTGCCAAATGGGGACCCAGGCCCGCAAAGAAGCAAGGTTCCGGGAATCAGATCGCCCAGAAGGCGGGACCGGGCACTTCGTCTTCCAAGCCGCAAAAAATTCGGAATCCCGCCCCTGAAAATCAGGACACTTCCACGCAACAGCCCCCGCCGCCGCCTCCGCCAACGCCGCCACAATTCGCGGCGCTCGCCGCCGGGCTCGACGCCATTCTGTCCGATCAGCGTCCATCAGCCGACGGGCTCCGCGAACACAACCACAGGCACAACCACCGCCACGAACACAGAAGGCCATGAACTCATTCCGTCTCCGCATCGAGTCCGGCCCTTCCGCCGGCACCGTCCGCGACATCCCCCCCTCGGGGCTTTCAGTCGGCCGTTCGGCTCGCAACGACCTTGCGATTTCCGACGCAATGCTTTCGCGCAGCCACTGCAAGTTCTACGTGGAGGGCGGTTCGCTTTACGTTTCCGATCTGGCCACCGTCAACGGAACTTTCGTCGATGGCTCGCAGATCGAAACCGATTCGCCGCTGCATCCCGGAGCGGAGGTCAAAATCGGCGAGACGGTTCTTCGCATCTCCAATGACAACGGCGAATTTCCGCCAACTCCGGAACCCGCCGCCGCTCTGGACGCGGTTCCAGCGCCTGACACCACCTCCACCGATGGCGCGGAGGCACGCGGCGCCGGCAATCATGCTGACGCGAAAAGCGCAGAATCGTCATCTGGCGCTCCGGATTTGTTCGGGGCGTCCCCGCAGCCCAACCTGTTTCCGCCGCCCGCACCGGCCCCGGCGGGGGAGATGCGGCGCAACCTTGTCGCGAACGTCGCGATCATTTGCGCAGCGGTTGTCCTTCTGGCCGGCGCCGCCAAGATATTCCTTTCCCCGCGCGCGTCCGATCCCCTCCCCACCCCCGAGCCGGCTCCCACGGAGCCTCCGATTTCATTCTCCTACGTCAAGCTGGAGGGGTCCGAGTCCAACGTGTTTCGCTACGAAATGGAACTCTCGCCGGACGGCACGCTCGAAGTCGCGATCGACGACGCGGCGCAGGGGCGTCATGTTCGCAAGCGCGCCGACTCGCCTCTTCCCGATGAACGACGCGCCGAACTTCTGCGCCTGTTTGACGAGGCGTCGTTTTCATCGCTTGTGACTGAGGACGAGGGCCGCCCCAGGCGCAACGAGTGGCGCGAAATCCGGATTTCCGCGCTTGCGCATGGTCGCCCCAACACGGTTGTCGTTCGCAATCGCGAGGAACCCGCCGCCCTCTCGGCGCTTCGCGATGCCCTGGAGGACTTCGGCCGCAATGAACTCGGCCTCTGGGCCTTCGCCGTGGATCGTGACACTCTCGTTTCCGGGGCCGAGGAGGACTTCGAGCGCGCCGAGCGCCTCCACGACGAACGCGAGGTTCTGCCAGGCAACCTCTACAATGCGGTCAGGATCTACGACTCGTGCATCGCCCGCCTAGAGACGCTTGACCCGCGGCCGGAGCTCTTCGACATCGCCTCCGCCGCTCGTTCGGCCGCCGCCAAGGAACTCGACGCCCGCGTGGAGGCGCTCAACTGGCGCGCCGAACACGCCGCCAACATGAAGGACTGGGCCGAAGCCGCGGCGGCGCTTCGCGACCTGGCCGAGGTCGTGCCCGACCGCTCGGATCCGCGCAACGAAGCTGCCCGACGCCGACTTCTCGACGCCGAATCGCGCATTGGTCGCAAATGACATGGAGGAAATGGACATGCACCGCAATTCAATTCGCCGCACAATCATTTTCCCCGCACTAGCGCTTGTCTGCTCCTTTTTAGCGCCCATGGCGGCACCTGCCTCCGAACGGGGGGATCAGACCGGCTCCGGCGAGGTTCCGACTCTGCTGTCATCATCCATCCAGGGTGCGAGCGTCGCCGTTGACGGCATTGACCGCGGAACAACACCGGTGGAGGTTCCGCTCCGCCCAGGTCGCCACTTCGCCTGTCTGCGGCCTTCCGGAGCGCCAGCCACATACGTCGAGTTCGAGACCGGAACAGAACGCGCGGAAGTAACGTTTGAAGTTCCCGCGCCGACATGCGCGGTCCTTGTCTCGGCAGAACCCGCGGGCGCGTCCGTCACGCTCGATGGCGCTTCCGTTGGATCTTCCCCGCTGCTTCTGCCGCAGGTGGCGGAGGGGGATCATGAACTGCTGATCGAAGCACCGGGATGCAAGCCCCAGCGCATTCCGCTAAAGCTGCGCGCCCCCGAGCCCGCGCTTTTGCGCGTGGCCCTGGCATCGACCTCCGCCGCGCTCTCGATAACAAGCGAACCCTCCGGCGCCGAAGTTTCCGTGAACGGCGTGCCGCGCGGCCGCGCGCCGATTGTCGTGCCGGGGGTTCCGGAAGGCACGGCGGTGGTGGAGGCGTCTCTCGACGGCTATGAACCCTGGCGCTTTGAGTTGCAGGTTCGCTCAGGAGACTCCGCCCCCGTGAACGCCGTGCTGAGGCGCAAGCCCGCCACGCTTTCCGTGACTTCGATCCCGACTGGCGCGCGCATTTACGTGGATGATGCGTTCAGAGGCGTCGCCCCTGTTTCAGTGCCTGATCTTCCTCCAGGAGCCCACCGCGTTCGCGCGGAGCTGCCGGGACACGACCCTATGGCGCGAACCGTTCCGCTTGAGCCGGGGGCAATCGCCGCCGAGGAGTTCCGTCTGCGCGCCAACACCGGAACATTGCGGGTTTCAACCGCGCCGGCGGGCGTTTCCGTTCAAATCGACGGCAAGGAGTTCGGAGTCACGTCCGCTCCGGACGGCGAATCCGATTCCGTGTCCTCGGAACTTGTCATAGCAGCAGTGCCGACAGGGCATCGCCGCGTTTCGTTTGTTCGTCGCGGCTGGATGACGGTCGAGCGCGATGCCGACGTCGAGCGCGACGGAACGCTGTCCCTTGGCCTTGTCAAGCTCGAGCGCGACCTCACGCCTGACATGGCCGTCACGACAAAGAACGGATCCGTCGTGCGCGGCGTGTTCCTTGAAAAAGCCGGCGGATTCTACAGGCTCGAAACGCAGCGCGGCGTCATCCGCGCGATTCCGTTCAAGGACATCGAGCGCGTCCAGTTGCTCCGCAGCGACGGCAACCATCTCGACGCTGAAACGCCGTGACGGTTCCGCGCGGTGGTTTGTTCGCGGCGGTGCTGTCGGCGGCGCTTGCCGCGATTGCCATTTCCGGTCTCTCCGCCACGCGCCCGCTGACGCTGCTGCGCAGCGACGGGCCGTGGCTCCCGGAATCGATTGCGCGCGAAACGGCGGCCGCAGTGGCACGCGCCGAGGACTGGTTGATGGATCACGATTCCGGCAACGCGATTTTCCCATCCCCCAGCCCTTCGCTGCCGTGGAGCGACTCGGACGCTTTTGACGCCGCGCTCGCGGTTCTCGACGCGGAAATTGACGGCAGAACTCCACCGACGGCGCTCTGCGAGCGCGTTCGCCGCCACCTTGTCGCGCGTCGGCGGCTTCCTTCTGGTCGCGCGGCCTCTCCGGCTCTTGTGGCTGATGTCGGCTCCGCTCTGGCCGCTTGCGCGCTCGGCGCAATCGGCATGGAACATCCAAGCCCCGATCTGGTGCCCGTGCCGCCGCATGGAACCCAGCCGGATCCAACCCGCGTTGCGGCGGCCGCTCTACTGCGCCTCTGCGACGGCTCCGCGCCGCGAGCGGCCGTCCTCGCCCATGCGCGCTGGCTTGCCGCGCGGCTGGCGCTTGGACAAGGCCCCGCCAACGAGCAGGACCGGCCGGATGAAGCGCTTACTCCTCAAAGCGCTCTGCTCGTTGCCCTAATCGCCACGCAGCTTCCGATGCGCGAACTGGCCGATCCGGCGAACGAACTCTTTTCCATCGATTGGCGGATCAGGCTTGCGGACCGTCTTTTGGCGTTGCAGGTGTGGGATTCGGAGTCAGGCGGCTTTATGTGGAACGCGGCTGACGGCATCGACAACGCCCGGGCGACGCGATGCGCCATTCTGGCCCTGCGTCTGCTCCTGACGCGGCTGGCGCGCCCCTGACCCCAAGCGGCCCACTAGACGTATTGGCGGATGCACCTGCCGATTCGTTCAAGCGTCTCGGCGCGCTTTCCGTCGTCCGGATCGAGAAGCGTGATGCGGAAGCCGTTCATGTCCGTGTGGAAACCGGTGAGCGGCGTCACGCACACGCCGTCGGAACCCATCATGTATTGCACGAAGCGCTTGTCCGGAGCGACGCCTTCGCAGCATTTCTCGACAAACGCCCTGATTGCCGGGTCGGCGATCGGGAGAGTCGCGCCCGGACGCAGCGCCCCAGGTTCAAACGTCACTGAGTAGTAGAGCGCCCCGTGGACGGGACGGGCGATGACGCCTGGGACGGTCTTGAAAAACTCGTAAACCTGATTCGCACGAGCCTCGAACATCTTCGCCCGCCGCGCCTTGAGCGCCTGAAAGCGCGGATCGCCGTAGATCTTAGGCAACGCCATCTGCGGAAGCGTGGTCGAGCAGACTTCCATCATCTTGCTCTTAACAAGGGCGTCACAATATTCCGAAAAAGCGGGCGAAACGCGGCGGTTGAGCATTTCGATCCAGCCGCAGCGCGCGCCCGGCCATGGCACGTCCTTGGACATGCTGCGCAGTGCAAGGCCGGGAACATCGTCGCCCACGACCTGCGAGAGGAGCTTCGTGGAGGCGCCGTTGAACACGATGTTTGCGTATGTCTCGTCGCAAATGACGAAAAGCCCGTATTTGCGCGCGATTCCGACGATTGCGCGCAACGTCTCCTCGGAATACACGGTGCCGGTTGGATTGTCGGGATTGACAAGCATGAGCGCGACCACCTGGGGATTGTATTTGACCTTGTTCTCGATCTCCTCCAGGTCAGGCGCCCAGCCCTTCTCCGGATCGAGACGAAACTGCAAATGCGGGTAGTCGCCGCGCTTGCCCTCGTTCGAGGTGTGCGTCGGGTATGACGGCGATGGCATGAGGACGCGGGCGTCCTTCTTCATGAGGTCGTAGATTTTGTCCACGCCGTCGGCAATGCCGTTGAGGAACAAAATGTCGTCCGGGCCGACCTGCGTCCCGCCCGGCCGCGCGTTCACCTCAGAGGCCAGGTATTCGCGCGTGGAGAGAACGCCGCGGCTCGGACAGTAGGCGAAACTCGCGTCGCCGCGCGACACGAGTTCGGCCACTATTTCCTTGATCCACGGCTCCACCTTCTCGCCGGCCGCGACTGGGTCGCCGATGTTTTCCCACGTGATTGTGCGCCCCATGCGGCGCAGGGCATGGCCGAAATCAACGATTTCGCGGATTTCGTAGTGAAGATTGCGGTAGCCTTCGAGAACGATCGATGAAGACATTGCGAGAAGAAAGGAGAATTGTCCGAATAAAATCGCGGAGCGATTCGGAAAACGTGTGGAATCAGGAGAAAATCGAAAAATCGTCCATGGGGCTGGATGCCGAAGCCGTTGCGCGAGATGCGGCGGGCCCCGCCTCGACGGCCAGCTCCGCGGCGCGAACAGCGAGACGGAAGGCTTCGGCCATAGCCGGTGGATCGCCGGCGGCGGCGACTGCGGTGTTGGCGAGAACGGCATCCGCGCCAAGCTCAATCGCCTCGGCCGCATGCGATGGAAGCCCGATTCCGGCATCCACAACGACTGGGACCGTTGCCTGCTCGACGATGATTTCCAGCATGTCGCGTGTGCGAAGCCCCCTGTTTGATCCGATCGGGGCCCCGAGCGGCATCACCGCCGCGGCGCCGGCCTCCTCGCACCTTTTGGCGAGAACAGGATCGGCGTTGATGTATGGAAGCACCACAAGGCCGAGCGCGGCGCATTTCTCGACCGCCGCAAGCGTTTCCACCGGATCCGGGAGCAGATAACGCGCGTCAGGATGGATTTCGAGTTTTATCCACGAGAAGCCGGCCGCCTTTCCGATCTTGGCGATCCGGACGGCTTCTTCGGCCGTGCGCGCGCCGGAAGTGTTGAGCATCACCTCGACCTTTGTGCGATCGATTGCCGAAAGAATGTCGTCGGACGCGGCGTCGTTCTCATGGACGCGGGAAAGCGCGGTCGTCACAAGTTGCGTCTGCGATGCGGCAAGCGTTGCGCGGAGCTGTTCCGTCGATGCGAATTTTCCAGTCCCGAGGAAAAAGCGGTTCGTAAAACGCCTTCCGCCTATTTCAAGAGGTTTCATTTCTGTTCAGTCGTTCGTTTATCTCAGCCAACAAGAACCGGTTCCGGCAGTCGGCTACAAAGTCATTTCCGCTCTTTCCCGCGCTGTTCTTCAAGTGCGAGCGCGGCGGCTGCGCGCAACCCGGCGAACTCTTCCGGCGATCCTTCGCGGACATCCACTGGCGCAAATGAAAACGTTCGCGGGTCGCGCCCGGAAAAGAAAGCAAGCCATGTGACGGCCTGAAGATACTGGCCTAGGGCGTTCAGATGAATCGTGTCTGCGCCGAGAGTCGGAGTTCTCCCCTCCGCGCGCGCGGCGGCATCGTTGTTCTCCCAGCGGAAGCTTCCTACGGGATCTCCGCGGAGGTCCGGCTTTTCGCCGGGTGCGAGCAAGTCGAGAGAGGCTGGGTCGAAGGCGCGCCCGGCCTCTGCAAGGGCGGAGCGACGCAGACGAACCGCCGCCCCGCATGGAATAGTGCGGAAGCCGAACGTGTCTGCCAGCTTGCTGTATGCGTCCTCAACACGGGCGGACATTCCCGCCTGGTCAAAGCCCCAGGACTTTTCGCCGGGATTAAGCCGGGCATCGCGGGCGTTGTAGGCCCACGTCTGGTGCACGATGATCTCGGCCTGAGGCGCGAGACGGTGGATTTCGGCAATCAGTTCATCGGCTGCGGGGCGATACGTCTCCGGTTTCCAACTCTTGTGGCTGGCCTGCTGGATCGTCACGAAATCCCATGCCTGAGTTGCGAGCATCTGCGGAATGTTCGACTTGAACTTGATTGGAGAGCCCGGTCTGTCGGCGTGAAACCACCTCACCTCGTATGGGTCGAACTCCGGATCCTCCGCCGCCTTGCGGATGTTTTCCACGTGGCGGTCGAGCGGGCATCCTCCGATGTAGAGATTGCAGAACTCCACCGGAAACCCTTCGGCCGCAGCCGCTGTCGGGAAGAAGCGGCAGAGACTCAGGGAAAAACTGTTCCCGATCGCGAGAATGCGGACGGGACGGGCGGCTATCGGCGCCGCCGAAGGAGAATCGGCGGGATCCGCAGCGCAGACGACAGACGACAGAACCATGGCAATCAAAAGCGACTTGGCATTCATGTGAACGGCAGATTGTGGAAAACCGCCCCTCCGCAGTCAAGCGAAAAATGATTGCGCGCCGCGGCGACAAAGGCAGAGCCTTTCCACTTTCTCCTGAAAAAAAACGGGCGGAGTCAACCCGTCGCGAGTCCGTCCTTCACGCGGATCGTGCGACGGGCGTAGTCGCAGACTTCGGCGTCGTGAGTCACTATGACGACAGTAATGCCTCGCTCCTTGTTGAGGCGGCGAAAAAGTTCCAGGATCTCGACCGTCGTCGCCGAATCAAGGTTGCCCGTGGGCTCGTCCGCAAGGACGATCTCTGGATCGTTGACAAGAGAGCGAGCGATGGCGACCCGCTGCTGCTGGCCGCCGGAGAGCTGCGCAGGAGTGTGCTCAAGGCGGCCGCCAAGCCCAAGCATTTCGAGCAAGGCCGCCGCCTTGTCGCGCTCAGCCGCCCGCGAGGAGCGGCGTCCGCGCTTGTATTCGAGCGGAAGAAGCACGTTCTGGAGCGCAGAGGTGCGGGCCAGCAGGTTGAAATTCTGGAAAACCCATCCGATGCGCCGACTGCGAATGTCAGCGCGTCGGTCCGGATCGAGAGACGAAACGTCCTCGCCGTCAAACCTGTAGGTGCCGCCCGTCGGCGTGTCGAGAAAGCCGAGTATGTTCATCAGCGTCGATTTGCCGGAACCTGAAGCGCCCATGAGGGCGACAAGTTCACCCTTTTCAACCGCTATGGACACCCCCTTCAGGACAGGAACGTCGATCCCGCCCGGAAGCCGGTATGTCTTCATGAGGTTTTTAGTTTCCAGAAGAGGCATGGGGAGAGAGAGGGACGCTACACGCGACGAGACGGAATGAAGAGGCGATTCGGACGGAGCAGAAACGCGCAGAAGGAATAACGGAGACCTACAAGCGAATTACTGGAGGGAACGAACGGAATCAGGCTTTTTCGTAAACGACGCGCTTGGCCTTGCCTTCGGCGCGCGGAAGCGTCCCCGGAGCGTAAACGTCGCCTTCCGGCGTGAAGCCCAGAACCTCCTTCAGGACCTTGGCCACCTGATGACCGGTGACACCAGGCTGCGCCTCGACTTCCACTCGCAGTTTTTTCGTGCCGTCATGGTCTTTGATTATGAGACGGTATTCCGGAAGGACGCCGGGGATCTTAAGCAGAGCCTGCTCGATCTGGAGAGGGAAGAAATTCACCCCGGAGATGATGAGCATGTCGTCGAGGCGTCCCGAAATGCGATCAAGACGCATGTGAGTGCGGCCGCATTCGCACTTTTCGCGCGAGACGACGCGAGAAAGGTCGCCTGTGCGGAAACGGATCACCGGAAGCGCCTCGCGAGTTAGAGACGTGGCCACCACCTCGCCGACCTGACCGTCCGGAACGGGATTCCCGGTCTTTGGATCGACGATCTCGACAATGTATTGATCCTCCCACTGGTGCAAACCGCAGTGGGCGGGGCAGTCCATGCCGAGAGTGCCTATGCCGCCGGTCTCGGTCATGCCGTAGATGTCAAACGCCTCGATGCCAAGACCGTCGTGGATGCGCCTCTTCATCTCGTCGGAGAAGGACTCCGCGCCAAAGATGCCGATTTTGAGATTCGGCAGGGCCGTTCCGGTCTGCGCCATCACCTCCATTATGCGAAGGGTGTATGACACCACGCCGGTTATGACGCGGGTGCCGAAGTCACGGGCGAGCGTCACCTGCCGCGCGGTGTTTCCGGCACCGGTCGGCACGACGAACAATCCGGCCGCGCGGGCGCCGTGGTAGCATCCGAAACCGCCGTTGAAAAGGCCGAAACCTGGCGTGATCTGGCAGACGTCACCGCTACGCGCGCCCGCCATGACATAGCACCGCGCCATGCACTCCGCCCACTGGGCAAGATCGCCTGCGGTGTATGGCATTACGACCGGGGTGCCCGTCGAGCCGCTGCTCATGTGCATTTCAGCGAGCGACGCCTTCGGAACGCAGCACATTCCGAGCGGATACTGCTCACGAAAGTCCTTCTTGGACATGAAAGGCAGCTTTTCGAGATCTTCGAGACCGCGGAACGTCGCGGCATCGACGCCAGCCTGTTCAAAGCGCGCGCGAAACCAGTCGTTGGACGAGGCGACGTGGCGGACTATGGAGCGCAGACGCTCGTCCTGAATGGCGGTAAGACGACTGCGATCCATCGTCTCGGCGGCGGGATTGTGGCAGGAGAATTTCATTGTTTGAGTGTAGGTTGGCGTGAAAATCGCGGATGGAGGACTGGGTTGCGTCCAAGGAGGCGTCAGTGCACGAACCAGACGACGTAGGCATACATGAACGGCGCGGAAAAGAGCAGACTGTCAAGGATGTCAAGTATGCCGCCCATGCCGGGAAAGCGCGTGGAGGAATCCTTCACTCCGACGGAGCGCTTCACGAGCGACTCGGCCAGGTCACCGAAAACCCCGGTCGTCGTCAGAAGGAGAGGCAACGCGACGGCGTGGACGAACGGAAAGCGCAACTGCCCGAGCCGACCGTCACCAAAGCCCCAGTGCAGCACGGCCCAGAAAACCAGTCCGGAAAACATCGACATGGCGTATGCCCCGAAAAGACCCTCAACCGTCTTTGCCGGCGACACTTCCGGAATGAGTTTACGCCGCCCCCAGATGCGACCAGCCGTGTAGGCCCCGATGTCCGAGGTCTTGACGAGAACTATGAAAAGCAGAAGAAGGATGCGCCCGGTGTAGTTCGTGTGCCCGTCAGGCAGAACCGGAAACTCGAACGCTAGGCGGACGATGAACGAAAGAAGGACGGGCACGTACCAAAAGCCGGCGTATGACACTGCGAACGTCTCCATCGCGCGCTCCGTGCGGCGACGGAGAACGCCAAGCGCGAGCAACGCGGCGGGAGCGAGCGCAAGTAAGAACGCCGAGGCGTCCATGCGAAGCGGTGAAAGGCCGGCTGGGAACCAGGACAGATGGCCGAATCGCGATGCGGCGACGGGAGATTCGGCGGCAGTGACGAGAAGAAAGGCCGCGCCGAGAACGCTAGTCGTCCAAATGGCATAGCGCAACCCGGCGGCGCGGGCCATGTCGTTCCACTCCATCTGCGCGATGGCGAAGACCACGCCGAGCAGCACGAGGTGCAGCCATGCGGGGAAGAAGAAGAGAATGCCGAAAACGACAACGCAAACGGCGACTCCCGTCATGATTCTATGTCTGAGCATCAATAGGCCCCCCTTGTGAAAAGCACTGCCCACGCCGTGCGGATGAGAATGCGGGCGTCAAGCATCCAGTTTCGGTTGAGGGCATACCAGACGTCGAGCAGGGCCATGCTGTCGAACCCGATGTCGCTGCGGCCCGTCACCTGCCAGATGCACGTGATCCCCGGAGGAACGCTCTGACGGAATCCCTGCCACGAGGCAAGATACGGCTCGATGTCCGAGCACGGTAGCGGACGCGGGCCGACGAACCGCATCTGGCCGCACAGGACGTTGAAGAGCTGTGGCAGCTCATCGATCGACGTGCGCCGCAGGAAGCGCCCGACACGAGTCACGCGCGGATCGTCGTGCATCTTGAACAGGGCGCCGTCCGTCTCGTTTCTGTCCTTGAGGGCGGCAAGACGCGCCTCGGCGTCAACGCACATGGTGCGGAACTTCCACATCCGGAACTTCTTCGCGCCAAGCCCGTAGCGATCCTGACTGAAGAACACCGGACCGCCGTCGTCAAGTTTGATCGCGACCGCCGCGGCGAGCAGGATCGGCGAAACCACGACAAGGCCAAGCGCGGCCGCGACGCGCTCCAGAGCCGTGCGCAGCGGCGACGGGGCGAAGTGCCGCCCGGCCATCGAAAAGTGGACCAGCGGGACGCCATGGACGGAATCGCCGTATTCGAACGGATTGTGCAGGCGCAGAAAGCGCGGAAACAGCACGATCGTCTCCAGACCGGCGCGCACGGAGTGACCAAGGATCGTCTGGCGCACGGTGTCCGGCGTGTTCTCCTTCGGTAGCAGGAAGAGCGTCGCGATGCGGTCCTGCGCCGCCGACGCGATAAGAGACTCGGACTCACCAGGCGTTTTCGGAGTAGGAAACCGCGCCACGATGCGGTGCCCCTTGAGCCGCCCCAGTTCGGAAAGCCTTTGCAGCCAGTCGGCTTCGGCCCCCTCCCCGACAAGTATCGAGCGAAGAAGCAGAGTTCCGCGACGGCGGCGAATGTGATCGACCACGGCGTTGGTGACGCGCCGGGCAAGCCAAGTGCAGGGCACGTTGAGAATCAGCACGAGCGGAAGAAATCCACGCATGTGGAACGTGTCCTTCTGGAAATACAAAGATGTGGCCATCGCCGCCAGCAGCACCGCGTTGGCGACGAGAAGATTCCACATCAGCGGCGTGTGCCTCAGCCGCCTGTCGCCCTCATACATCCCCGAAATGGCGTAGAAAAGGCACAGTGGCGCGAAAAGGCACAGGATGTAAAGCGGGGAGGACAACACGTAGGAGACGGCGTAGTGCGAGCGCGCGGCCGCCGCGGAGGCGCCCGCCGTGTCCGCAGCGACGCGAAGAGGATCGAGATTGAAGCCGAAGCGCAGCAGATACGCCAGCAAATACGAAACACAGAGGCCGATGAAATCGTCCAGAACATGGATGGCGCGGATTTTCCGCACCCCGCGCTCGGATGGATTGCGTGGGACTGACGACGCGTCAAAGCCCGCGTTGACCGGACCTGGCACCGGAGTCTGCCGCTTGCTTTTAGTCATTTTCCGGTCTCCGTTTTTGCTTCGCCCTTCGACCGCCCGGAGCCATTCGCACCGAATGCGCGAACCGAACGCAGAAGAGCCGCGACGGCCTCCTTTTCGGCGATCTTCGCCTTGCGAACGCCGCGCTCGTAGAGAAAGAAGCAATTGTCGCCGCCGACAAGCGCGACATCCGCGTCGCGCGCCTCGCCGGGACCATTTACGACGCAACCCATGACGGCGACGCGCGGGCGAGGAAGATCGGGGTCGGCGCGATAGAGAGCTTCGAGGGCGTCCTCAACCGCCGAAGCGGTCCCGAACACATCGCATCTGGTGCGCCCGCAGGTTGGGCAGCTTGTGACGGACGCGCCGCCGCCGTCGCGCAGGCCAAGCGCGCGCAGCAGCTCCAGCCCCACGCGCACCTCTTCGCGCGGCGGAGCCGTAAGGGAGACGCGGATCGTGTCCCCGATTCCCTCTCCGAGCAGAACGCCCAGCGCCGCGGCGGACGCAGCGGTGCCGCGGCGCAGAGTCCCGGCCTCCGTCAGGCCGACGTGGACCGGACGATCGGTGCGCGAAGCGAGGAGTCGGTAGGCGGCGACGCAGCGCGGCACGTCTGACGCCTTTACGCTGACGACGACATCGTCAAACCCGGCGTTCTCCAATACGCCCACCTCCGACAGCGCGCTTTCGACGAGCGCCTCAGCCGTCGCTCCGCCGTATTTCGCGAGAACGTCGGGAGCAATGGAGCCGGCATTGACTCCGACGCGGATCGGGGCGCCGCTGTCCCTGGCGGCGGCCGCGACTTCGCGGACCTTTGCGGAGCTCCCTATGTTGCCGGGATTTATGCGTAGGCCGTCCGCGCCGGCCGCAAGCGCGGCAAGCGCCAGACGATGGTCGAAATGGATGTCGGCCACGATCGGACGCCCAGGACCGAGCAGACGCTTGATCCGGCCGAGGGCGATGGCGGCGTCGGAGTCGGGAACGGCGAAGCGGACAACATCCGCTCCGGAGTCAAAACACTCTGACGCCTGCGCCGCGGCCGCCTCCGCGTCCCGCGTGTCGGCGGTAGCCATGGTCTGCACGGAAACGGGAGCCCCGCCGCCAATTCGAAGGGCACCCAGCAGGACGCTCCGCGTCTTGCGGCGCGGCGCAGGAAAAGCCGTGACGAGTGGCGCGGCGGCGTTCATCCGAACATCCTCCACAGCCGCGCGGCGTCACAGCCCGAAAGCAGCACGAACAGGCCGATCAAAAGGACTCCGAACGCATTCACCAACGCCTCCACGACCCGGCGTGGAATTTCCCGCCCGGTCACGCCTCTCCATAGCGCGAAAACGACATGGCCGCCATCGAGCACGGGAATCGGAAGGAGATTCACCATCGCGAGGTTCACGTTCAGGAACCGCACGAAGCCGAGGGCTGCGGAAAAGTTCGCGAGGACCCACATCCACATGGAGGAAAGGATGAGAACAGGGCCGCCGAGGGACGTCCCGACGCGCTTGAGTTCGCCCTTGTGGCGAGACCCGAACAGTGGAGAAAACACCCGCCAGACCGCTGCGGCGTCACCCTTGAGCTGCGCCAGCGGCGCGCGGTGGCGCGACCAGACTGGGACAGACGCGTTGACCGACGCCGCAACAAAGCCCAGCGCGGCCAGTTCTGCGTCCGCGCCGCCCGGGGCGGCGAGCGCCAGACCGGCGAACGGAACGGTTTCCCCGCTCTCCGGATCTCTGCGGACGCCGGGGACGACCTCGATGCGGCTGACAACTCCAGTCCACGGCGCCGAAACAACGTCAAGGGCAAGCGCCGCGCCACCGCATTCGCGAACGAGCGACACAAAGTGGTCAGGAGACTTGACCTCGGCGCCACCGACGGCGAGAACTACATCCCCGGGCCTCATGCCAGCCGCCTCGGCCGCGCCGCCCGGAACAACGCCAACTGCGAGACATCCGTTCGACGGCCGATCCGACGCGTTGACGGCCTCCGCGGCATCCAGTCGGACTTCGACCGGCTTCCCGCCACGCAGAACTGAAAGAGCCACCGCGTCGCCGCCGCCCGTCGTGACAGAATCGCGGACGAGCGAAAAAAGATGCTCGCGCGAAACGCAGCGCGTCCCGCCCACGGAAAGAATTGCGTCCCCTTCCTTCAGCCCAGCGGCCGCCGCTGCGCCGTCAGGAAATACTACGCCGACACCAACCGGCTCGGCCTGCGCGAGACCGTCCACGCGCCATGTCCCGGCGGAGGAGCGCGACGCGACGGGGGTCACGACTCGTGCGGCGCCGTCGAAACGATTGGAAACCGCAATGGAAAACGCCCCGTCGCCCGAAAGCAGATGAACCTCCTGCACAAAATCCGCCCAGGAAGAGACGCGGCGGTCGGCCACCGACAAAATCTGGTCTCCGGGCCGGAACCCCGCCGCGTCGGCATCGCTGTCCGGCTCGACGGCCCCCACCAGGGCGCCGCCGAAATCGAGACGTGGATCCGCCACGGGCGGCAGCACGGAGACAAAAAACGCGAGAGGAACGGCAAGGATCAGATTCCCGGCGGGACCCGCGACCGAAACGATCACGCGCTTCCACCACGCCGCCGGCTCAAATGCCGAAGGCGCCGCGTCCGCCGCCTCCGTCTCCGCCTTGTCGGATTGGGAGGGACTCTTTCCCTGAACGCGCGACATTCCGGCCGGATCAAGCTGCGGAAGAGCGACGTAGCCGCCAAACGGGATCGCGCAGAAGCGGAACTCAGTCCCGCGCCACGACCGCTTCAGCAGAATCGGTCCGAAACCAAGGGAAAAGGCGTCGGCGCGCAGACCAAGCAGACGCGCGGCGAGAAAATGCCCGCCCTCATGGACGAGGATGGAAATGGAAAAAAACAGAAAGACCGCGACCGCGGCCAAAATCCAGGATGCGATCCGGGAAAATGACGCAGAGGCAAGAAGGACGGCGGAAAGCGACATGGCAAAAAAGGCGCAACATCCGCCGCACGGTCTCGCACGGAAACGACCGGCGCGGAAAAAAGAATGGTGCGTCTGGCGGGGATCGAACCCACAACCTTCAGCTCCGGAGGCTGACGCTCTGTCCAATTGAGCTACAGACGCACGAAAAGAACGGGCGCAAGACTATAGCAAAGCCTCTTTGGATGCAACAAAAACCACGCCTGAAAAAAACATTTGACTTCAAACGGGCTTTGTGGGACACTCCGCCCCCGTTCCGTTACCTCACGTGGTGGGTTACCCAAGCGGTCAACGGGGGCAGACTGTAAATCTGCTGGCGATGCCTTCCAACGTTCGAATCGTTGACCCACCACCATTTTTCTTTTCCGAGCCATGATGGGGATGGATCCGCTTTATCTGCTTTTTTCACTTCCGGCTCTGATCCTGTCGATGTTCTTCTCGGCCCGGGTTAAGTCCGTGTTCGCCAAATACCAGGGCGTTCGCGGATCTTCCGGCTTGACGGGCGCGGAGGCTGCGGCCAGGATGCTGGCGGCGTCAGGGATCCATGACGTTGAGATAAGGCGCACACGCGGCTTTCTCACCGATCACTACAACCCGGCGGACAACACGCTCAACCTTTCCGACGCCGTTTACAGGGGCCGCGATCTCGCGGCGATCGGCGTGGCATGCCACGAGGCCGGCCACGCGCTCCAGAAGGCCCAGGCATATCGCTGGATGGGAATTCGCTCGGCGCTCGTCCCGGCGGCGAACATCGGTTCACGCTTCTCCTACCTTGTATTCTTCGCGGGGTTGGCGATGTCCGCATCCGGCAGGGCGGTCGATCCATACACCGGGGCGGAGGTTCTGACCGCCGGCGGCGCGTTTGGAATGACGCTCGTCAAGCTTGGCATAGCGCTCTTCACGGCCGCCGTTGCGTTTTCGGTGGTCACGCTCCCGGTGGAGTGGGATGCAAGCGCGCGCGCCAAGAAGGCTCTTGTGAGCCACGGGCTGCTAGCCCCCGGCGAGGAGCGCGGCGCGTCCGAGGTTCTGAACGCGGCGTTCATGACATACATTGCGGCAGCGGTATCCTCGATTCTGACGCTGCTGTATTTTCTGGTGCGTTCGGGGCTGCTAGGCGGCGGGCGCCGCCGCTAGCCGCGGCGCAGGAGCAGGCCGCTCTTCCATTCGCCGTCAAGCGCCGTCCGGGCCTCGACGAAGCCTTCGGCCTCGTATGCCGAGCGGACGGAATCCCACTGAGTTTCAAGGATTCCGGAAAGAACAAGCGCTGCACGTGGTCCGTCATTGACGGCTGCGGCGACACGCGGGGCGGAAGCGCGCAGCACGGGCGCCAGAATGTTGGCCACCACGACATCCGCGCGTGGAATGGGATCGCACGTCACGTCGCACCGCGTGAAAGGAATCCAGGCGCAGTCGTTTCGGGCCGCGTTCTCCGCGGCGGCGCGAACTGCCGCCAGATCGTAGTCAACGCCGGAAACCGGGGAAAAGCCAAGTTTCGCGGCCGCAATCGAAAGAATGCCGGAGCCGCAACCGAGGTCCGCCACGGAACGCGCCCGGCCGCCATCCCCGGCCAGCTCTTCGAGAAAGCGCAGACATGACTGCGTTGTGGCGTGAAGTCCAGTGCCGAAACTCATGCCAGGCTCGACGGTCACGACTATTTCGTCTGGCGACTGCGGGACGTATTCCTCCCACGGCGGGCGAACCGTGACGCGAGGTGAAATACGCAGCACCTTGAAAAAACGCTTCCAGCTTTCCGCCCAGTCCTCGCGCGGCAGGCTTTCAAGCTGCGGTTCGCGTGCGCCTGGCTCGATGCCGATCGCATCGCAGGCATCGAAAACCGCAGCGCACGAGCGCAGCACGGCGGCGCGATCAACGCCAAAGACCTCGATCCAGCACCCTCCGGTTTCAAGGTCCTGAAACGCACCGGGCGCCGGGTCTTCGCCGCATGTCGCGTCAAGCAGCAAGTCCACCGCGGCCGGAGGCACCGGCACGCGCGCGCGCAGAACCGGAGCCTCGGCGTAAACATCGGAATCCACTGTGGCCATGACTTGAAAATCCTTTCAGAACATTCGGCGCGCGAACTGGAAAACGCCAGCGCGGCGCCCGACGGCGGAAAGCGGCGTTTCACGAAGAATCGAGAGAATTCTCGAAAGAAGCGGGACAGACCGGTCAAACGGCTCGTCCGCCAAATCCGCCCACTGCCCCGGTCGGCAGTCCTCGCCAGCCCTGGGAAGGGGGTCCGAGCCGTGCAAGACGCGCCGCCCAAGCGTTGGTTCGCGCAGCATCGCCGACGGAGCTGGCCAAAAGACCGGACGCATGGAAGTGTCGCCGAGCGCGAGCTCCGGTCCGGGAAAGCGGCGCATCAGGGACTCCACGACTGCGGCGCGCGAAAAAAGCCATTTGCCAACGCCCCAGGCGAGCACCGGAAGCGCGTCGGAGTCGCGCGCGGCGGCCACGGCATCGGCGGCCGGAACGCCATCGCGGAACGAAGCGCGCGTGCCGAGCGCAAGAATCTCGACCCTTTCGGCACACGCGATCTGACGTCCGGCGACGACAGCCACGTCGCCCCTTCCGTCCGGCGGGCGCAGCAAAATGGCGGCTTCCTCGCGGCGGGAGACGGTCCAGCCCTTCGGGAGCCCCTCCTGACGCGACCATGCTCCGAAAAAGTCCGCACCTTCGCGCTCGGCCAGCATCATCGCCCCCTGTCGCGCCCCGGCGCGGCGCATTGCATCCCGGAACGCGCCGAAAAAGCGCGCTGGATCGTATGACGGGTAGAAGTGGACGTGACTGTCGATCAGAATTGACATGGGATGGGGATGGTCCTGCTGCGTTTCGCCTTCCTCACGCCTTCGCCGGCTTGAAGGTGATTTCCTCCACGCATCGGCGGAATTCGTCGGCTCCGTCAAGGAAATGCACCTCGATGCGGAGGAACAGCACCGGCACGGCGCAGCGGTCTATGCGAGTCATTCGCACGGCGTCCTTTTCGGTCGTGACGATCGCCGCCGCGCCGCATTCCTGCGCCTCGTTCACAATGTCGATGATCTCCTGCTGCGAAAAGCGGTGGTGATCTGCGAAATGGCGGCGGCTCAGGATGCGCGCCCCGAGTTTTTCCAGCGAATTCTCGAACGAGCGCGGTGCGGCGATGCCGGAAAGCGCCACAATCGGCATGTCGCGCAGCCGCTCAAGAGGAAAGCGCTCGCGAGTGAAGGCACCCACGAGGCAGGTCGGATCGTGGTTGCACTCCATCAGTCCGGCGGTCGGATTGAGTTCGCGGATGCGCCGACGCAGTTCGGAGGTGTCGCCTCCGCGGGCCTTCGTTATGCACACGAATGACGCGCGGGCGATGTTCTCGGCCGGTTCGCGCAGGATTCCTCGGGGCAGCACGCGGCCGTTGCCGAATGGATTGGTGCGATCAACGAGAACGATGTCGCGGCGATGCAGCAGCTTCTGATACTGGAAGCCGTCATCGAGCAGCAGCGTGTCGCAACCGAACCTGCGCACCGCCCAGCGCCCGCTTTTCACGCGATCCTTATCGACCAGGACAACGACGTCCGGAAGGTTGGTGGCAAGCATGTATGGTTCGTCGCCGGACATCTCGCTGTCAAGCAGAAGGCGGCGCCCGTCGGAGACCACGCGCGGAGGCGCGCCGCCGGGACCGAATCGGAACTTGTCACCGAGTCTGGCCCAGAACCCCTTTTCCTTCTTGCGGTAGCCTCGCGAAAGGATCGCGACCTTGCGTCCCTGGTCAGTCAGTTCGCGCGCAAGCTTTTCAACCATCGGGGTCTTGCCCGTTCCTCCGACAGTGACATTGCCTATGCTGATCACCTGGCACCCGAGCGGAAATCGACGGAACACGCCGGTGCGATACAGAAAGAGACGAATCTGGACAACGGAGCGGTAAATGCCGGAAATTCTGGCCAAGACCCAGAGAAGGAGTCTAACCGGCCACTCGTGCCCCTGATCGGCACCCTCGTATTGGATCAGGGGGAGCAGCGCGTTCTCCGCGCCTTCCAGCGTTTTCGTCCTTCTCGAAGCCATTTGAAGAGTCAGTCCTCCGGCCACCGCCGGTCTAGTCGGGCAGGGCGCAAAACCTAGCACGGAGCGGCCTTCAAATCAAGCACCCTTGCGCCGTGGAGGTCTGTTGGCAACTACTTCCGGACGGCGCATCCGCCGCCGGGGAATTCAGCGGCGGCGGGCGCGAGAGGCATTCAGATCCGCTCCGTCCTGACGTGGAGGACGACGCGCGACGGACCATCCGGCACCAGTTCCCAGCGCTTGCGGACAAGGCGCGAGAGGAATCGCTCGTCGTGGCTAACGAGCAGCATCGCGCAGGGAGCGTCGGCCAAGGCGTCCTCAAGACATAGAATCCCAGGCAGATCCATGTGGTTTGTCGGCTCGTCCATGACCACAAGGTGCGGACCTCGCGCTATGCCAAGCGCCAGCAGGAGCTTGCGGATTTCGCCTGGGGACGGGCACTCTGACTCAAGCAGACGGCCAGGGCGCGAGCCGAGTCGCGAAAATCGCGTCATGACCTGTCCAAGCTTGTCATCGGGGAGTTTTTTGGCCTCGGCCAGGACTCGGGCCGACTCCTCGGCCGAAATCTCCTGGCGAACGAGCGTGAGACGCTCCGGCGGCACATTGAAGCGCGGCTCCAGATAGCGCAGCAACGTTGACTTGCCGAGACCGTTGGAGCCCACGAGCGCCACCCTGTCAGTCGGATAGATTTCCAGATCGGGATGCACCAGGACGCGATCGGCGCCAACCGCCAACTCCCCGGCCGGGACGTAGAGCAGACGATTGCGGCGGGAGTAGTCCGCCTCCTCAAGCCAGAATCCGGTGGCGAACTCCTTCCTGACGTGGAACTGCGCGCGTGACGCCTCCGCCTTGCCGGCGCGCCGGGACAGCGCGGCGGCCTGCTTGCCGGCCCAGGCGTCCTTGCCGGTGAGTTTTGCAAGGTTGCGCTCGGCCTTGCCGTCGTGGTCCCACTTGTTGGACTTTGCGTTCTTCGTCTTTTCCTTTGTGCGGGCGGCCATGCGCTCGCCCTCCTCGCGCCGCTCCTGCGCGGCGGCGCGCAAACGCGCGGCGGCGTGCTTGGCGGCGTCGTCGCGGGCGCGGGCGGCACTTTGCTCGCGCCGATCCTGCTCCATGCCGCTTGTGACACCTCCGGGGCGGAGCGAGGCGCCTGGCGGAATGATGAACAGACATTGGGCGCAAACGGTGTCGAGCAAATCGCGGTCGTGGCTCACGAGCAGCCCGACGCCGCGATACCGGCGAATGGCGGCGACAAGCGCGGCGCGCGCGTCGGAGTCGAGATGGTTTGTCGGTTCATCCAGAGCGAGCAGCCCCGGCTGCCGCCACAGAGCCAGCGCCACCTGAAGGCGCTTGCGCTCGCCGTGCGAAAGCGAATCCCAGCGCTCCCCCCATTCCTCCTCGACTCCGAGATCGATGCGAGCCTGCCAGGCCTCGGCATCAGAAGAAGCGAAGAATTCGGCAAGATCCGGTGGCGGCAGATCAGTGCGCTGATCTACGCAGACAGTGGAGTCCGGACGCGAAATCGTGCCTGATGACGGCGCAAGAGTCCCGGCGGCAAGACGCATGAACGTCGTCTTGCCCGCCCCGTTTGCTCCCACGACGCCAGTCCACCCGGAGCCAAGTCCGACGGAGAGACCGGAAAACAGCGGTTCCGCCGATCCCGGCCATGAAAATGAAACTGAATCGAAGCGAAGAATGTCCGGCATGGCTCCGGAGAATACCCGTGACCAGAGCCCCGGTCAAGGGGCGGCAGGGCCACGGGTGTGACCAAACTATGTCAGAACGCAAAGGACGCAATCGCGCTGGCCGATGTGGCCTGGGCCTCGCCCAGTTGAAAGGTTGAAAAGTCTTTTGCGACTAAACAACCTTCAACCCTTCAAACTTCCTTGGTTGCTATCGCTCA
>DJYI01000008.1 GCA_002448475.1 Verrucomicrobia bacterium UBA6982
GCAGAAGTCCATGCCGCAGTCGCCCGCGAGCTCGCAGACGGTCGGGTCGCTCATCGAGATCACCGCGCCGATGGAGACGCGTTTGCCGAGATTGTCGAAGAATCTGTTTTTCATTTTCATTTTTCCTATAACTTATTTGTGACTTCTCTCATTGCTTTCGCTGCTGGGAGTTTTGGAGTTTAGGAGGCTTGGAGGATTTTATAATCTTCTCCGAAACTCCTAATCTCCCAGTAGCGAAAGCAAGCGCGGGCGGCGGTTTTTTAGACGGCGAGCTCCACGCGTTTGATGATCTGGTCCTGGAACGGCTTGTCGAGCTCGATAAAGTAGCCGCTCCAGCCCCACACGCGCACGATGAGGTGGCGGTGGTTCTCCGGGTGCGCCTGCGCGTCGAGCAGCGTTTCACGGTCGATGGCGTTGATCTGCAGCTGGTGCCCGCCGCGCAGCACGAAGAAGCGCACGAGTTCGGCTACCTTGTCCACGCCGTCCGGCATTGCGAAGGCGCTGTCGTGGATTTCGATCGTGAGCGGACCGCCGTTGCAGACCGCGCCCAGGTCAGGCTCGGTGAAGCTGCGCACCACGGACACCGGACCCTTGACCGGCACGTCGAGCGAAGGCGCCCAGTTCGCGGGAAACGGATGGCCGGAAAGTCGCCCGTCGGCGGAGGCCGGAATCTCGCGCGCGTGCCAGACGTAATACATCGCCGAGCCGGTGCCTGGGCGAAACCGCCCGCCGCGGTCGTTGCGCTTTCCGTCGAACGCATGCCCCCAGAACTCGATCACGCGCTTGGCGATCGAATCGACGCGCCCGTCGGCGTTGCCCATCTTGGGCGCGGCCTTCGCGGCGGCGAGGACGTCCGGCCTGCCGGCGAAGTCCGTGTCGAGCAGGCGCACCAGTTCCGGCAGCGAAACGAGCGCTTTTTCGAAAACCAGCTCGCGCACCGAGGCGAGCGAATCCACGGCCACGGAGATTCCGGTGCCGTGGATTCCGAAATTGTTGTATTTCGCGCCTTTGCAGATGTCGCGCGCCCGCTGGATGCAACCGGCGGAAAGCACCGAGACGAACGGTCCCGGCAGGACTTCGACGTGGCGGTATTTTTCCACGAGCGCGTCGGCGCGGCGCTGCACTTCGGCCAGAAACGCGGCTTCGACCGCGTCGTATCCGCCGGCCTCGGCGGCGCCGTCCGCGCAGAGGCGCAGCGCGGCGTCGAGCGCGCCGGGGAAGGAGACCGCGTCGATGTTGTCGATGTCCAGCCCGCAGCCGGGCACTATGAATTCCCAGCACGCCGCCACCGTGTAGTCGCGCGCGTCCTCCGGCTCGTAGCCCCAGCGCTCCAGCGCCGGGATCACCACGTCGTCGTTGGCGTATTGCGGGAAGCCAAGCCCCTTGGCCGTCAGCTCCGTCCCGAGCCTGTAGATTTCGACCGGCGTGTTCTTGTCAACGCGCAGGTTGATCTTCGGATCCACGAGCTTGAGCTCGCCGCACGCCTTGAGACAGAGGCGGGAGAGCGCATTGAACGCCGGGGCGCCGTCGCGCGTGAGGCCGCCGAGCATCACGCTCTGCCCGTTGTCGCCCTGCTGGACGCCGATGTAGAGGTCGCTGTCGCGGTTGCAGGCCACGAAAAACTCCTCCAGGAGTTCGAGGGCGCCGTCGTCGTCGAGCCGGCCCGCCGCGATGTCCGCCTCGTAGTAGGGCAGGAGATACTGGTCGATGCGGCCGAGACCGCAGTGGTATTCGCCCTCGCACCAGAGCGCGAAGTGGAGGATGCGGAGGGACTGGAGCGCCTCGCGGAACGTGCGCGCCCCGAAGCGCGGGACGCGCGCCAGGACGTCGGCGACGTCGTGCAGCCCGCGACTGGCGGCGGCGGCGCGGTATTTTTCGGCAAGTTCCAGCACGGCCTCCACGGAAAGCGCGGCATTCTCGCAGAAAGCCGCGCCCTCGGAGTCGCCTTCCGCTCGGCAGCGCGCGAGACGGTCGCGCAGCTCGCCGAGCCGCGCGTCTAGCCCGTCCCGGATCGTCGGCGCGAAATCGGCCGTTATGTTGAACACCACGCCCTTTTCGCCGAAAGCCGTGCCGCCGGCGCGGCGCGCGTCCATTTCGGCGGCCGTGTGCAGCTCCGGGATCTGGCGCACCGTGCGGGTGAAGGCCAGGCGCTCGCCGTCGAGAAACGCTGGCGTCTCGCCCTCGGCGCGGAGCATTTCGACGAGCCCGATCCTGGCTCGCGTCCCGTCGTCAACGCCCTCGGCGACGAATAGCGCCAGGAGAGGCGACCAGTCGGCATCGCGCCGAAGCGCGTCCTGCCTGCGGGAAAACGTGAAATCGAGAAGTTTTTCGATCCGTGGTTTCATGGGCGAAGAGCATACCGCCGATTTCACGGAAAGTCAAAACGCCCCGAATCGCCGGGTGCGACCAAGATCTGTCCGTGTAGCGGAACGCAAGGAGCGCAGGAAAAATGGCAGCCGTGGCATCGGACGCCGCCGTTGGCGGCTATGCCGCAAGCCGCCATTTTCGGTCCGCAGTTTCTGGCCCGACAAAAAAAACTGGCCGATTGTGTCACTGCCGCGCAGGGGCGGACGATGCCACTTCGGCCCGCGCGATTGGAGCCTTTGCGCTCTGACAAGGCCTTATCACGCACCACTGTTTCACCGTAGTTGACAATTGTCCGGCGGCCAGATTGGGGCCTTTGCGCTCTGACAAGGCCTTGTCACGCACTGATATTTCACCGTAGTTGACAATTCTCC
>DJYI01000014.1 GCA_002448475.1 Verrucomicrobia bacterium UBA6982
CACCTCGCCGCCGACGTTCATGCCGATGAGTCGCATCACCACATACATGATCGCCTGCCACGACTGCTCGTTCTGCCTGTCCGTGAGGTCGTAGGGAATCTCCCCGAAGAACGACTTGAACGCCTCGACGAAACCCTCCGGGTCGCGGGCGCGGAGAGTGTCGCCGATTCTTTCCACGATGGCTCCGGGTTCAACGGAGGTGTGCCCCACGTAAAGAGCCGAAAGGTCTTCGATGAAGGAACTTTCGACCTCGGCATTGGGGAACCCGAGCTTGTATCGCAAAATCGTTCCGGTTCTTCGGATGTCCTTGATCGTGAGGTAGCCTGTCTGGTAGAGAAGCACGACCGGCTTGATTTTCTCCGGCTCGAAGGCGTTCATGTCGGAGTCGGAAACCTCCAGCGAGGAAACGTCCAGCGGCCGCGTCTTGAAAAAGTCAATGAGAAATGTCGGAAGCGCCGTCTTCGACCACCAGTTCTGCAAATCCATGGCGTCAAACGTCATGCCAAGCGACACGGGATTGATGACGGACTTGGCTTCGGGGTGGAACTTGTAGCCGTCGTACATCCTGACGATTTCGTCGAATGCCCAGTCCGCGTCATGGCCGAACTTGGCCCCCAGCTCCGCGAGTTTTCCGGGATAGTATTTGCGCACCTCCTCGTGCGTGAAGCCGAACAGCGTTCCGGCGACCGGGTGGAGCGTGTAGTCCTTGAGGTTGTTGAGGTCAGAGAAAATAGAGACCTTGGAGAACTTCGAGACGCCAGTGATGAAGGCGAAGCGCTGCTTGCCCTCCTCGTATTTGATCACGCCGTAAAACGGCTTGAGGAAATCCTTGAATTCAGTGACGTCGGGCGTGTTTAGCTTGTGAAGGAGCGGTTTGTCGTATTCGTCAACGAGGACGACGCACTGGCCGTCATCTGATGTCGCGGCGATGTCCGTGATGAGCTTTCGGAATATTTCCGGGGCGGGACATGACAAATCCGTCTTGACGCCAAATTTCTCCCCTTGCGCCCGAAGATAGCTTTTCAATGCATCCGACAACTCCTCCACCGTTTCGTATTGCATCGTCCCCATGTCGATGCGCAGCACTGGCCATTTCCTCGACCAGTCCCAGAGCGGCTCGATGGCGAGGCCCTGGAAAAGGTCGCGGCGCCCCTCGAAAAGCGCCTGGAACGTCGTGACGGCGAGAGACTTGCCGAAGCGCCGCGGACGAGCGACGAAGAACTGCCGTCCCCTCGAGTCGTCGGCAAAATCCTTCAGAATCGCCGTCTTGTCAACGTAGGTGTATTGCCCCTTGCGGAGGCTCTCGAATGTGTAGATGTCGGTCGCCGCTTTTTCGATCATGACCCGCTCCTTGTCGGTTGCGCCTTCAATTCTAGCAAGACGCGGCGGCGAATGCAAAAACGGCGGATCAGAAGCAGACGACGCACGACAGCGCGCCGGTGGCGGCAAGGTCGCTTTCGCCGGATGCGACGAGGCGGTCGCCGCGTTTCGCGGGAAGTCCGTTCAGCGAACCGTCGCCTTCGGTCACGACGATGACGGCCGGCTTGCCGCCGAGCGCCACGTTTCCGCCGGACGCCAGACGCCACATCTCGAATTTGTCCGTGAACTCCGGCCCGCAGATGCGGGATGTTTGCTCACACCGAGACACAGAGGCACAGAGATTTTTTGGGACAGGATTTACAGGATTATTTTGCTCACACAGAGGCACAGAGGCACAGAGATTTGTATTGACATTTGTTATTTGTGAACAATGAGGATTTGCGAACGATTGTGGACAATTGTCATTTGCGAACGATTGTGAACATTTCCTCACATACCGCGCGCAGGTCTCCTCGTATGTGAGCCCTTCGTATTCGTAAACGTCGAACATCCGCTCCCAGCCAACGCCGCCGTGCATCTTGGCGTCGGGGATGCGGCGCCCGGACGGCGTGAAGCGCTCCGCCACGACCATGAGGTCGCTCGGCTCCTGCAGTTCGACCATGAAGCACCCGCCTCCGATGGCGTGCGGCACCCCGCCGTCCACGAACACGAAGTCGCCCGGCGCGACGGGAATGCGGTGGAGGAGGTTCAACACGGGATTGTTCACAATTGGCAATTGTTCATTTGAAAATTGCGAGCATTCGCGGACGGCCTGTTCCCAGGCCGCGCGCGTGATGCCCGGCTTGAAGCCCAGATAGACGCAGGCGTCGGACGCCGTGCCGGGCAGGAAGTGCCAGCACTCGGTCTTGCCGACGGGCGAGTGGAACAGGCGCTTCGCGCACGGCACGGTCGGATGCGCCTGCACGACCAGCCGCTCGTCGCTGTCGAGGAGCTTCACGAGAATCGGCAGCGCGCCGACGGCGTCGCGCACGAGCCGTCCGTCTTCAAGGCGGCCCAGGCCCTCGCCCTCGATTTCCAGCGTCCCGTTGAAGGCCTGCGTCGTGGAGGCGAGCCAGTCCTCGGGACAAGGCTGCGCCGCGTCACGAGGAGGTTGAAAAGTTGAAGGGATGTTGCAAAAGGCGTCAATGCGGGAGCCGCCGAGGTAGGAGCGGCGGACGCGGTTTGGCAGAAGTTTTGCGATCATGAGTGTTTTCCACGCTGCTACGGCGTTACGATGCGAAGCGACGGAAAAAGAGCCTTGAAGTCAGCAGGATTGCGCGTGATGAGCCCGTCGTGGCGGAGCGCGAGCGCGCCGATGAGAACATCGGCAATGGGGCGCTTGGGAGCCTGGCCGCGCCGCTTGGCCGCGATGTGTCGCGACCATGCGGACTGCGCCGCGCGGCGGGCCATGTCATCCCAACGGCAGGAGACAGACACGCCATGATCTCGCAAAAATGTGTCTTCGCGATCCGCCTCGCCAAGAAATGCCGGGGACAGTTCAATTGCCGTCACCGGCGAAATTTCAAGCCCGAAATCGGAGTATTCATCCAATATTTCCGCCGACGCTTGCGAAAAAACGGAATCGCCGTCGATGATGTCGATTAGGACGCACGAATCGACAAGCCAGCTCATTCGTCGTCCTCCTCGCCTTCGCGCAGGATTTTCATCCATTCCGCCGTGGACATGGTTTCGCGGAAGGTCTTTGCGTAGCCAATTGCGCTTTTGAAACTCTTCCGTTTCGGCACCTCGACAGTCGTGATGAGAAGCGCCTTGTCGCCGCTGGTGCTCCAGAGCAGTTTGTCGCCGGGCTTGAGGCCGAGTTCGGCGCGAAAGTCGGCGGGAATGGAAATTTGACCGCGTTCGGTCAATGTGCAGACATGTGTTTTCATGGCTTCAAATCATACATCATGTGATGCCATCATGTCAACAGGTTTTTCGCCTGCCGTTTTAGCGACAGACCAGCGTTCCGCTGCGGCCGAGGGGGCCTGGTGAGGAGACGTGCGCGAGGGCTGTGGCGGGGGGCTGGAGGAGTTCCGCCGCGAGGCGCGGCATGTCGGCGGTTCCAGGCGCGAGGAGGAAGCGGAAGCGGTGTTCGCCGAGGTCGGTTGCGGGGCGCCACGGCTCCATGGGCCTGCCGTCGCGCGGCGCCCAGGCGTAGCCGCTGGCGCGCACGACGCTCGGGCGCAACGCCCCGCGCTCCATGTCGAGGCCGCAGAGGGCGTCGGTCGCGAAGCCGAGAACCGGCGCGCCGGAGCGGTCAACCGCGCGCGCCCACGGCACGAACGGGACTTCGCCCAGCACGGCGGCGCGACGGATGACCGCGCCCGGCATGGCGCAGTCTGCCGCCACCGCGCCGCACGGCAGGGCGAGTTTCAGGCGCGCGGCTCGCTCGTTCCACAGGAGCCGCGCGTCGCAGTCGATGGTGTCGCGGAACGCCGCGAGGCGCAGAACAAGTTCCAGCCAGGAGCGTTCGCCGGCGAGACGCACCCACAGGGCGGCGCGCATCGGACCGCTCTCGACCACTTCGGCGCGCTCGACTCGCCACGCGACCGGAGGGACGCTTTCGTCATACTGGCGCGGATCGTTTGTGCCCCACGAGCCGTATGGGTCGCGGAAGAGCAGCGCCTGCAACCCCGCCCCTTTCAGCCACGGCTTGCCGTCGCGCAAAATCCGGATGCCGACGGCGCCGACGCGAGCGGAGATGGAGAAGCGGGAGGAGGAGATGGCGGCGGCACCGCCGCCGACAAGGTTTGACACGTGACGCGCGACATGCGACACGCACGGCGACATTTCGACATTGCGACATGCCGCTTGTCGCGTGTCCCGTGTCGCTTGCCCTTCCGCCTTCGTGTCCCATCCCAGCGTGTATATGGCAAATCCGCGCGCGGGGATGCGGGCGTCGAAGACGACGCGGCTGCGCCAGACGACGTCGCCAAACTGCGCCTCGGCAGGAACAATCTGGAACGGAATGCGGCGGCCGCGCGGGTCGCGGACGACGAGCGGGGCCTGCCCGGAGCCGTAGGGCTTGAAGTAGTCCGGGCGGTCGTCGATGCAGCCTTCCAGTTCCAGCGGCCCGCGGTAGTCCCACGGATGCGGGTTGAACGCGACGAACGGCAGCGCCGCCGGGAAGTCCCCGCGCGGCTTCGGCACCGTGGTGTCGGCCGCGGTGGCGATTGCGCGCATGGCGGCGTGGAGCGCCTTGCACGCCGCGTCACGGACGCCGCCGAGCTGTTGCAGCTGCTCCTCGACCGCCCGCTCCATGCACGAGCCGGGGAGAATGTCGTGGAAGGAGTTGAAGAGAAGAGATTCGGAAGCTGCGGAGAGGGAGGGAATGGGATTGTTCACAATTGACAATTGAGACAATTGACCACAATTGTTCACAAATCCAAAATCTTCATTGCCATCAATCGGCAATGTCAATTTTCCCGGCTCGCCGGGACGGCTCGCCCCACCCTTGTCATTGATATTGACATTTGTGCCATTTGTGTTCAATGAAGATTTGTGAACATTTGTAAATTGTGAACAATTCCCCGTGAGATCCACCGCTGTCTCGGCGGTGGCGAGCTCCGCCTCCGCGCGGCGGAAGGCGGACTTGACGCGCAGGCACGATGTGTAGCACCCGCGCAGCGTGAAGCCAAGCTCGCCGGAAACCTCGGGAAAGAAGGTGTCGCCGCCCTTCGCGGCGGCCTCGGCGCGGAGCGCGTCGAAGAAGCGGTGCAGGCCGCTCCATTCGACGCGCACGTCCGGGTGCGCGGCGGCCCAGGCGCGCACGTCGAGGATCTGCCGCCGCGAGGGGCCGCCGCCGTGGTCGCCGAGACCCAGAAACACAGCAGCGTTTTCAAGGCCCGTTTCCTCGGCATGTGCGAGCGTCGCGTCAAGGCGACCGGGAATCTGGTCGCGTCCAGACCCGTACCAGCCCGTCTCAATGCGGTAGCAGAGGACTCTTCCACCGGACGGTCCCCGCCACCAGAACGCCTGTTTCGGGAGCGGGAGAAGTTTTGGCGAGGGACGCCAGAAGGCGAACGACTCCATGCCGGCGGCGGCCATGATGTCCGGAAGCCCTGCGGCGTGTCCGAAGGAATCAGCCTGCCATGCGACGCGCGGCCGGACGCCGAGGTGCGATTTGAACCAGGCGAGGCCCACATCAAACTGCCTGCGGAGCGTCCACGCTGATGGGAGATTCGTGTCGGGCTGGATCCAGGTGCCGCCCACGACATCCCAGCGCCCCTCCTTGATGCGCTTGCGGATGCGTTCCATGAGTTCCGGCGCCGTCTCTTCGACATGGCGGTAGATCGCCGCCTCGCCGCGGACGAAGGTGAGTTCGGGAAATTCGTCCATAAGGTCGAGGACCGAGCGAATGGTCCGGATACCCTGGTCGAGGCCCTCGCGGGCGTCCCAGAGCCAGACAGGATCGAGGTGGGCGTTGGGAATGATGTGGAGCGTGGTCATGAGTTATTCCCCGACGACTTCGTAAGCCAAGCAGGCGCCGTGTGGTCCGCGGATGCGGGCGGTGAAGGAGAGGCGGCCGCCGTCAAGCCGCGACTCGACGATCCCCTCCCGCTTCCCGTCCGTGCCGAGGGCCCACACCCGGAATGGATTGTTCACAATTGGCAATTGAGACAATTGTTCACAACTCACAAATTTCAAATTTCGGGCCGCCCAGCGGTCGGCCCCTACCGGTAGGGCGTCATCCGGTAGGGCGCGCTCGCCGAGCGCGCCGCCGCTGGCGAGCCGCCCGCGCCCCGACATCTCCTCCCATATCGGCTCGCCCGTGATTGTCCCCGTCCAGCCCTCCTTGTGGATGCGCAGGCCGAGCGCCACGTCGCTGCGGCCAAGCGCCACATCGCCGTTCGTGGCCAGCGTGAGGGGAAAGGCGCCGCCGGTGGCCATTGCGGCCTCAACGCAAAGGGCACAGAGGAAAATGCAAAGGGACTCACAGGTTTTCATTGTTTCCTTTCATCGCGGGCGGGGAGAATCAAATGGCGACGAGAATGGCGCCGATGACGGCGAGGAGGGTTCCGGCCAGTTGCGAGGCGGACGGTTTCTCCTGGAGGAAGACGATTCCGTAAAGAACAAAGCCGACGAGGCACGCGGCAAGCATGACGGGATTCGCGGCGGAAATCCTGCCCGCCGCTTCAAGCCTGTCGAGGGCGTTGTAATGGAAGCAGAACCCCGAGAGAAAGAAGACAGCGGCATTTACGGCGCAAATCGTCACAAGGCGCCCGTATCGTGACGGTGGGGGCTGGCGCTCCCGGGAGCGGACGTTTCCAAACGCCAGGACCGCCGCTCGGTGGACGGCGACGGCGCTCAAAACCCCGACCGCGCCGAACAGGACGCGCAGAAGAGGCGACGGCCGCGTCTCCGCGGGGAAAAACGAGGCCATCGCCTGGGCGCATTGGTTGAGTCCGCAGAAGAGGAATCCCAGAAGCGCCGGAACGAGCCATCCCCTCCCATGCCGCGCCTTGCCATTCCCCTTGGCCCTGCCGCAGCAGACCACGCCCAGAAGGACGGAAAACACACCCGCCACGCGAATGGCCGTGAGCGGCGTGTTTCCCATGGCGAAGCCGAGAAGCACGGGAAGCGCGAATCCGCTTTGCGCGATGGTCCACACGATGCCGTTGGGTCCGCGCCTCATCCCGGCGCCCACGCAGAGGTTCTGCGCGTAGCTCAGGACACCCCAAAGCGCGATGAAAAGGGCGGGAGCCGGATCAAACCGGAGCGAAAAGGCCGGGACGTTCGGACAGCGCGCCGCGCCGACGGCCACGACGAGCGCGGTCGCCAGTCCATACATCGACGTATAGGCGAACTGGTGCCGCCACGCGCCGTAGCCGTGCTTTTCGGCAAGTCCGACGGCGGCTCCCGTGACAACCCACGAGAGTCCGACCAGAACGGCAAAAACGAGTCCAAGTCCCATGTCCGCCCCGGCTTATCCGCCTATTCCTTTCCCAGACAGGCGGCGAGGAGTTCCGGCGAGAGGAATTCGCGCGTGTCGTCATCGACAAGCGAGAAGCGGTTGCCGTCGTTTGGCGTCGAGAGGTAGTTCCAGACGCACCACGGGATGCCGCGCTCCTTGCAGAACGAAACCACGTCGCGCATCCAGGCCACGCGGCTCGCGGGCGGCGCGTGCCGGATCGTCCCGAACTCGCCGAGCCACAGGATCTTGTCGGGATGCGCGGCGACGAAATCCGAGGCGCCGCGAAGCTCTCGCTCCATGAACGCCTTGTCCACGGCCGCGTCGTCGGGGTATGCGTCGTCTTCGTCCCAGCCAAGGCGGCGGCATTCGCGGTAGCGCCCGATGTCGGCGCAGGGATACTCCATCACCATGTTGGGATAGAGCGCCCGCGACTGCAACACGCCACGCTGGTGCGTGAACTCGAACGGCGCGTAGGTGTGGAAGGTGTACACGACCCTGGGGTCGTCCCAGAGTCGGAGCTTGTCCAGTTTCGACACGGAGTTCCAGCAGATGGAGCCGACGACGACCCAGCGGTCCGGATTCGCCTCGCGGAGGGCGCGTAGCGTCCTTTCGGCCAGGTCGTTCCACTTTTCGGGATCGACGTCGCGCACCTCGTTCAGCAGCTCAAAGGCCACGACGGGGCGGTCGTGGAAACGGCGCTCGATTTCAAGCCAGAGGGCGATGAAGCGCCGCTGGAGGCCGTCGTCGTCCAGCAGCTGGACTTCTTCCTTGATGTCGCAGTAGTTGCCGACGGCCTTGTGGAGGTTCAGGACGACATTGAGGCCGCGCTTTTCGCACCATCCAACGAATTCCGCGAGTTTGCGGAACGCGCTTTCGCGCCAGACGCCTGGCGATTCTTCGAGGACGATCTGGTCGAAGCCAAGCCGGATGTGGTCGAAACCCCAACCCCTGATTCGCTCCACGTCGGCCTCCGAGATGTAGGTCTCGAAATGCTCCAGGTCCCCTTGCGTCACCTTGAAGCGCCACTTGTCGGGAAGGACGTTGAAGCGCTTGTAGTTCGTAAGCCAGCCTCCGAGGCCCATGCCACGCTTGAAACCGGGCCACGCAAGCGTCGTCTTTTTCATTTTTGGTTCCTTAACAAGAGGCAATCTCCGGCGCAAGCCAGTTCGCCAAGCATGAAAACGTGAAAGAATGATTATTTGGCAGGGGCAGGACCCTTAAGCACGGTTGCCACGAGGACGGACGTGTCGGCCGGGTTTCCCGAATAATAGGCAAGATGGTGGAACTCCCCACATGCGACTGCGGTCACGTTGCCGGAGTCGTGCGGGCGGATTCGTCCGCCACGGGCGATCAGTTCCGGATCCGGCCATGCGCCGGCCTCGTCGAAGACGCTCTCCAGGCGCGCCGTCCTGCGCCACAGCAAGCCCGGGCCGCGCTGGTAGTAGTAGTTGGAGACGAGCCCCGAACCGGGGTCGAACAGAAGCGCCGGCGTGGATTCGCGGACATCGGTTATGTTCGTGAGGGACTTGCGCCATGTCTTGCCGCCGTCAAGCGATGTCCGCGCATACGCGCCGCGCGACCCTTCCACCGAATGCCCCAATCCGCGCCCGTATGTGCAGACGATCTTGTTGCCGATTGTCGCGATCATGGGCCACGAATTGTAGCCGGGCGCATCCTGCACGACGGACAGCCGAACCGACGGATTGGTCGTCAACATGAGACTTCTCCTTTGCTCGTCCACGACTTCGTAAGCCATGCAGGCGCCGTTTGGGCCACGGATGCGGGCGGTGAAGGAGAGGCGGCCGCCGTCAAGCCGTGACTCGACGATCCCCTCCCGCTTCCCGTCCGTGCCGAGGGCATAGACCCGCCACTTGGCGGGAATGTTGCCAATGTCCAAATCGCAGTTCCCAATTTGGAATTGGGAACTGGCAACTGGCAACATTTGCACATTGGCAACACTATTCAAAGAAATCTCCGCCTCCCCGTCCCGAACCAAGACGGGCTGTCGTCCCCAATCGAGGAGACGCTTCCGCGTTTCATCGCGGAACTGGCGGCCTTCGGCCTGGGCGTCGGTGAGGTGTGTGACGAGGATGCGCGCCGAGTCGGCGAGCGGCCTTCCGTCGAGCGATGTCGCGGCCACGGCCGTCGGTCCGCCACGCACGATCCGCGCCGTCAGCGCGCCGGCGAAAATCGTGCCGTTCGTCGCGAAGCCGCCGCAGGTGAGCGGTGTTTCTACAGCAAACGTCCCCGCCGCAAGATCGACGCGCATCTGCGGGGGATCGGAAAGCGCGAGAGGCGGCGCGGGCGCGTCCATGACCGCCGTGAGTTCAAACACCTCCGCGCCGGACTCCGGCGTTTCCGGAAAGGCCACGCCGACCTGGGCGCGCCAGACGGCTTCCGCGCGCCAGACGGGGAAGAAGGCCGGCATCAGGGCGGACTGCGGACGCTGCGCCTTCTCGTCGAGGACAAGCGAGATTTTGCGCGGGAGCGGGGCGAAGTCGCCGCGAAGGAAGAGCGGGACGACCGTCCGCTCGGCGAGCATGGCGATCGGGTCCTTCGCCACGTCGAAGAAGCCCGGTTCGCCCGCGTCGTCGCGGAAGGCGTCGCGGCCGTGCATGTAGGCAAAGCGCCAGACGCCGCTCCAGTCCTGCCCGGCCGCCATTGCGCCGGTAAGGAGTCCGCCCATCCCCCGCCATGCGTTCGGCCCGCAGAAGTTCCATTCGCTCATCGTGGCCGGCATTCCCCAGAGGCGGTGGAAGGCGTGCTTCGGGAGGCGGAACTCCGGGTCGAGCAGCGGGTTCAGGTTGTTCAGCCCGGCGGGAAGTTTCCACGACTGCTTGGGCCAGTAGGGGTGGTCAACGTAGCAGTGGTCGTCGAAGTAATCGTAGAACCTTTGGCGCGCGCGGTGGGCAGGGGCGTGGTGCGGCAGATGGTTGAGCGACGTGAAGAGCGCCTTCGCGCCAAGCCCGCGCATGGCGGAGAGCTCCCGCGCAAATACACGCTCCTCCATTTCGCCGAGAAACGTCGCAAGCGCCGTGTGCGTGAACCGCCCCTCCTTGTTCCATTTGAGAAGAGAGGGGTCGGAGAGGTCTTCGCCGCCGGCGAACCTCGGGTCTTCGGCAAGCTTGGCTTCAACCCACTTGTCCCAGGCTTCGCGGACGCACGGCAGTTCGGCGATTTCCTTCCAGTTGATGCGGTAGCAGCCCTCGTTGACCATCACGAGAAGCGGCAGCCCCGGCTCGTCGGCGTAGCGGCGGCCCGTGTAGGGGTTGACGTGCTCCAGAAAGGCCGTGGCGTAGGCCTCCCAGTTGCGGAAGGCCGGCTCCCAGAAGGCGACGAGCGCCTTGAAGACGGCCATGGGCACGTCGCCGTCGCGGTCGATTTCGATGTCGCGCCACTTCACGCGGCGCGATACGTAGAGGTCGGTGGTGACGTAGAGCCCGGCCTTGATGGCGGTGGCCACGAGGTAGTCGAAGCGATCAAGGTTCTCCGCGTTGAAGTCGGCGGGACCCGCGCCGCCGAGCGTGAGGCCGTTGTCGTGGTGGTGGAGGCGGATGGAGTTGTAGCCGGTGGCCTTGAGGCGGGCCACAAGACGATCCGCTTCTTCGCGCTCCGGCCAACACGCGCTGTAGCAGAGGTTGGCTCCGTAGAACCGTACCGGTTCGCCGGGACGCTCCTCGAACTCGAAACGCCCGCCGACGCGCCGGAGCCAGCCGTGGGCGCCCGCCGGTGCGTCGCCGGCAAACGATGAGAAGTCGAGCGCCGAACCGGGGACAATGTCCTTTCGGTAGTCGATCCGCACCCAGTCGGGTCCTTCAGCGATCGTGAACGGCGGCGCGGGTTCCGCGCCGCATGCGGCCGCCGCAAGCGCGGCGGCGGCAAGGGCCAAGGCTTTCGGGAGGGATTTCATCGCGTGCAGGCTACCTGACGGTCAGCACCGTGCCGGACGGGGCGATCTTGGCGACAAGGACGGATTCGCCGCCGTCCCCGACGACCTGCCATTCGAGGTCGAGGCTTCCGATCCGGGTCTGGGCGGGGGCGAAGTCGGCAAGCACGAACTGGCCCGCCGGGGCGCGGAGGATCTCCAGTCGCGCGGCTTCGGGCGCGGGCTTCCCCGACAGGACCACGCGGAGTGGCACTGCTGCGGAAAACGCCCCCGTCACGCGAAGCTTGCCGCAGGACGCGCCGTCGCAGGCGACTTCCAGCGTGGTGGCGCCCCCGTCGCCGAACGTCAGCGTTTTCACGCACGGCGCCTCCGTCGCGGCCGAAAGCGCGGGTAGGCGCAGGACATCGCCGGATCCGGCGAAGACGAGCGTCCCGTTTGGCAGGCCCTGCGCCCCCATCGCGTAGCTGCAGTTCGTGACGGTGATCGTGCCGAAGAACCCGTCGTTGTTTCCGGCAAGGGAGAAGAAGCCCCGGTAGTCCCCCTGCGAGGGTTTCACGACAATCTCGGCCGACGCCTCGGAAGCGGCGGCGCCGAGAAACGCGACGCACGACTCACCGACGTCCGCACCTCCCGCCGGATTGACTGTCGACGTTCCGGAGAACGTCACCGGGCCGTCGATCTCCACGACTCGCAGGCCGTTTTCGTTGATCCGCACAATGCCCTCGTTCATGATTTCCAGACCACGCGGGAATCGCAGCGTCGCCGGCGAAAACGTCTTCGGCCACATCGTGCTGCGCTGCAGGTAGAATGTGCCGCCGGCGAACTCGAAATCGTCCGTGGTCGTTCTCGGCGTGCGGAACGACCGGTTGTAGGCGTAGTAGCCAAGCGTCGGATCCGTCGGCGCGCTTCCTTTGGACCAGGCGTCCGCCGGCGAACCGCTGGCGGTGACGGTGGCGGAATTCAGCGGCGACTCGCCGTCGGCGCCGCCGTTCGTCATGGTCACGTATTTCCGCGCCTCCACGACGGCGATCTGCTCGTCGCCGTCCTCCTCAACCGCCAGCGAAAGGCGGTAGTCGCCGCTTATGCGGACCGGCAGCTCGAAGTCGCCCATGGAGAGCATCCCCTTCGGCGCGCGAAGAAACGCGAAGCGGCGCACGTTTCCGTCGCCGGAAAGGGTTCCGGAAAGCGCGACCGTGACCGGCGCCGACGCCGAGAAGGCGTTCGTGACGCGGACCTTGCCGTAGTCCGCACCATCGACCTCCACGCGGATTTCGTGCGGCCCCGCAGAATCAAACCGGAGTTCCTTGACGACCGGGGCGGCGGCCGCCTCGTTCGCCAAAAGGCGCAGCACGTTGTTCGTCCCCGTAAAGGACACCGTGCCGTTCGGCAGACCGTTCGTGCCCATATCGTAGCCACAGCTCTCGACGGCGATCGTCCCAAGGAAGCCGTCCGTGCCGCCGAGAAGCCCGAACCAGCCCCAGCGCGGTGACTGCTGCTGGCGGACGGTTACTGTGACATCGGACGGCGACGACGCCTCTCCGTGGAAAAACAGGCCGCTGCTGGTTTTGTTGTCGCCACCCGACGGGTTTACGGCGCAATTGCCGGAAAACGACACTGGGCCATAGACGCTCGCGCGGTTGGACGTGTTCACATTGCAGCGCAACGTACCGCCGGCGACTTCAAGTCCGTTCGGGAACGACAATGTCGCGTTTCCGAAACTCTTCCACATGACGAGGGCGTTCATGACCAGACGTCCGCCCTGGAACTCCGTCATGCCGGTCGGCGTACGGAACTGTTTGCCGGCATAGTAGTTCGTGTTCGAGTGCGGGGCCTCTCCATCCGACCAGGCATTGACCTGGACGCCGCCGGAGGTGACCGTCTGCGACGTGAGCGGCGATTCGCCGTCCACGCCGCCGTTGAGCAACGTCACGTAGCCGGTCGAGGCGTCGTAGGTCGCGGCACCTGCGAAGGCCGCCGCCGAGACGATTGCTGCGGCGAGCAGCGGGGTTGCGCCTCCCGCGGTCTTGCGCGAGGGTCTTGCGTGCTTGAATTTGCAGTGAACCGAGTCGTTCATTGTCATGCCTTTCTTGTTGTTGTGCTTTCGGGTTGCGGCCACACGGCCGCTTCCAAATTTTCCATCGCCGCGCGGCAGGGATAGACCAGATCGCGGTCGTACCAGCGCACCCACTTGCCGGAGTTGTAGCGGGCGTCGATCGCGTCTCGCTCGCGGCCCAGCGACACGGCCGTTCCGGCGTGTCGCATGGCGCAGGCGTCGTCGCCCAGGCTTTTCGCCTCCACGGCGGCGGAAAGTTCGGCGAAGATGTCGGAGGAGAGCCGCATGAACGCCGCCGGATAGCCAAAGCGCTCGAAAAGCTGGCGGCGCCGCGTCTCGTCAAGCGCGGCGGCGGCGCGGTCCAGCTGTTCCAGGCAGCGCGCAAAGGCGGCGGACTGTGTCCGGGCGCGGAGCCCCGCCCGCGCGGAATCGCGGAAATCGGGATGCATGTCCGCGCTCATGCGCTTGTTGAGGTCGGCGGGGACATCCGCCAGGGCGTCGGGGTCTTCGTCGTATTGGGAGACGACAGACGGGACCTCGCCACGCGAAGGCGAGAGCAGTTCGCGCACCATGCGCGCGATTCCATGGCAGAGGATGCCGTCGTTGAGGACGGGGAGCGGGGCGCGTTCGCGCGGCGAGCCGTAGGACGAAACGCCGTCGCGCGAAAACGCGGTTTCGTAGGCGGCGAAGAAGAGGTCGATGGCGCGCGCGACGGCCGGGGCGGCCGGCTTGCCGAACCGCTCTTCGATCCAGCGGTCGCGGAAGCGCGCGGCGTCGAAGCCGGCGAGGTCCCGCGCCATTTCGGACGCCGCCGCCAGCGTGTAGAGGAATGGGCGGATGTTCGAGACGTTCACGAGCAGCAGTTCGCGCGCCCCTTTGCGGAAAGCGTCGGCGAGAATCTGGCGCGTCCGCGCCGGCGGAACGAGTTCGCAGCGGTGGTTGCCGTGGACGATGGCGAGATGGTAGTAGAGGCCGAAGCAACGCGAGGAACCGAGCGACTCGACGCCTCCGATGTCCTCCTGGAACTTGAGTCCGGGGCAGTTGTCGGAAAAGATGACGATGGCTCCTTCTGGGATTGCGAGGAATCCGCGCCGGTAGTATTCGGTGCCCTCGATCCAGAGCTGCGTCGCGAAGTATTCGGGGCGGTGGCCAAGCGCCTCCGTGATCATCCCCAGCTGCTCCGCCATCGCGGAGGAAATCAACGCGGCGCGGCGGCGGTCCTCCTCCTCGGGCACATCGGGCGAACACCACTTCTCGGGCGTCGTCCAGAACGGCATGTCCTTGCGCCCGCGAAGGCCCAGTTGCCAGATGACGTCCGGGACCTTGGCCCACTCGGCAATGTATGTGCGCCACGCCTTGCGCCAGAGATCGGGACGCGAGGCGTAGGTCGTGCCGCGCATCTCCGGGAAGTGCAGGTCGAGCTGGAGCGCGCCGGCGCCCACGGGTTCCTGGTGGTGGGTCGTCACATAGAGGCCGCGCGACGAGGCAATGTCAATCAGCCGCTTTTCGTCTGGATTGAGAATATCGACGTAGCTTGCGCAGATGATCGTGTTGAAGCCGGCGCGGACGGCGGTCTCGTAGAGGGCGTCGGCAAGCGTCGGGCCAAAGCACACATGGTAGCGAGGGTAGGCTATTTCGCGCTTCCCGTTCTCCTCCGGGCGGAAGCCGTTCAGGAAGTCCTCGTCGTTGATGAACCAGGCGCGAAACTTGAACGACGGGTCCCCCTGCCGGATGGAAACGCCGCCAGGCCACGACTTCTCTTCCGCCCTTTCCGGCTCTCGCCCGCTCCAGAATCGGAACGGATCGACGCTCAGGCAGTCGGCGGCAAAGCGGTAGAGGCCGAACATGACGCCCCGGTCATCCGAGCCGGAGATGGCGAGCGTGTTGCGCGGCCCAGATTCGACGGCGTAGTTCTCCCAGCCGGAACCGGCCTTCGAGAGGACAATCGCGTTGCCGCCACGTGGCGCCTCCGAGACGATCCGCGGCCCCGCGCCGAAAATCCGCTCGATATCGCCCGCCACGTCCTCGGCGGCGCGGGCGACGAACGGGCGCAACCCCTGCGGCACGACAAGGGCCGGCAGCGCCGCCCGCGAGATGCGGAACGGCGCCGAGCCGCCGCCGCGTTTCGCCCCCGAATGAAGTTGGCATGGTGAACCGTGCATGCCAACGACAATATGTCATTTCGGACCGGCGTGCAAGAATCTTAGGTTGTTTTGCGCTATGTTTTTTGCGTAAGTTTTACGCCATAGGGGAATTTGCGCCGCGCCGCCACTCGGTCATCGACATTCCGGTGCGGCGGCGGAAGAAACCGCGCAGGGCCGCGGCCGAGGGAAAGCCGCACTGGCGCGGCAGCGCGGAGATCCTGGCCTTTTCGCCTCCCAGCAGGGTCGTGAGAAGATCCATGCGCCTGTCCTCGATCGTTTCGAGGATCGATTTGCCCGTTTCCTCGCGGAAGCGCCGTTCGCAGTGCCGCCGAGACCCGCCCATCTTCCGCACCACGTCTGGAACGGAGATGCCGCTCGCGAATTCTGCCGCGATGAAGGCAAGGCCGCGTTCCACGCGGTCGTCGACGGGGCGGCGGTATGGCGTGCGCGTCGAGGCGCGGCGGGCGACCCCAGCCGCACCGTAAACGTATTCCTTTTGCGGTTTTCCTCCGCGCATCTGGATTTCCATGGCTTCGGCGGCAAGCTTTCCGCCGAAGCCCCAGTCGGGGCGAACGCTCGAAAGCGTCACGGGCGAGGCCATGCAGATCAGCTCGTCGTCGTCGCATCCGACAATCCGGATGTCGCGCGGACAATGCCAGCCCAGTGACTCGGACGAGGACAGGACGGCGTCGGCGAGGCTGTCGTTGACAGCGAAGACGGAAACCGGGCGCTTCAACTTGGAGATGGCGCGTCTCAATTTGTCGTGCGCCGTGTATGGCTTGAAGAAGGGGGCGTCGATGCGAATCGCCTTGCAGTCAAGGCCGCATTCGCGGAGTCGCGCGGCAAAGGCCCTCTCGCGGGCTCGGGACCAGCGGATCCCGGCGAACCCCACCACCGCGTAGTTTTCCCCGCCGAAACCAAGCGCCTCCGCCGCGGCAATGCCGAACGCGGCGTTGTCGTGGTGGACGAGCGGGACGCCTGGCGGGCAGGAGCCGGAATCGAAGAACACCGTGGGGATTCCGAAAAGCGCCGCGCTGACGGGCTTCCCTACATGGTAGCCCACCCATCCGGCGACCTTGAGGTCGGAGCAGATGGCTCGCACACGCGCGGCCTCGTCCGGCCCAGGGATCCTGTCAACCGAGACAAATCGCCACCCCCGCCGTCGTCCTTCCGCCATCAGCGAAAGGAAGAACTCGCGGTATTTCGTGCTTTCAGGTCGCGGATAGAGCAGAATGGTCTTCATCTTTGTGGAATCCTGTAGTTTACGATTTCCGCCATGTCGAGCCCCTTGTCGTTTGCGGGTCCAAATCTAGCAAAACGCGGAGACAAAGCCAAGTTGAAAAGTCAGGGACGGAAGGGACAGAAGGACAGGCGGGACGAGCGGGACCGGCGCCGATCTCGCCCGTCGCGCCTGTCACGCAAGTCCCGTCAGTCCTCTCGCCAGTCGCGCCAGTCGCGCCGGTTCTCTCGCCTGTCACGCCGGTCCTCTCGCCCGTCGCGCCAGTCCCGCAAGTCTCGCCTGTCCTCGCGCGGCGCCGCAGGGATTGTTTTTAGCCACAAAAGGACACAGAGTTCACAAAGTCTTTGTGTTCCTTTGTGTTCTCTGTGGCTTCAAAATTGACATTGGCATTTGCGTCATTGATGCCCAAACGAGATTAATCATGCCTTCTCCGTCAGAAGCAGGATTCCCGCGCAGGGGGCGAGCGCCAGTGCGCCGTCCTCCCATTTCGCGGCGTCGGGGGCGTCGGTCAGTGCCGAGACGATGCGCCAGCCGGGACGGATGGACGGGACGCCGGCATAGTCGCCCGCGCCGTTGTTCACGACGAGAACGCCGCAATGGCGATCGTCGAAGGGGTGTTCGGAGATGAAAATATTTCGTCCGCATCCCGGAAGCGACAAAATCCGCTCCACCGGGCGAACGCTCGCCCAGATTTTCCAGGCGTCGCCTTCGTAGCGCCCGGCGCCTTGGTAGAAGGTCCTCTCGAAATTGTGGATGCAGACGAACACCGCGCCCTTTCCGTAGCGGTTGCGAAAGAGGACGCCTTCGCCGTCCTGGTTGACGGCGAGCGTTTCGGCCGTGGTCGCACGGAAGCGGCGCTTGACGGAATACGGGATTTCGACCTTGAAATCCCCGAAGTCGCAGAGGTCGGTTCCAGCGCGCCTTTCGCGGAAGGCGACTTCTACGCCACCGACTTCCTCCATGGAGTCGAGGAAGGTGTCGTTCCACGAGAGGTAGAGCGTCGCGCCGGCGCGGACGCGCGCCTTGAGTTCCTCCCAGCGCTCCAGAGTGAGAAAGGCGCGGCCGGCGGCGTCAGGCAGGAAGTAGCACGCTGCGTCGGGCAGCGGCCTTTCCGGGCTCGCGAAGGCGGGAAAGATGCCCGCCTGCCGAGCAAGGACGTAGGAGGAATGGATGACGTCGTCGTCGGCCGAAATGACAACCGCGTCCGGCTTCGCCGCTGGCAGGGCCCCGAAGGGAAGCGCCGTCTGCATGGCCGCGAAGCGCCGGAGCGTGGCGACGGCGGGATACGGTGAGCGGTCGCGCCGGAAAATCCCCAGTTCGACGCATGGCTGGCGCCAGTTGTAGGGGGCGAAGGTCTGGCCGGTCTGGTCGAAGGCGCACCACCAGAGCATGGCCCTGCAGTCGCCGGCCCAAAGGTTCCAGAGCATCGCGCGCATGTAGAGCGCGACGCCCTCGCGGCTCGTCTGCTCCTGGCGGCGCGAGCCGTGTTCCTCGACAAACGCGGGCTTCCCGGCGATCTGCCCGAGGGCGAGCGTCTGCGCGGCGGCGAAGGTGAGCGAGCGCACGGAGAGGAAGTCGTCGTTGTAGACATCGCCCCAGAAGCCGTAGGGGTGCGTCGCCACATAGTCCGAGAGCCGCCCGTTCATGGACGACGGCCAGTCGGATTCCTCGGGGATGCAAAGGCCGTTAACCCCGATCACCGGGCGCGACGGATCGGCGCAGCGGATCGTCTGGTGAATGTAGCGGAGCCAGAACTCGGAAGTCGCGGGGCCGTTGCCTTCGCCTAGGACGCACGATTCGTTGCCGCTCTCCCAGGCGACAATCGCCGTCTTCGCCCTAAGGCGCGTGACAAGGCACTCGACGTAGCGCCCCTCCCACATCAGCGCGTAGGGATCGGAGAAGAGATCGCGGTTCGCGAGCGCCGGCGGGATGAAGTTGCGGAAGGTCATCTGGCCCGTGAGGAGCGGCACGATCAGGCGGAAGCCGTGCGCCTCCGCCATGTCGCAGAAGGTCTCGAAGCGATCCATCATGCGCTCGTCCACGCCGGCCCTTCCACAGGGCGTGTCGGGAAGGGGCTCCTCGGAGTCGAACATCCGCGTCTCGGCGACCTTGCGGCAGTTGTCGCCGGAAAGGAAGCAGGCGTGGATGGGCTGGAAATCCGCCCAGTTCGGGAAGACGCGCAGGATTGTGATTCCGGCGTCCGCAAGGACGCGCAGGTCCGCCTCGACGGCGGCGGGGTCCCATTCGCGCCACATCCGCGTGGCGGCGTGGCTCGCCCAGTAGTTGGCGCCGACCGCGATGCGGCCGGAGGGAAGAAAGGTGGAATCAAGCGTTTTCATGAAGGAAACGACGGGTGCGCAATGAAGGTCGCGGGAAAAGTGATGTAGCGCCACAATTCGTCTGCAGGCACATGTCTAGCAAAAGGCGGCGGCGAATGCGAGACCGATGCGAACCGCCCGCCGTTTTGAAATCCGCGTCGAATCGTTTCATGGGTCGCTTTTCCTTGCGATTTCGTAGAACATCCGCGCGCCGCGCCCGGAATCCACCTCGGCCGTGAACGAGAGGCGGCCGTTTTCGGCGGCGGCGGGGACGCGCTCCATGCGCGCGCCGTCCGTGGCGAGGCCCCAGACTTCGCAGGATTCGGGATGGTCCAGCGCCAGCGACACGCGGGCGGCAAAAGCCGCGATTGCGAGCGGCCGGCCCTTTCCGCCGAAACAGTCGCGTGGAGTGACGATGAAGCGAATCGCCCCGCCAGCCGGCAGTTCCGACGGCGAGAACAGGCAGGTTCCGGGAAGATTCGCGTATTTCTCCGGGAATGCGAAGCCCGGTGCCATGATGCGCCGCACGACGGCCTCCGCGCCTTCCGCCTCCGCCCGGATTTCGTAGTCGAAGACGCGATGGCCTCCGACGTTTTCCGCGCACGGGAACGTCACGGCGATGCAGGGTTCCCCCACATGGCCGGGACCTTCGAGCGGGTGCCCGTCTGGGCAGAACTCCGCGCGCACGTCGGCGTCCGCCGGGAACTGCGGCGGAGTCCCCGATGCGGCGCGGCGCGCGAAGTCGATCGGTCCGCCTTCCCGCGCAGGCAGAGGGACGATCCACGCCGGACCAACAGGCTCGTCAAACGCGACGGCCAGACGGTGGACGACGAGACGGTCGGCAAAAACTTCGACGAGTTCAAAATCGCCGCCGACGTTCCTGCCCTCCCACTCGTTGGACAGCGGCGCCATCCTTTTCTTCTTGTAGCTCGAATGCCACGCGGCGGAGGCGTTGACGTATTCGGGGCGCTCGTAGGGGAGGCGATGCGCCTGGGTGCTGCCCGCGCCGATGGAAGTGAAAGCCCCCTGCCAGACGCCGCGCTCGTCGGAGAGCGCGCAATGCGAATGCCCGCTGATGGCCACGGCGTTCGGGAACGGCGCAAGGGCGCGGCGCGCCTCCCCTTTGTCGTCGCCGTCGGAATACGGGCCGTGGCATGTTCCGGCCGGATGGGCGTGCTGGATGTAGAAAAACGGCTTGTCCGGGTCGAGCGTCGGTGCCACCTTGGCGACGAACTCCTCGATGGGCGGCTCGACGGTCCGCCATTGCGCGCCAAGAAAGGTAAAGCCCTTGACCTCGCGCCGCCAGACAGGCGACCACTCCTGTCCAAAGAGACGGCGCCACGTCTTTTCGGGGTTGTCCCCGTGGAAGAAGCGCTTCGCCGCGAGTTCTTCCTCGGTGAAGCCGTTCCAGCGGCCTCCCCATGCGTCGATGTCGTGGTTGCCGGTGACAAGCAACAGTTCGACCGTTCCGCCATCCGGCCCGCGACCGCCGGGGAACACTCGGTTCCAGATCTCCGCGAACATCTCCATTTCTGAAATCAGCCCCGAATGGGCGATGTCGCCTGGGCAAACCACGGCGTCCACGCCCGCTTCCGCCAGACGGCGGAGCGCGTTTTCAAGAAATGCCGGTGCTTCGGCCTTGTCACCCATGTGCGGGTCGCTTACGACGCCGAATGTAAGTTCCGGCTTTTCCGTGACGTCGGCGAAACCGTTTGCGCGAGCGGCAGACGGAATCAAAAGTGCCGGTGCAGCGACCCAGACGGCGATTTGCTTCATCGTGTTCGTTCTTTTGTTCATGGCTTCCTCCAAATTTCGTAGAACATCCGCGCGCCGCGCCCGGAATCGACGTCGGCAGTAAACGACAGGCGATCGTTTTCGGAGGCGGCTTCGATTCTCTCCATGCGTGTGCCGTCTGTGGCGAGGCCCCAGACTTCGTATGATTCGGGATGGTCCAGCGCCAGCGACACGCGGGCGGCGCCGGTGCGGACGAGCGTCCGGCCCTTGCCCCATTTGAGCAGGATGCTCCGCGCGCGGTCGGCGAAGACGTTCCCTTCCGCCTGCGCGTCGGTAAGATGCGTGATGAGGATGCGCGAAGAGGTTTCGAGCGGAACGCCATCGAGTGATGTTGCGAATACCGTTGCGGGGTTGTTTTCAACGCAGAGACATTCCACTAGCAGCGCCCCGGCTTCGTGCGCGCCGCCTTCGGCGAATACGCCGCACGTGCGCGGCGTCGCGACGCGGACGCTCCCCGCCCCGCGGTCGATGGTGAAGTCCGGCGTGTCTTCCGGCACCACCGGCGGCGCAGAATTGACATTTGCGATTTGTGAAGAATTGTCATTTGTGAACAATGAAGATTGTCCCGCGACTCTCCCCACCTGTAGCCGCCAAGCCTCGTCCATCCATTCGCGGCGGGCGCAGGGCGAAGGGCGCGTTTTCAGATGCCCAAGTGGATCCAACGCAAAGAACGCCGAGAATTATGCAAAGGGACGCAAGAGTTTTCATCGTTCCATCAAGTCTTCATGTCTTCAGGTATCGTGAAGAACGGCCCTCGCCGATGCGGCGGATGCTGCCATTGCGCACCATTTTTCCGAGAACGGCTTCGATGGTCGTAGGACTCACATCCGGCAGGATCCGGCAGAGGTCCGCCTTTGAAAGCGGGGTAAACGCCTCCATGATCACATGTTCGATCCGAGACTTCTTCGTGGTCCGCTTCGCCTCGACAGACGCGAAGCGCTTGTCCAGCTCGCTATAGCATGCGTAGAGCGTGGTGAGGAAATCGATCACAAACGGGAAATATCTGGGCGCATTTTCATCCCAGCCGACGGACGACTCCTTCAGCGCGGCGTAGTAGTCGAGTTTCCGGTCGTTCACGGCTCCCTCGAAGGAGACGTATTTGCCGGCGTCAAAACCGTTGCGGTAGAGCAGCAGCAGCGTCAGCAGACGGCTCAGGCGCCCATTCCCGTCGCGGAAGGGGTGGACGCACAGGAAATCGAGAATCACGCAAGGGATGAGCAGCAGCTTGTTGATGGAAGCGTCATCGCGCGCCTCGGCGTATGCCAGGACCAGCTGCCGCATGGTTTCGGGGGTTTCCGCAGCGCTTGTCGGCTGAAAGCGGACGACGCGGCGGCCATCCGGCATGCGTTCCGCGATAACGTTGTCATCCTGTTTCCACGAACCGTCGGATGCCGGGTCTGCCAACCGCATCATTCTGGCATGGAATGCGCGGATGTCACTTTCGCGGAAGTCGTGGGCTGCGTGATGGACGTGGATTTCCTCCAGTACATCGCGGTATCCGGCGATCTCCGCCTCCGTGTGGTTGAGCGGAATCGCCCCGCCGACGACAATGGCGCGGATTCGGTCGTCCGTGGTGACAATGCCCTCCATGGCGTTGGATGCCTTAACGGATTCGATCTTCGCCATCGTTTCGAGTTCGCGGAACGCAACGGGGTTTTCCCTCCGGCGTAACGCGGACATCGTTTTCAGCGATGCGATGTTGGCTGCCAGAGTGACAAGTTGCGCTGGCAGCAGGGAATCCTTCAAAAACGAGTAGTCAAAAACATGCATGGGGTCGCAATCTCCAAAACAGGTTGTCTTTCTGCATCAATTCTAGTAGATTATATGCAGAAAAGCAACTCGTTTCTGCATATACTTTTGAAATTTGTATGCAGGAAGCGACTTTCCTCCCACTCCCTTACGGCTCGACGCCCTGGCGACGTAGTTCGGTCTGGATGGCGGCGGCGGGAAGGTCGCGGGGGAGGATTCCCCGCTTGGCGGCCAAGGCTGCGGCAACGCCGACCCCCTGCCCCACGTTGAGGCAGATCGGCATGGCGCGGAAGTTGGAGTGCGACTTGGCGTCGTTCATCTTTTTGTCGATGCCGTGGATGTCGATGCCGAAGCGCGAGGTCGTGACGGCGTCGGGGAAGGTCGCGCCGCGCTCGATGTCCTCCTTCGTGACGGTGTAGCGCCCGTGGATGCGGCGCGCGTCGCGGTGGCCGATCTGCTCCGCCGTGGCGATGACGCGGAAGCCCTTCCACGGCCCGCCGCGCGCCGCCGCCACTGCGGCGGAGACTCCGGCCGGTCCGCCACCGGCGACGATGACATCGAACGCGCTTGTGTCCATCCGCTACCGAAGGGTGATCACCGTGGCCTGTGCGCCAAGCGTCAGGGCGCCGTTGGCGTCGAGCTGGATGCGGCAGTCCTTGGCCCTGCCGTTGACGGTCACGGCCCAGTTCTTGAAATTCGCCGCTCCGGTGGCGCCGTCGAGCGCGAGCAGCGGCGTTCCATAGACATCGGTCCCGGCGGGAACGTTCACAAGCGCGAGCGTCCCGTTCGCCGGGATGGCGAGGCCGCGAATCGTGCCGCCGAGGCTCGTCCAATCGACCTCGATGGCGTTCACCGACACGCCGGGGGCGGCGGCAAGGTCGAGCGTCGCGCCGGCCGCGACCTTCGCGGCGACGTTCGCGACCGTCGCCGCCGGCGCGTCGCCGGAAGACGCCACGGCAAACGGGGCGCCTGTCCAGAGCGGCTTGGCGTTTCCGCTGATGGTCACGGCCGCAGACCCGCCGGAGCGGTCGTTCGCCCAGGTGTAGTAGGCGCCGTTGTAGGTGGTGGCCTCCGCGAACGAGGAGACGGTGCGCCAGCCGGAAACGCCGTCGGGGCTGGATTCGACCGTGATCATCTTCGCCGGCTGGTCGCCCTGCCGGTAGGTGGTGAACCAGCAGACCGGATTCGCATCGTCGGCAAGGCGGGCCGTAAGGGTGAAAATGGATGTTTGACAATCCGACTTGTATGATTTCAGATTCTGAATCGCCAGCGCGTATTTGTTGTGTGCGGTGTTGAAAATCGCCAGCGGACTTTCGGAGTAAGTCCCTGTTGTCGAATAGGATATGCCATCCGAAAACGTGAACGTTCCGGCCGAAAGGGCGCTGGCGGCAAGCCCCTGCCCGGCGAACGCAAGCCCCTTCGCGACCCAGTTGCCATCCTTGTCGAAGAGGCCAATCTTGCCGAGGTCGGCTTTGTCGCCGCTGAGATTGGAGAAGTCAAAGGAGAAGCGGTAGTACTTGTCGGTGTTGCCGCGGCCACAGACAGCCAGCGTTCCGGCGGCGACATCGAGCGACGCGGGAAGGATCTCCGCGCCTTCGACGCGAGCCACTCCAGCGCCGCTCTTGCGCAGCGTTCCCGCGCCGGAAAACGATACGTTTTGCGCCACGTTCGTTTCGCCGGCATCAGCGACCAGTTCCAGCGAACCGGAAACATCGACCGTTTGCGGTTCGAGGAGGTTCAGTCCGGCGAGCAGCTGCGGCCAGATGTTCCCGACCGTTGACGTGGCCTCGCGGAAGAGCGCAGGATCGTTCGTCGGCGTCACCTCGCTCCCCCACGTTCCGCCAACGACATCGCCGACCGTCAGCGTTCCCGCCCCTGCGGCCTTGGTGATGCGAACGCCCTTGGCGACCATTCCGGAGAACGAGGAATGGAGTCCATCCGCGCCGAAGACGAGCGTCGCGGCAGTTGCGGCCGAATTCGTGACAAACGTGTTGTCGCCCATCAGGAGGTTGCCGACCTTGGACGAATGGCCGTTGAGGTCGATGCCGCTGTATTCGGTCGCGGTCGGCGTCTTGTCCTTGTGCAGACCGAAGCGGAGCGTGCGCGCCGCCGTTTCCGAGTAGGGAAGCGCGTTGTCAACGGTCGTCTTGACCATGGCGTTCGTGAAAACGAAGTCGCCCGTGTGGTTCCAGACGAGGCGCGGATCGTCATAGGGGGCGTTGAAGGAAACCGTGCCGCCGTATGTCGCGCGCTCGCGGCCGTCGATAATAACGTCGCTAGCACCTTCCGTCTGGATCGTGCCTTTATTGGGCGAATACGGCAGATGCCAAATGGATTTTTGGTTCCAGCTGTTGAACAGCAGGCGTATCGTTTTCCCGTTTTCGCCGCGAAGGATAATCTTCGTCCCTGCGTTGGGAAGATAGAATCCAGTTGTGCTGGAGTTCACTGGGGAGAGCGAGCCTCCGGCGAAGGTCACGACAGCGGGCTTGGCATTGTCGTTTCGCATTTCAAACAGGGCTGGGAACGTGTTGAACGCGCCTTCAAGCCGCATGAAATTGATTTCGGTATCGTCGGTCTCGGCGGCGTCAGTCACCGTCATGTAGTAGGGGAACACCTTGTCCCAGAGGTTCCCGGTCAGGGTGATGGCGGGGGTGGCGAAGCGGCCGGAGACAGTCACACTACCCGATCTTGGCACGACGAACGAGCCTTGTTCCGTGATGGCGATTCGCCCGGAATCGCCGATGGCGACCGAGGTGTTGGCCGTGATTTTTCCGGGACTGGCGATTGTCAGGACGTTGCTCACAGAGACGTTGTCGTATGTGTTGTCCGTCGTGACGGTCATCGGCGAGTCCACCGTCAGGTCGGCGGCGGCGAGTCGGGTCGCGGGTAGCGCGAGGAGCGCCGCCAGCGATGCGATTGCGAGAACCTTGCGGGTCCCGGCGTCGGTTGCGTTGGTCGTTGCGTTCATTTGTGTTTACTCCTTGGTTGGGGTGTTTGTGGAAAGGGTGTCGGCCGCAAACTCGCGGCGGATTTTGCCGGCGGCGGTGAAAGGCTCGCGCGTCACGGCGCCTTCGGCGTCCTCGGATTCGATCCAGAAGGGCGTCCCGGCCTCCACGACGCGCTTCGGGTCGGGGACGAACTCCGTCTCGTAAACGAAGGAGCCGTCGGGGGCGAACGAGAAGGTCGAAATAAAGTCGATGGGCGCCTGGTATCGCGCCTCCTCCTGACGGCTGGAATGGCGTGTCTGGCCCGTGAAGCGCAGGCGCAGGCCGCCGTCGGCGTCGCGCGAGAAGGCGAGTTCGGTGTCGGCGTCCCAGCCCTGGCGGACGACCTTGCGCCGCCAGCCCTCCCCTTTTTCGGCGCAGAGTTCGACGCGGCCGCACTGCTTGCGGCCGTCGCGCCAGACGCCCGTCAGCACGCCGTGGCGGTTCACGCGCACCGTGAGGCCGCCGTCCTCGAAGACCCATCCGCAGAAGTCGCCGCAGAGCCGCGCGTCGCCGGTCGCGACGGTTTCGAGGTCGATCGCGGCCGCCGTCATGCGCTCCACGCGCTCGCCCTCCGGCCCTTCAACCGACACGGCCAGGACAGGGTCGTCGCCGACGCGGTCCAGCACCTTGACGCGGGCGGCGGGGTGGAAGCCGGAAAGCGCGGCGGCCTCGCCGCCGGAAATCGCGCCGACGAGCGCGCCGCCATCGCCGCCGAAGCCAAGCGGATGCGCGAGGGAGTCGAAGCGGACGGCGCCCTCGACGGGCGTCCGGTAAACGAACCCCTCGACCGTTTCGAAGGTCGGATGCCGCACGATCCACGGCGACTCGTAGTTGCCGTCCGCGGCCTTCACGAACCAGCGTTCGCCGTTGCGGAAGCGGTAGAGGCGCCGCCCGTCCGGCTCGACGCTCCTCTCCACGGCAAGTTCCCCCTGCGCGGGGTGGAAGACAAACGGCTCCTGGCGGGGCGGCGGCGTGGCGCCGAAGAGCCGCCAGGAAACCGGCGGCAGCGTCTCGCCGAGGAATGGAACGGGATCCGCGTTGAAGTTGAGCGCGACCGCGACTTCCCCGCCGTTCTCCCGCCGGACAAACGCCAGGACGCCGTCCGGGGCGTCGCCGATCCACTCGACGCCGCCGCGCACAAGGGCCGGATTGGCCGCGCGCCACGCGAGGACGTTCCGCCAGTTCTCGAACGAGCCGTCCTCGCCCTCCTCGTAGATCATGGGCATGCCGGGGAGGAAGGCCGTCAGGGCGAAAAGGAGGTTCCGCGACTGCTGGCCATACATTTTCAGGGCGCGGAGGGTGTCGTGGCTTTCGATGTAGCGCATCCGCACGATGCCGGGGAATCCGGCGCGGGCCTGCTGGTCCAGCCACGTGCGGAGGTCGGCGACGAACTTCGCGGTGTCGGCGAACGGCGCGTCGTAAAGCACCCGGTAGCAGAGCGCAATGTCGTAGATGGCGTCTGCCGTCGCGCCGTGCGCGTTGCAGAGCGACTCGGCGAGCGTCACGGCCGAGGGGTTTGCGCGCCGCGCGCCCGCCCGCATGCCGCGCTGCTGGTTGAGGCCGCCCTGCCACGAGGCGTAGCTCGCGCGGGCGTAGGGGATGTCGCGGCTCCAGTTGTCCCCGCGCGAACCGTAGGGCACGTCCATGCGCCAGCCGTCCAGGGCGTAGTCGCGCGTGTAGTCCTCCACGTATTTCGACATGTAGTCGATCCACGTAGGCCAGTTGAAGTCGGCGCACCAGTAGGTCCACGTCGGCTTGCCGTCCTTCCTGTAGGTCAGCCATTCGGGATGGTCCTTGAAGCGCTGGAAATGGCTGGATCCGCCATGCGCCACGGCGTCGTGCCAGACCGCCAGCCCGGCGGAGTGCGCGCGGGCGACGTAGTCGCGGAAGTCGTCGGGCGTCCCGGCCTCCGGGTCGATGCGGTAGTAGTCGTCGGGATTGCAGCCGCCGTTCACGGGCCGCACCCAGACCGTATTCGCGCCGAGCGCCGCAAGGGCGGGGAGAACCTCGCGCTTCGCCGCGAAGCCGCCGTCGTATTCCCCCTTTCCCAGCCCTTTCCGCTTGTGCTGCTCGACGGGCCCCTTCATGCCGGTGGAATAGACGACGCGGGCCCTCATCGCGGCGCGGTCGCAGCCTTCGGGCGGGCGCTGGCCGACGGCCTCGTACCAGCGAGGGATGGCGGCGTAGGCGCCCTCGACGCCGCCCGTTCCGCGCAGGACCCAGACGTCGCCGGACTTCTGCGGCGCGCCCTTGCGGACGTAGCCCTTCGAGGCGAATCCGATTCGCACCTCCACCGCGCCGTCGCGCTCCGTCACGTGGGCATACGCCATGTCGGAGTAGTCGCGCGAAACGTCCGCGAGCCACATCGTCCATCGGCCGTCGCCATGCTCCGCAATCACCGGGCAGGGATCGGCGCCCCACGAGCCGTCGAACGTCCTCCCCGGTTCGAACTGCGGGCGGCGGCGAGCGAAGAGCGGCCAGTGCGCCGGCATCGACCAGCCGCCCTCCGGGCCAACCGGCTCCGGGGCGAACTTGAAGTCGATGCCGTTCAGCTCGTCCTTGTCGGCGCCGGTCGTAATTTCGGCCCACGTGCGGACCGCATCGAGCTCGGGATGCGCCTCCTCGCGGAAGCGGATGTCGGGCGCGGCAAAGGCCGGAAGCGCGGCGGCCATCGCCGCGAACGCCAAGTCGAGACAGAATCCGTTTTTCGAGCCGTTCATGGTCTGTGCACGATGCGCAGGGGACGCCCACCATGGGCGCCATCGCCGCGTGTCGCGAACCATGATACCACTTCGCACCGAAACTACCGATGGTTTTGGCCAAAGTTTTTTTGGGGGGGGACGTTGCGAATCCTCCGGCCTTTTCAGCCTGCAAGTTTCGCGACCCGTTCTTTGATGATTGCGACGATCTTGCCGTAGATGCCGCTTGGATGCTCCTTGCCGAACGTCTCCGCAAGCCTGGCCGCAGCGGGGACGATTCGCTCCGCGAGATCGTCAAGCCGCCCAAGCACCAGTTTGCGCGAGACATGGAAAAGGATGGCCATTTCCACGAAACTGGTCCGCGAGACCGAATCGAACGCGGCGTCTTCGCCGATTTTCATTGCGTATTCGCGCGAGAGTTCGGGATATACCGCCGTGCAGACCAGATCGTAGAGCGGTGCGAACGACGGTCGCCCCGGTTTTCCATAAACCACGGAGTAGTTCTTCGCATGTGCGTCGGCATTCCCGATCAAGACGTTGAAGAGAATGGCGTCAAGGAAGGAAAGCTGGTCGCGCGCGGCTGCCCGCATCCGTCGCAGCGCGCTGAAGCACTGCGGTGCGGTCGGGCCGCCGTCGCCTTCGTATTTCCGCTCAGGATCCACGGATAGAATCTGGCAGAAATCCTCCTGGTGCAGCCGCTCCGGCTTCCCTGCAACAAGCGTCCTGTCATATCGTTCCGAAACGTAATGCGGAATTCCGCGCAAAGTGAGAATCCGGCAATTTGCGGCGTTCAGGCCGACGGCGCCAGCCAGCCTTTGGCAGAAGAACTCGTTCTGGACGGAATCCTCGAAGTCAGGGGCCGCCGGCTTGATGATGTGCGTGGACGGCGTTCCGTAAAGCGGGAGGACGACCCGGTCTCCGGACAGGCGGGCGATGAGCTTGTCCTGCGCCCCAGCGCCAGAATAGCGGTATCCCGATTCGCCTTCCGCGTAAAGCGGGCGGCGCCTGAGCGATTGAAGGATGGAGAGCGCCTCCTCGTCCGACAGTTCCCTAAAACGCTCCTCTTCGTCGGATGGCGGCGAGACGCCTTCCGGGTAGAGGGCGACGGCCCCGGCACAGTCCCGTCCCAGGGCGCGGAGAAAACCAAAGACGTTATTTCGGGAGAGGTGAAGCGACGCTCCGAGTTTCGTCCGCACGACAAGCGGGGGCAGAAGATTCGCGAAGAAGCCGTATGTGCGCTCCGCGTCGAACGCCTCCGGCATGAGCGGAAGCGAAAAGGAAAGCGGCCCTTCCCTCGGGGCTTCGAGATACCTGGCGTCGTAGCGGAAGGAATACGAGTCGCCGCGCGTCTCGTGCGAAAGCCATCCGACGAGACACCCCTTCAAATACACTTTCAGCGCTTCGTGCATGGCTGCGCTACTCCGGAATGTCGAGTTTCACGGCAATGCCCAGAGTGGCTAGAACGGCAAGGAGCTTCCCGGCGTGAACGGATTCTTTGCCGCGCTCCACGTCGCATACAAAGCGCAGACCGACGCTTGACAGTTGCGCCAGTTCCGTCTGGGTGATCTTCTGCGCCTTCCTGACCTTTCTGACGGCAAGCGCAATATCGCGGGTGTTTTCGATAGTGGTCATTGGAATCCTCAAGCGGAAGTGACTCTAGCAAAACAGCGTTTGGAAAGCAAGCAAAATTTTCCCGATTGGGATAAAACTGTGTACATCGACAAACTTTGCCGATATTTTATCCCGAACGGGAAATTTTCAATGGAATTACTTCCAAATCTCATCCATTTTCCCGTTCGGGGCAAGAGCTTTGTCCAATGGCGAATCCTCCATCCTGTTGATTGACTCCAGCGACTCGCGCTCGACGGGGACTTTTTTGCCTACCTGTGCAGGGCGCGCCATTCCTTCATCGAGGTCCTGACCCGCTTGCGGAAAATCTGGCGCAGCTCCACTTCCGAGCCGAAGCCGCACATGTCGGCGACGACTCCGAGCGGCGTGTCGGTCTCGGCCAGCAACGTCAAGACGCGCGCAAGGCGCACCTGCTCGATTTCCGCGCGGACGGAATGGCCCATGGCCTCGCGGAACCGCAGCGTGAAAAGGCTCTTCGTCACGCCGCTGCGCCTGATGACATCCGCGGCGGCGAGTCCATCGCAAGCCTCGCGTCGGATCATGTCCACGGCCTCCAAGACGAACGGCTTGCTCCATCGATGCCCCCGCGTCGATTTCCGGCGTTCCACGAGCAGGGGACCGAAGGAGGCTGGCGCCGCCTCGCGCCTCGCGCGATGTTTCCCTGCGGCGCAGCGCGCCAGCAGCGCCCTTGCGGCAAGATAGCCCGACAGCTCAAAGTCGATGCGCACGGAGGAGATTTCCGCGGAAGCGGCGCCATCTTTCGGATCGGAGGCATTGGCGCCGACGAGCGTCGCGTCGTGGGGCATGGAGCGGCGGGCGGCGTGGAGGGCCTTGGCCACGTCAACGGCGATGGCGTCGTTGACGGCAAAAATCGCGCAGCGGCGCGGAAGGGCGGCCACCCAAGGCTCCAGGCGACGGCTGAATTCCTCTTCCGTTTCACCGCGTCCGACGTCAAACACGAGGCAGGCCTTCCCGTCCTTCCGGCAGCAGTCGCGGAAGGCGGCAATCCGTTCGTCCGGCCACGTATGGAAGAACATCCACTGGGAAACGACCGCGAAGACAGGCGGCATCCCGGCCGCCAGTTCGCGGTATGCGGCCTCGGCCACGGCGGCCTCGTCGCAATGGACGGACGCCTTTACGCCGCGCCACTTGGGCATGCGCGGCATGTCGAAATAGACGGACGGGAACCCTCGGAAAAGGCCCGGACGGAGAAACGGGGGCTCGACGGCGCATCCCAGGGGCCGCAAACGGGCCAGCGCCGCCGGCACCTCCTCGATGGAGCAGTCGCTCCGCCCGAGCGTCGCGACCTCGACGCCGCGCGCCTTCGCGTAGCGCCGGATGCCGTCGAGCCGGCGCCGAAACAGCCCAGCCGCCGCGCACTCGTTGAAATTTACGTAGAGAATGGCCGCGGCCATCTTCGTCAGTGAAGTGCCAGCTCGAACGGGCCGCAGGGCAGCCCTTCGCCGTTCACGAGATTGCAAACGGGGTAGTCGTCCCATGCGAAGCGGACTTTCACGGGGGCGAAGCCTTCGGGCACCGCGACGGAAACGGTCTCTCCCGACAGGGTGGCGTCGGCCCAGACGGCCCGGCCGTCGGCGGCTACGAGCTGGAATCCGGAAACCGCGCCGCCGTCCGAGGTCGAAAGCCCGCTGGCGTTCCTGAACGTGACGGAAACGGTTCCGCCGCCAAGCGTCGCCGCCTGGGGAATCGGCCCCGCCTCCACCACGCCGTCGAGTCCGTAGGCGCGGGCAAGCGCCAGACGGGCGAGGCGCTCGCCGACGGTCTTCTTGTCCTTCGGATGGATGTCGGCGTGGTCGCCGACGTCGATCGCGACCGCCGTGCCCGACCGGACGAGCGTTTCGCCAAGCCTCGTCTGCGCCCAGCGCATCTCCGCCCATTTGCTGTCGAAGGGCGCTTCATGGGTTTGTTTGAAGGCGGCGAGCTGGACGAGGTAGATGGGCATGCCGTCCGGATGCGTGAAGTGCGCGCGCCAGTCGGCGGCCATCGCGCGGAACTTCTTCTCGTAGATGGCGCCGCCGCCCCCGACGTCGGAGCAGCCCTGATACCAGATGGCGCCCTTGAGCGCCATCGGGAACAGCGGGTGCAGCATGGCGTTGTAGCACGCGGAGGGGGTCCAGCAATTCACCGAACCGTCTTTCGGCTTGGGGTCGAACCGGAATTCCTCGTATCGCCACTCGCCGGCCAGGGGCACGGCTGATCCGTCGGCGAGCGCGAGCGTCAGTTTCTCGGGGTTTGAAATGACGCCGCCCCCGATCCTCCAGTCGATGACCTTCACGGCGATGACGTTGCGCCCCTCGCGGAGCGTTCCGGCCGGAACCTTGTAGGAGCGCAGCACGTCGTAGCTGGCGCTCGACCCCACCTTCGCGCCGTTGACCCATGCGATGTCCTCGTCGTCGATGATGCCGAGGTTCAGCGTCGCCTCGCCCGCCGCCTGGGCGGCCGAGAGATCGATGGCGCGACGATACCACACGCAACCGTCGAAATCCTTGTCGATGTGCTTCTCGAAGGGAGCGGGAAGCGAGACCGTCTTCCATGCGGAGTCGTCGTAGTCGGCCCCTTCCGCGGCGATGTCGCCCCTCGCCCTGCACTCGGTCTCCCAAAGCGCGATGCGCTCCGCCAGCCCCTCCTTGCCGCCCGCGGCCTCGAACTCGCTCGCGGTCTTCGCCGCGCCGGCCACGGAGCGGTCGTGCTCCTCGGCCAGTTCCGGACTGATTCCCCGGTAGGCTTCCCGCGAAATCCACGTCTTGATCGGAGAACCCGACCAGGACGCCTCGACAAGGCCGATGGGAACGTCTGGCAACGCCTTGCGGAGCGCCTGCCCGAAGAACCATCCGCAGGCCGAAAAGGTCTTGGAGTGCGCAAAGTCGGAACGCGTCCATGACGACGGATGCTGGAGACGGTCGCATGGCGCGAGGGCGGCGGCGTTGTGGTCGTCGAAGAGCCGCATCAACGGATCGTCCGCGCTTTCGATGTCCTCCCTGCCACGTGTGAGGCGCCAGCCGTAGTTCATGTCCATGTTGGACTGCCCCGAGCAGAGCCACACGTCGCCGATGGCGATGTCTTCGAGGGTCGTGGACTCGCCGTCAGGCCCGGTCGCGCGAAGCGTGTGGCCGAGACCCGGCTCGCGCTGCGCTGGGAACGTCACCTGCCATCGGCCCGACTGCTTGTCGGCGGTTGCGGAAAGCCGCTGGTCGTCGAGCGCCACGGTCACCGCGGAGCCGGGTTGGGCCGTCCCCCAGACGGGCAGCGCGCAGTCGCGCTGCAGCACGGCGTGGGCGGTGAACGGCGCGGCGAAAACGGGCGCGTCGGCCAGACAGAGTCTGGCGGCGGAAGCCGCAAATGCGGCGATGGCGAGGGAGGCGGACTTGTTCATGGATTGCCTTCGGTTTCATGAAGGAAACGACGGGTGCGTCGTGGAGGGCGCGGGGCCCGATGATAGCGGAACGTGGCGGTCCGTTCAATACGTTCTACCACGGCGCCGCAATTTGGAATCTCTGCGCCGCCGCTGGGCGCGACCAAAAACTGTCCATGCAACGGAACGCAA
>DJYI01000114.1:0-5524 GCA_002448475.1 Verrucomicrobia bacterium UBA6982
TTCAACTGCGACATTTAGGTTCAATACGGCCTCGGGCAAATACGTCTGCTCCGTCTGCGGATACGTTTACGACCCGGAAGTCGGCGACCCGACGCAGGGAATTGCGCGGGAACGCCGTTCGAGGAGCTGCCGGACGACTGGCACTGCCCGCGCTGCAAGCAGCCCAAAAGCCGGTTCAACCCGGCATAGTCGCGGTCAGCGCCGAATCCACTCCGCTCGAAAGAGCCCGCACGCGGCGCCGGGCGCGTGGTCGCCGAACCAGAGGCGGCAGTCCCACGCAGCGCCGGGCGCGTCGTAGGGCCCGAACATCGGCTGCGCGGAAGAAAACACCGTGATTTCGAGTTCGCCGGCTTGCCCGGCGAGCTCGGGTGGAACGTCCCACTCGAACGGCGCCCAGGCGCGGACGCCGAGTTCGACGCCGCAAAAGCGCGCGGACGCAACCGCGCCTCCGGTGTCGGCGCGCAGACGCCAGCCGGCGCCGCCCGAAGGCGCCGCGACGGTCGCGCGCCACGTCAGCGCCCCCGCGTAGTGCGGATAGCCAAGCTCTGCGAAGGAGCCGAACGCGACGGGAGGGCTTGCCGTCGCCTGATCCGGCGCGGAATGGGGCGCTGCGCCGGGCCGCTGGTTTGGAATCCGTGCGGGCGCGGAAACTTGATTGACACCCGGACCGCTTCGGGTATAATTCCCGGCCTAGTGCGTTTTTCCGGAACGGCGGCGCAACCTGCCCGGCACATGAAACTCACAAGAAAACTCCAGCTCGCACTGGGCCTCTCGTCGGTGGCCCTGTTCTTCGTCCTGTTCTGCGCGGTCTGGGCCGTGGAGTCCCGGAGGGCCTTCGGCGAGGCGCGCGAGCTCGCGGCGCGCGCCTGCGCCGACATGGCCGCCACGATTTCGCGCATGGCGGACAAGAGCCTCATCTCGGTGGCCGGACTCGTCGCGACGGGGATCGACGCCACCACGGCGACGGACGAGCTCGCGCGCGCCAAGCGCGACGCCTTCGCGGTGACCGAAGTGCACGTGATCGACACCAACGGCGTCATCGTCGCGACCACGGTTCCGGCCGACAAGTTCTACCGCATGGATTCCGGCGAGCAGTCGGCCGAATTCCTCCGCCTGCTGCACGGCGAAACCGAATTCGCGCAGCGCCTGCGGCCGAAGGCGAACGGCGGCGACGTGATGCGGTACGCCGGCGTGTCGCTGCCGGGCGGCGGCTTCCTGCAGGTCGCGCTCGACGAGGAGGCGTTCCGGAGGAGCCTCGTTTCGCGCGCCGCCGGCGTGACGGAGACGACGCCCGTGGGCATCGGCGGCTACATGATCGTCGCGACGCCGGACGGCACGATCGTCAGCGCCCCGAAACGCCTTTCCGGCCTCCTCGGCACCGGACTTTCCGATTTCCCGGAAAACCGCGGCGAGCGGTTTTCCGGCGACGGCGGGATGCGCGAGCTGTTCCGTTTTTCGATGCACGGCGTACCGTCGTTCGGCTGGTACGACATGGCCGGCGAATTCCCGGTCCTCGTCGTCCAGCCCGCGTCGGAAATCTTCGCCGCGCGCGAAAAGATGCTCCAGACGCTCCTCGCCGCCGGCCTTCCGGTCGCGGTGCTTTTCGTGGTCTGCTTCCATTTCGTGCTGAAGCGGATCGTCACGGACGACGTCGTGGGGATCGACGACGCCCTCAAGAGCATCGCCGCCGGCGATTTCGCCCGCGTCGTGGACTGCAGGTCGTGCGAGGAATTCGCGTCGATTTCCGACAACGCCAACGCGGCGGCGGCGGCGCTGAAGCGCCACGCCACGGAGGAGAAGGAGCGGCTGGAGCGCGAGCGCGACGCCGCCGTCGCTTCCGAGAAGGCCCGCAACTACTTCTTTTCGACGGTGTCGCACGACATCCGGACGCCGCTCAACGCGATCATCGGCTTTTCCCAGATCCTGAAACTCGGCGCCGAAAGCGAGGAGGAGCGCGTCCAGTGCCTCGACGGCATTTCGTCGAGCGGCGAAATGCTGATGCAGCTCGTCAACGACGTACTGGACCTCTCGAAACTGGAAGCCGGGAAGATGGTTTTCAAGCCGGTCTGGTGCGACGCCGCCGCGCTCGCGAACGGGACGCTTCCGGTCTTCGCCCAGAAAGCGCGCGAGCGCGGGCTCGAGCTCGGCGTCGATTCCGATCCGGACCTGCCCCGGATCCTCGTCGATCCGCACCGCCTGCGGCAGGTGATTTTCAACTTCCTGGGCAACGCGATGAAGTTCACCGAACGCGGCGGCGTTCGCGTGCGCATCGCGCGCGTCGGCGCGGACCGCCTCGACATCTCGGTCGCGGACACCGGTTGCGGCATTCCGGCGGAGGAAATCGGGCGCCTCGGGAGCCCGTTCGTCCAGCTCGACCGCCAGAGCGGGCGCGGCACCGGTCTCGGCCTGGCGATTTGCAAGCAGTTGATCGCGCGGATGGGCGGAACGCTCCGCATCGAGAGCGAACCGGGCAAGGGCAGCGTGTTCACGGCGGCGCTTTCCGGCGTGGAGTTCGAGGACGCTTCCGCGCGCGCCGAAGGCGCCGGAAGGCCCGGGCCGGACGGCGGAAACGGCCGCGCCGGCGGCCGCTCGCGGATCGAAGATTGGGCCGGGCGCCGCATCCTCCTCGTGGACGACATCCGCATCAATCTCCTCGTGCTTTCGAAAATGTGCCGGAAGCTCGGCCTCGGGCGCGTCGAAACCGCGCAATCGGCCGACGAGGCGCTGCAAAAACTGCGCGCGGCCGCCGCGGAAGGCGCCGCCGCCCGCTACGCGCTCGTCCTCACCGATCTCTGGATGCCCGGAACGGGCGGCGCCGGACTCGCGGAGGCGGTGCGTTCCGATCCGGCGCTCGCCGGAACGCGCGTCTGCGCCGTGACGGCCGACGTCGAAATCCTCAAATCGCAGACGGCGAAGAACTTCGCCGGCGTTCTGCTCAAGCCCGTCCTGCTCGGACCGCTGCGCGAGTTCTTCGAAAACCTCGAGGGTTGAACCGGCCGCGCTTCACGCGTCCGCGGCGCCGGCGTCCGGAAACAGCGCCAGGAGCTCCCCCGGGGCGTCGAGGACGGGCCCCAGCGCTTCCAAGGCTTCGCGCGGGCGGAAGCCCCACGAGCAGAGCCGGAACGCAAGGCCGGCGCGCTTCGCCGTGTCGCGAACGGGCGCATGTTCACGACGGCGCTCGCGCCATCCTCGCAGGTCCGCGCGAGAAGCGCGTCGGCCTCGGTCGCGCCGTCGGCCTCGAAGACTCGGAACGTCGCCGGAAGGCGCTCGCGGCAGAGCGCCACCGCACCCTCGGCGTCGAGTCCCGTCGCGCCGGTTTTCTCCTCGTCGAAGAGGCCGTCGGCGCGGCAGACGAAGACGAGCGGGAGGTCGCACGGCTCGTCCTCGCGCACGAAACGCGGGACGAACTGGCGCGTCTCCAGCGCGCCGAGGAGCGCCAGCGCGTCCGGGAGCGGCGCGCCGCGAGTGAACGCGGCCGCCGCGGCCGCGCGGTCGGGGTAGCGGACGCCGACTTCGCGCCCGGACACGCGCTTTGCGGCGAATGCGGCGGCGCAACGCGCCTCGTCCGCGAGAATCCGCGCGTGGCGCTCATACCACGGATGGACGGGACCGGCGGCGGAAACGTAGCCGTGCTTCTCCACGAAGCCGCGCTCGTCCATCACGTCCATGCACGTCACGTAGCGGTCGATTCCGTGGAAGGCGCACATCCAGAGCATCTGGCGAAGCGCGGCGGGCGGGAGATCGCCGGGTCCGCAGGCGAACAGCTCCGCCATGCCGCCGCGCCCGTTGTACAGGATCGCCTGACGCGCCAAGTTGAACGTGACCCATTCGGGCGGGCGGCTCGCCTTGCCGGCGGGATCGAACGCGGTACCGATTTCGTCCATGCCGGGAATGGTCTCGCCGCGCAGGCAGAGCATCGGATCGCCGTTGAGCCAGCTCGATCCCGACAGGCCGTTCTCGTCGATCAGGTGCCCCGTGAGGGCCACGCCGTGCGCGTCGCACCACCGGCGGATCTGGTCGAAGTAGGACGTGCGGAAACGGCGACCGAGAAGCCGGGCATACGTAGCGGGCAGATTCGGCGCCGACGACGGCGCGGCGGCCACGCCGCGCACGGCACGGCTAAAACTCGGCGACAACGAGGTCGAACCGCATCATCGCGAACCGGCCAAAGGATCCGCGTTGCGCAGAAGCCAGCCGGTCCGGGCCTCGACCGCGGTCCGCGCGCCCAGACCGCCCCAAATGAACAGTCTGCCGGGACGGACGTTCTCAAACGCGCGGACCACGCGGCAAGACGCGTCGAGAAATACAATGTCGAGCGCGAAACGCATTCCAACGGTGTGCAGGAGCCGACAGCCTGGAAACGCCATTACCGTTCCCTCCGGGAGCCCGTCGCGGCCGAGCAGACCGCGCATCCGACTGCGGATCGTGGCGGCAACAAGACATTCCCGCACGGGAGCAAGACCAGGAATGGAAAGCGGAATGGAAAGCGGCGTCGTTTTCACGCAATCTCAGGCAAGCGCATCGAGAGCGACATCGCGTATCGCGACTCCGTTTGAATCTGCCGCGGCGGCCATGTCGTCGAACTCCGGCTTGCTCTTGCGAACGCCGTAGCCGACGCCAGTCTTGACGCTCACGGCGGCACCACCAGGAGCGGACGTCACGGCTGACGACCTCTCAAGTTCGTAGCGAGGGCAGTCTTTCCTCCGGACGCCGAAAGTCGATGTCTCGCGGAGAATTGCGGCCGCAACTGCGTCGGCGTCTTCTGGCGCGGAGAGCGCCAGAAGCAGGTGTCCGGGACGCCCCTTCTTCATGAGCAGCGGCGCCAGCGAAACGTCCAGCGCTCCGGCGCGGCGAATCCTCTCGCAGGCGAACGCGAGCGCCTCGCCCGTCATGTCGTCAATGTTCGCGCGCAGTTCGCTGACACGCCCGTTCGGGCCGCATGGAGCCGTGGCGCCCATGGTTGCGAGGCTTTGCCCAAGCATGGCCCGAACCATGTTGGCGCGACCTTCGACATTTCTGTGTCCGAGGCCGACGCCCGTGCGCTCCACCACGATTGGCGGAAGAGGACCGAATGACGTCGCGAAACGGCGCAGGAGAGCGGCGCCCGTCGGAGTAAGAAGTTCGCCGACGTCTGGAGTGTCGCCGCGCCACGGAATTCCCTCAAGGAGACGCTCCGTGGCCGGAGCTGGCACCGGCATCAGGCCATGCGCGCAGCGAACGGAACCGCCGCCGACGTTCGGGACGGTCGCCACGATCCGGTCTGGAGCCAGTTCAGCGACAAGGGAGCAGACGGCGGCGATGTCGGCAAGGGCGTCAAGCGACCCCACCTCGTGGAAATGGATCATGTCCACGGGCCGCCCGTGCGCCTTGGACTCCGCTTCGGCGATCATGTCGTAAACCGCGCGGACATCTTCGCGGACCTTGTCCGGAAGGGCCAGAGCCGCGATGCGCTCCCTGATTTCGGAAAGACCGACATGGCGATGGTGCGCATGGTCGTGGGCGTGATCATGGTGTTCGCCATGGT
>DJYI01000114.1:5618-16161 GCA_002448475.1 Verrucomicrobia bacterium UBA6982
GCCATGGTCGTGGACGTGATCATGATGTTCGCCATGATCGTGGGCGTGAATGTGGCGGTGCGCCTCCTCGTGGAGTTCGTGAACGCCCTCAACCTCGCCGTCAACGCGAACTTCGAAAAGCGTTCCGGCGATTCCGCCGCGCTCGGACTTCGAAATCGAGAACTCCACGCCTGGGATGCCGAGCGCGCGAAGACGGGAAAGCGCGGCTTCGGGATCCGGCACAAGTTCAAGCAGTGCGGCGGCGAGCATGTCGCCGGCGGCACCGGATTCAAGTTGGAGACAAAGCGTTTTCATGGAGATGAATTGAAAAGGAGAAACGAATCGAAAAAACGGGCAATGGCGGGCGCCCTAGTGTTTCGGGCGCACTAGTCCATGTGGTTTATCCTGGAGGCGAGAAACCCGGCTCCAAAGCCGTTGTCTATGTTGACGACCGACACTCCGGCGGCGCAGCTGTTGAGCATCGACAGCAGGGCGGACAGCCCGCCAAACGCTGCCCCGTAGCCGACGCTCGTCGGCACGGCGATGACCGGAGCGCGGACAAGGCCGCCAACGACACTTGCAAGCGCACCCTCCATTCCGGCCACGACAACCACCACGCGGGCGGAGCGCAGCTCTTCGACACGCGCGAGCAGCCTGTGAAGGCCGGCCACGCCAACGTCGGCCATTCTTGAGACTTTATTGCCGAGAGTTTCGGCGGTTATGGCCGCCTCCTCCGCAACTGGCAAATCGCTAGTGCCCGCGCACACGACAGCTATGCGCCCTCTGCCGTCTGGTTTGCGGGCCGGACCGATGCGACCGATTCTGGCCGTCGGAAAATACTCGAAGGCGTCCCCGAGCGCGGACGTCACGGCGGCGGCCTTGTCCGGATCGATGCGCGTGATCAGGACCGGGGACTGCCCGCGCTCGCGCATGGCGGAGACAATCGCAACGATCTGTCCAGCTGTTTTTCCGGCCCCGTAAACGACCTCCGGAACGCCCTGACGGCGCAGACGGTCCAGATCAATCTGCGCGAATCCCATGTCCAAAGTCCTCTCCTCCGGTCCAGTCGCCTTCACGGCTCTCCCTCCGGCATTTTCACCTCGCTTGTCGTGTCCACCACTCCCGCCGGCGGCGGGACGTCGGCGGCGGGATCCAACACCACAAACCCGTCGCGAGTCACGCTGGCACCCGGCGGCGGATCCTCGATATAGCAGTCCTGCCATGAAAGGCGACCGTCATTCATGGTGAACACCCGATAGGAGGCCTGGCGCTGCCAGAACCCTGCAAGGCACGACGCGACAACAGTTGGGGGTCCTCCGTCGGAATGTTCGGCGTATGCGCAGCGATGAAAATGGCCGGCAAGAACGGCCTTGACGTTGCCGTGCCGGCGCAGCACGGCGCGCCACGCGGCCAGGCCGTCAGCGTTTTCCCAGGCGGAGGAGAAGGCGCCGCCGACGAAATCATCGCAGTCCGGCACATGAGTGCATACGAAAACAGGCTTTTCGGGAGGACAGCGAGAAAGTCGTTCCTCAAGCCATGAAAGCGGATCGAAGTCCGGGATCGCGGGTGCATCTGCGCGACGAAGAGACTCGGTGAAAATTGCGATGTAAAGCGCGTTTTCCGTCTCGACATCCTGTGCAAGCGGCCCGAAATGACGGCAATACGCCTCGGCGGAACGCAGGAACCTGTTTGTTGGATCCGAATACTGGAACGTCACGTCGTGATTGCCTGGGCAGACAACGACCGGGGGCTTGAAGGACGCGAGAAGGTTCGACGCGGCGTTGGCGACCTCTGGACTCTTGACTCCGTTTGAGACGATGTCGCCGGTGTGGATCACGCATTCCACGGGGAACGGCAGCGCGTTGATCTCCTCGATCGCCCTGCGATAGCGGTATTGATGGATTGCCCGGCCGTGATGGGTGTCGGAAATCTGGACAAATCTGAAAACGCCGCCGAAGGCGTTCGGAGCCGGCGTCAGTGTCAGGACGGACGCCGCGACGACAAGCGCCGACATCAACGATGGAGCGCGGAACCGTGAAAGAATGGAGACGTGATTCATGGCCGTGTATCAAGTCCGATAAAAGCGGGAAGTTCCGCAACGGAATCAACAACGGGGACACCGCGGCGGGAAAGTCTTTCACGCGACTCGTATCCGGTTGCGACCAGCACGCAGGCGCATCCGATTTCGCGAGCGGCGTCCAGGTCGTGCCCTGTGTCCCCGACGAAAAGCGCGTCCGCCGGGGAAATGCCGAACGACCTGAACAGAGCCAGCGCACGGGAGATCTTGGAACTTGCGGACGGACCGTCCTGGCCGCTCACGGCGTCAAAGCAGCCGCGCAGGCCATGCCGGTCAAGAGATCGCAGAAGCTCCCTCTCGTCCGACGCCGACACGATCGAAAGCCCGATGCCGGCGGCGCGGAGCGTTTCGAGCGCGGGACGCGCGCCCGGCATGAGCCTTATCGATGGGTCGGAGGAGAAAACCGAGAAGAAACGGTCGCAGAGAGCGCGCCAATTGGCATCCGTGGCGCGAATGCCAAGCGCCCCGTAGCAGCTGCGCGCGGGGAACGAGAAAACTTCACGGTAGCGTTCAAGGGAAATCTCCGGCGCCCCCTGATCCCGCAAGACTGCGTTCGTGCCGTTCACCGCCGCGCGAACGTCGTCCTGAATCGTTCCGTTCCAGTCCAGCATTATGTGTCTTGGTCGTTTCACGGGGGGGATTCTATCCGCGCCGTCCCGCCAAATCAACCACCGCCGCGCCGGACTTGTCCCAGACAAGCGGCGGCCGCGGCGAACTTCTTGCGTGCGCGGGCGGTTTCCGCTAGACTCCCGCCCCGTTCAATCCGCGCCGCGGCGGACAGTTTCCGCGCACGGCGGCGCGCCGGCAGATGCTACCATGACGAACTTCCGCACATTCACCGTATCCCCCAAGGTTCCAGAAAACCTCGCGTTCCTCGAAACTCTCGCCAACAACGTGTGGTGGTGCTGGAACGTCGACGCCTCCGCGCTTTTCCGCCGCGTCTCCCCGACGATGTTCCGGGAACTTGAGTTCAACCCCGTCCGGCTTCTCTCCCATGTCGGGCAGGAGCGCCTGGAGGAGCTTTCCACCGACGCCTCCTTCCTTGCCCACCTCGCGGCCGTCAAGGCCCAGTTCGAGAAGGAGGTCCTCACATCGAAGCACTGGAGCGTCCCGTCCGAGACTCATCGCCGGGTCATCGCGTATTTCTCGATGGAGTTCGGTCTTCACGAAAGCGTCCACATCTATTCCGGCGGTCTGGGCATCCTCGCCGGCGACCACCTCAAGAGCGCATCCGACCTTGACATTCCGCTAGTGGGCATCGGACTGTTTTACCGCGAAGGCTACTTCGAGCAGGAGATCAACGCCTCCGGCTGGCAGGTCGAAGGATATCCTGAGAACGACGTCCACCGCCTTCCGGTCGCGCGCTGCCTTGACGCAAACGGCCACCCACTGCTTCTTTCGGTGCCGCTGGCCGACGGCCCGCTGCACTTCACCGCCTGGCGACTCGACGTCGGCCGCATACCGCTGATCCTGCTTGACACCAACATCCCCGAAAATCCTCCGGAACTGCGCGGCGTCACCGGGCAGCTCTACGGCGGGGACAAGCTCAACCGTCTGCGCCAGGAGGTCCTGCTCGGCGTCGGCGGCCTTCGCGCGGTCGAAGCGCTAGGCTACGAAGTGGCCTGCTCCCACATGAACGAGGGACACGCCGCGTTCCTCGGTCCCCAGCGCATCGCGGACACCATGGCGCGGCACGGTCTCTCATTCGACGAAGCCAAGGCGTTCGTGCGCCGCACGTCGGTATTCACGACCCACACGCCAGTTCCCGCAGGCAACGAAACGTTCGCGCTTTCGCTGCTCTGGCCGCAGCTCGTCGCGTTTGAAAAGGGGGGCGGGCTCCCGGCGGAAACCGTGAAGGCGCTTGGGCGCGCGCCTCAGGACACCGGGGACGAGCTTTCAATGACCGTTCTCGGACTTGCCTGCTCGCTCTTCAACAACGGAGTGGCGAAACTCCACGGCGTCGTCGAGCGCGACATGTGGCACCACCTCTGGCCGGACTTCCCCGTTGACGAGGTCCCGATAGGCCATGTCACAAACGGCATCCACGTGCCGACATGGATCAGCACGGACAACGTCCAGCTCTACGCCACGGTCCTCGGGCCAGACTGGGACAAGCGTCCGCTCTCAGAGGCGCAGGCCTCGCGCATCGACCACATACAGGACGAGGAACTGTGGCGCGTCCACGAATCCGCCCGCGCCCACCTAGTGCGCTCCGCGCGCGAAATCCTCGAACGCAGCGCACGGCGCAGACATGCGTCGCCAGCCGAGGTCGAGGCATGCCGCAACGTGCTGGACAAGGACGCGCTCACGATCGGCTTCGCCCGTCGCTTCGCGACCTACAAGCGCGCGACGCTGCTGCTCTCGGATCCCGAGCGCCTCAAGCGCCTTCTGACCGATCCCGCCCACCCGGTGCAGATCGTGTTCGCCGGCAAGGCGCACCCCGCCGACAACGGCGGCAAGCAGCTCATCCAGCGCATTGTCGAGTTTTCGCGCGATCCGGAGGTTCGGGGCCGCATCGTGTTTCTGGAGAACTACAACATGCACATCGCCCGCCGCATGGTGCGCGGCGTGGACGTGTGGCTCAACACTCCGCGCCGCCCGATGGAGGCGTCGGGAACGTCCGGCATGAAGGCGTGCGTGAACGGCGCCATCCACGTCTCGACCCTTGACGGCTGGTGGCCGGAGGGCTACAGCGAAAAATGCGGCTGGCAGATCGGCGACGGACAGGAATTCGCCGACGAGGGGCAGCAGAACTGGAACGACGCCCAGTCGCTATACAATCTGCTCGAAAGCGAAATAGTGCCCGCGTTCTACGACCGCCCGCACGGCGAGCTCCCCCTGCGCTGGATAGGCATGATGAAGGAGTCGGTGAAGATGTCCATTGCGCGCTTCTCCTCGACGCGCATGGTTTCCGACTACTTCCGCGGATCGTATTCCCCGGCGCTTGCGAACTACGACGCGCTCTCCGGCGACGGATTTGAGACCATCCGCAGGGACATTGCCAGGCGCAATGCGCTTTTCGCCAAGTGGGACGGCGTCCGCGTCGAGTCCGTGGAGACAGACCGCGACCTTTCCGCGCGCAACATAGTTGGCGACTCCTTCGAGGTCGTCGCCAAGGTTCGGCTGGACGGCATTGATCCTCAGGACGTCCGGGTCGAGCTGTTCCTCGGCCGCCCGGACGCGCAAGGCGCGGTCCACGGCGGCCGCGCCATGCCGATGGAACCGAGCAGAAAGATGTCGCAATCGCTGTATTTGTATCGCATACGTGTGAACTGCGAAAACACAGGCGCATACGCGTTTTCCGCCCGCGTCGTTCCGGCATCCGACGCCTGGCGCACCACAATGCCCGGATACGTCCGCTGGGCGTGAACGCAGTGGCATTGAAGCCGGAGAAAAAAACGGTCAATACGAGACGGAGGCGAGAATTGCTATGTCTGACATGGTGATCGAAGGCGATGCCGCAAGGGGCGAAATCGTGCCCTTCCCCGGACAGGAGACCCCGCTGAACATCGGGGTTCTCGGGTCCGGCTCCGGGACGAACATGCAGTCGATCATTGACGCCATCGCCCGCGGGGAACTCAATGCCCGCGTCTCGTGCTGCGTTTCCGACAAGCCGGGAGCGAGGATTCTCGACCGCGCCCGCGCCGCCGGCATTCCCGCCGACTACATCGACCCGGCGCCGTGGAAGACCAAGCTTGAAGGTCCGGCGGAGCAGGCATACATTGATCATCTGCGGCGACACGGGGTTCAAGTCGTGGTGCTGGCCGGATTCATGCGCATCGTGAAACCGGCCCTGCTGGCGGCGTTCCCGTGGCGAGTCCTCAACATCCACCCTGCCCTCCTGCCCGCTTTTCCGGGTGTGGCCGGCTGGACGCAGGCGCTTGAATACGGCGCGAAGATTGCCGGAGTGACCGTTCATTTCGTCGATTCAGGAACGGACACCGGGCCGATAATAGTTCAACGCGCAGTTCCGGTCCTTGACGACGACACGCCCGAATCCCTTCACGCCCGCATTCAGGTCGAAGAGCACAAGGCTTATCCGGAGGCGTTGCGCCTTCTCGCCGCCGGTCGCCTGCGCATTCGCGGTCGCCGCGTGCTGCGAGTCGATTCGCCAGAACCCGGAGTTTGAACACAGTGCCGCTCCATGCCCTGCTGACTCTTGAGGACGGAACGCTCGCATGTGCGGAGCGGGTTCCGTTCCGTTCCGCACCGGGGCAGGGAACACTGTGTCTGGTGCGCGCCGCCGACGGTTTTTCCGACCCAGCCCGTTTTTTGCGCGCGGAGGAGCGCGAGGCGCCCCCTCATGCCTCGGAGGCGGTTGATTTCGTTTCATTCGCCACGCGCGCCGAAGCGGCCCGCGCGCTTTCAAACGCCGCCGCCGCGCTTGAGGCGCGCCAGACGATTTGCGACGAACTGTCGGCCATGGGGCGGGAAGCACTTCTGCTGCGGTTGCGATATTCCCTGCGCCGGGAAAGACTTGTCGTGCAGCTCTCGCCCCAGTCGTTCACCGACGCAAAGTCTCTACGCGACGTGATTTCCTCGAAACTCCGGTGTCAGGTGGATGTGCGCATTGTCATGCAGCGGTCGCTGGCCGCCGCAATCGGAGGCCTTGGAGTCTGCGGTCGCCGCATCTGCTGCTCCATCGGCATTTCGCCGCCGCGCGACCCGTCCGGCTCAGCGCCGCGCCCGCGCGACACCTCGCCCGGCCTCTGCAATCGCCCGTGCTGCTGCATTTCCTTTTGAGTCAAGCCTTCTCTGAAACATCGCCCCCCTGATTGTGAAAAAGCCAACATTTTCCTTGGTCCGGTTCCGTCATCGGCAACGCGCCGCCGCATTCGCGGCGCTGGCCGCGCTAGTCGCGGCCTCATCGGCGCTTTCCGGTTGCGCGACATCCGGAGCGACCGATTCAGAACGGCGGAGCGACGAGAACTGGTCGATAATTCCAGGTTCTTCGCCAGTTCTGCCAGTGTCGGCGTTGAACGCTGGTTCTCAATTCGTCGCCGCGTGGATAGACGCGGATGTTTCCGGCCCGAACATGGCCTTCGAAGTGTCGCAGATTTCCTTTGACGCCACGGCTGACGGAGCTGTGGCGTTCCATCAAATGGCACCGGGAGTCCGTGCAGAAACGTGGGGACAGATTCGCGCCGCCATTTTGGCTCATGGAGGAGAAGGGCCGATTGGCGTGTTTTTCACGGCCGGAGGAAAGCCCGTTCTTCGCGAAGGCTCCGAGCCGGACGCCCCAATGCGGAACTTCGTCCGCCTGTTCATGACAGGGCTGGACGAAGCGGAAATAGATTTCGTGCTCCTTGTTCCTTCAGCGTTCTCCCCGACGGACCGAGGAGTCAATCGCGACGCGGCCGAGCCATTGTCTCCGGACGCGCCCTGGGAATTCTGAACGTCGTTCCGTTCAAGCCGAGGCCAGGCGGGCGACGAGCGACTGAGGCGGGGGCGTTCCGCCCGGCGTCGTGCATGCCGCTGATCCAGCAGCCACGGCCCAGCGCGCCGCCTCTTCCGGCGACGCACCCATCCCGTGTCTGCGCCAGCACCATTCAGCAAGGAGCGTGTCGCCTGCGGCCGTAGTGTCGAAAGCCTCGACATGAGGCGCCGGGGCGAAGGAGCCGTCGAACCACGCGCCCGACGCTCCGTCCGACAGTATTGGATGCCGAATGCCGGCACCGCGCAGAACCTCCGTCGCGCGGATAAAGGACTCGGCGTCGCGCGGCTCAAACCCAGTCACAGCCGCGCACTCCGTGGCATTTGGCTTGGCATAGTCGGGACCCGCGGCCGCGCCGAGGCGAAGCGCCTCGCCTGTCGCGTCAAGCGCGACAACGGCGCCGCGCTTCTTAAGCAGAGCCGTCGCCTCGGCGTAGAACGAAGCTGGCGCGCACTTGGGGAGTCGGCCTGAAAGGATCGCCACGCAGCCGTCCTCGGCTCCGTCCAAGAAACGGTCCGTAGGGCACGGCAGCGACGAAAGTTCCGGAAAGGCCTGACGGTTGGCCTTGAAGGCCCCTTCCGGCGACACAAACATTTCATTGCGTCGCGTTTCGCCATTGATGCGCACAAAGCAGTCCTCAATGCCGAAGCGCTCCATTTCGCGCTCGAAAGGAGCCGCACCGGACCTGCCCAGAAGGCCGCCGCATCGCACATTGGCGCCGCGAATGGCGAGCCAGCGCGCGACGTTGAGTCCCTTGCCGCCGGCGTTCAGCGACTCATCCGCCACGGTGAGAACCTCGCCGGGCTTCGGCCACGCCTCAAGCCGGACCGTTGCATCGACGGCCGGACTCATGCACAGGCAGAAGAAAATAGGACCTGACATTGCGTTAGCGCACCGCAGTGACGGCGAACCCGAGACCTTCGACCGCCGCGCGAAGCGTTTCATCCGGAACGGCCCTGTCCATCTTCACGAATGCGCGTTGGGGATCGAGCGAGACGTCCGCCGCCACACCGGGAATCGCATCCAGCGCCTTCTTTACGCGACCAACGCAGTTTGCGCAGTGCATCCCGGAAATGTCAAGTTCGCGCCGCGCCACCACGGAATCGAGTTTTTTTTCGTCGTCGGGAGGCGGTTCCGAGGATCCTCCGCCGCAGCACCCGCCAACGCCTTTGAAGTGGCGAACGGCGGCACGCGCCGCAAGAGAACAGGCGATGACAAGACATAGCAGGATTATCGCGATGCCAAGCGAGCTGCTACGCCCTGCCGGAGCGGGTTCGGAGACCAAAGCCAAAATGGGGAACTGCATTGGACAAAAGCAAGTGAAATGGGTTGGAAGGTCAAGAAGATTAAATCGACGATCGGTCGGGAACGCTCCGACGCCTGGCCGCCTCGCCTCAGCGAAGCGAACGGCGCAGACAATCGGCAAAGTCGTCTATAGCCCTGTCATCACCGGCGCGGATCGCGGGCGCGACATGGCCGCGAAGGTGCTGCGACACGATCTCACGTTCAAATCCCCGCATCGCCGCAATGACCGCCGAAGACTGGACGAGGATTTCCGCGCAGCGCAACTCTCGATCCAGCATGCCGTGAAGGCCCCGTATCTGCCCTTCAATGCGGCTCAACCTGTGCTTGAGGCCCAGCAACTGGGCCGAGGACCGCTCTTCGACATCCTCGGAAACGTTCTTGCTCGCGGCCGCACCTTCCGCGATGCCGGAAAGGGGTTCGTTGCCAAGAGCGGCATCGTTCATGTTCTGCATTATTGCGTCCATGGGGCGAATCCTACCCCGCTGCGAGCGCGGAGTCAACAGATTTTGCTTTCCAGACATCCACCAACCTTCAAAAAAAGCCGTTTCGCAGCGGAAAAATGGCAATATTCATGGTTGACCTTTGTCATAGGCATTGGATGCATGGACAAAGGCAACATCCTTGGATTTCATGCAAACGCGTCTGGGATCCAGGCGTCAGCCGAGATTCCATGATTCGCCGGAGATGCAGACTTCCGGAAATGGAGGGATTTTGGCAAGCATTTCCGCGACAGAGCCCGAAAGACCAGGAAGCCGCAAATCCGGGCGAAGACATGCGAGCGGTTCGCAGACGAAACGACGAGTTGCGATCTGAGGATGAGGAAGACGCAAATGAGGCTCATTGCGAACTGCGCTGCCGCAATACAACAAATCAACGTCAATCGTCCGAGGGTGGTGGTAACCAGTGCGCACACGGCCAAGCGCTTGCTCGACCGCATGGCAGCGGGCGCTCCACGCACCAAGAGACATCGAGACCTCGAACACAGCCACAGCGTTGAGATATTTGCGTTCGGCGAACTCCAGCGGCACATCGACGGGGGCGGTCTCGTAGATTGGCGACACGCATAGCAGCTGAACACCCGGCGTTTCAGACAGCAAACGCACGGCGCGACGAAGAAACTCAGCCCGATCGCCAAGATTGCTCCCAAGCGAAACTCCAGCCTCAAACGGAATGATGTCCGAAGATTGAACGATTTCGGATTTCATGGATTTTCCGGGCAAAGAGCCTACGACACCTCCCTGACGCCGGCAGACGTGTTTAGCCCCAGAAACGCGCACCTGTCGAGCAGCCCTTCCGACTTTTTTCGAACGCGCCTCGGCAGGAGGGCTTCCGACTGCCTGACGAAACCGCTGGCCCCCAGAGCGCCCCCGTTAAGAAATCCGGCGACGCGGCGGTTCAGCAAATCTCCGAGAGGACCGGCCTGTCCGGCGGGGGCGCCGCCGCCGGAACCATGGGAACCGCCGGACGGAGCCGATTCCGAACTGGGCGCGGTCGGGACCGCGCCGCGCATCACCGCCGCGCAGGCGTCGCGCGCAATATCCCATGAAACCGGCCTCCGGCCATGCGCACGCGACACCAGCGCCACGAGTCCATCCCTCGCGAGGGCGTCGCCGCGGCAGGCCGCGCCGAAACCGGCGTTGCCGGCGTCCTCGGCCCTCTTCACCACGCCTGCCCTCACGGGATTCAAATGAATGTAGCCGGCCACCGTCATCATCGCGCGGCAAGAACCCTCAACCAGCATGCTCTTG
>DJYI01000072.1:0-14415 GCA_002448475.1 Verrucomicrobia bacterium UBA6982
CGGCGATGACGAGCGCGGCGGCGGCGAACGCTTCGAGCGCAAGCCGCGCTCCGAGGCCCCGCGTGGCGGTTCGTTCCGCAAGCCGTGGGAGCGCGGCGGCGATGACGAGCGCGGCGAGGACCGCTTTGAGCGCAAGCCGCGCTTCGAGGCCCAGCGTGGCGGCTCGTTCCGCAAGCCGTGGGAGCGCGGCGGCGATGACGAGCGCGGCGGCGGTCGCTTCGAGCGCAAGCCGTCGTGGGATCGCGGCGGCGAGGACCGCTTCGAGCGCAAGCCGCGCGTCAGCGCTCCGCGCAAGCCGCGCGTGGCGCCACCTCCGGCCGAAGGCGAGATGCTCTACGGGCGGCAGCCAGTGCGCGAAACGCTGCGTGCCGGTCGCCGCAAGGTGAATCTCGTCGTGTTTTCGGACGGAGTCAAGGACAGCGAGGAGATTCTTGAAATCAAGTCCCTGTGCGAAAACGCCGGGGTCAAGGTCGAATACTTCAAGCGCGAAGACCTGGAGGCCTGGACCAACGGCGCCAATCATCAGGGAGTCTGCGCGTTCGCCGAGGCGTTTCCGTATTCGGAGCTTGACGAGATCGCCGACGCCTTCGCCGCCGTTCAGGGCAACGCCACCGTGGTGGTGCTGGACCATGTCCAGGATCCGCAGAATCTCGGCTCGATTCTCCGCACGTGCGAATGCGCGGGCGTCGTCGGCGTGGTTCTTCCCGTCGCACGGGCCGTTGAAGTGACGCCTGCGGCGGTCCGCGCCTCCGCCGGCGCCGCCGAACATCTCAAAATTGCGCGTGTTTCAAATCTCGTCGTGGCGCTGGAGCGCTTCAAGGGATGCGGGGCGTGGATCACCGGCCTTGAAGCCGTGCCTTCAGCAAAGCCGTATTCGAAGATCGACTACTCCGGCAAGGTCTGCCTTGTCATCGGCTCCGAAAGCCACGGCATCTGCTCACCGGTGCGCCGCAAGTGCGATTTCATGGCCAGACTTCCGCTGTGCGGATCGGTTAATTCGCTCAATGCCGGCGTGGCGGCCGCTCTCGCGCTCTACGAGATACTGCGGCAGCATGGCGTGAACGACGACCCCGCGGCGTTCCCGGCTGTCGCCGAGCCGCCGGAAACAGCGGAGGCCGAACCTTCGCCGGACGCGCAGGCGGATTTCGAGTCCGATCCGGCGCCGGAGACCGAGGCCGGCGTCGCGCCGGAGTCTGATTCCGGCGCGCCTTCGCCTGACGAGTGCGGCGGCGCCGCTGATCAGCCGGCCGATTCTGAATAGAGTCGCCGAAATTCGGCGATTTCCGACGCCATGTCAGGCGCGCGGAAAAGCGAGGTGCCGGCGACAAAGGCGTCGGCGCCCGCCTCTGCCGCGATCGGAAGCGTTTCCCGTCCTATGCCGCCATCGACCATGAGGCGCATGCGCGGCAGGGCCTTGCGCAGGTCGCGCAGCGTGGGCATCGGCTCGGTCTTGAACCGTTGTCCGCCGAAGCCGGGAAACACTGTCATGCAGAGGATTTCGTCAACCTCCGCTGCGTGACGCAGCGCAGAATGCGCCGAAGACAGCGGGTTCAGGACGATTCCCGCTCCGCACCCGAGCTGCCGTATGCGGCGCAGCGCGGCGGAGACATCGCACGAGGCTTCGGCGTGGATCTGGATCGTGGACGCCCCAGCCGACGCGAATGTCTCAAGATAACGCTCCGGATGAACCATCATGAGATGGACGTTGCGCGGAAGGTCGGGAGCCACCCGCGTGGCGAGGCGTACCGCGTCCGGGCCGAAGGAAAGATTCGGCACGAAAGCGGCGTCCATGACGTCGATGTGCAGTTCGTCGGCGCCAGAGTCGGCGCAACGTCGTATTTCCGAGGCGAGAGAGCCAAAGTCAGCCGCAAGAAGTGAAGGTAGGATTGTCATGGAAAGTTTCTATTGCCAGTCTTCAATTTCGCCGATTTTTGGGCATTGCCATTCGGACAACCCGATCCGCAACGGATCTCACGACATCCATGTCGTGGGTGACAAAAAGCATGGCCGGGCCGTAGTCGCGCTTTACGTCCGCTATTAGGTTCAAAATCTGCGCCTGAACGGAAACATCTAGCGCGGAAACAGGTTCGTCGAGCAGCAGCACCTCCGGCTTGAGCGCGAGGGCGCGGGCTATGGATATGCGCTGAAGCTGCCCCCCGCTGAATTCGTGCGGATAGCGTTCCGCCGCTTCCGGCGGAAGGCCGACGCGCGCGAGCCAGTCACGGGCGAACTCCGCCCGATCGCGCCGCCGCAGCATTCCGTGCGCGATTGGCGCCTCCGTGATGAGCGATTCTATGTCGTGGCGCGGATTGAGCGACGAATACGGGTCCTGGAAAACGACCTGAATGGCGCGGCGCTGCGCAACGGAGCGGCGGCGGCCCAGGCGCCTGCCGTGCAGCAGGATTTCCCCGGCGGTTGGCTCCTCAAGGCCGGCCAGCATCCGCAGGAGCGTCGTCTTGCCGCACCCGGAGTCCCCGACAAGCGCGAGCGTTTCGCCGGAACGCAGCTCAAGCGACATCCCCGACACTACCTCGAAGCGCCCGAACCTCTTCGACAGCCCGCGAGCGACAAGCGGCGCGCCGCCTTCCCCGGCCGGGCGCCCGTCGCGGGCTTTTATTGGCGTTGCCGAGGCATTTCCGTCGCTGTTTCCCAGTGTGTTTCCACGCGCGCTTCCACCGCCATCCGCCGCCGCCGCCTCTACCGGATGGAGGCAGCGGCAGACGTGGACGCCATGCGAAAGCGGCGGTGGGGCTTTTTCGGAACACTCCGCCGAGGCTCGCCTGCATCGCGGGGCGAAGGCGCATCCAGGCGGCAGGTCGAGAGGGGAGGGGACAGAGCCGGGAATCGCTGGAAGACGTTCGCCGGGCGCGTGGCGCGAGGGCATCGCGTCGAGCAGCGCCGCCGTGTATGGATGGCGAGGACGTGAGAACACCTCCTCGGCGGGACCGCATTCGACGACGCGCCCGGCATACATGACGGCGATGCGCGAGCAGACGCCGCGCACGACTCCCATGTCATGCGAGACGAGCAGCAGCGCCGTGTCCGGGCCCCGGGCGTTTTTCATAAGTTCCAGAACCTGGGCCTGGTTTGTCGCGTCGAGGGCGGTCGTTGGTTCGTCGGCAACGACGAGCTTGGGGTTTGTCATCAGCACGGAGGCGATCATTACGCGCTGCTGCATTCCGCCGGAGAGTCGGAACGGATATTCGCGCAGACATCGGTCCGGGTCTGGAAGCCCGCATTTTTCAAGCCATTCCCTGGCGATGTCGAGACCTTCGCGCGTGGAGACGTCGCGATGTAGGCGCAGCGCCTCCAGCAGCTGGTCGCCGACGCGGTGCAGCGGGGAAAGCGCAGTCATGGGATCCTGAAAGACCATGCCGACGGACGACCCGCGCAGCTTGCGCAGTTCCGGCAGAGGGAGCGCGGCGACGTCAACCCCGTCCACGAGAATCCGGCCCGAAACCATGCGCCCGGGAGGGCAGCGCACGAGACGAAGAACGGACATGGCGGTCACGCTCTTGCCGCACCCCGATTCGCCGACAAGGCCGAGCGCCTCCCCCGGCGCGATTTCGAGAGAGACTCCGTCCACGGCTTTTAGCTCGCCCGCGGCGGTGTCGAACGAGACGGAAAGGTTTTCGACGCGCAGGGCCGGCATGGGCCGCGACTGCGCCGACGGGGTCGGGGCGGAGGCGTCTTCCGCCCGCGTCGGCTTGGTCGTGGCTGCGTCCCAGGAGGACGGAGGCTTCGGGTCGAAGGCGTCGCGGAGGGCTTCGCCGACGAATACCGCGAGCAGCATGGTGGCGAAAATCGCGAGCGAAGGCCAGAGAACCAGCCACCAGGCGTGGCGGAACGCCTGAGCCTGGCGCAGAAGCTCCCCCCAGCTTGGAGCGCCGTCTGGCAGCCCAAAGCCGAGATAGTCGAGCGCCGCAAGCGAGCCGACGGCGCCGACGAGCAGAAAGGGAAACAGAGTGACGAGCGGAGTGACTGCGTTCGGCAGAACGTGCCGGAACATCAGGCGCGCGGCGGAAAGTCCCTGGACGCGGCCGGCGTCCACGAAAGGCCGCGTCCGGAGCCTGAGGAACTCCGCGCGCACGTATGCCGCCACTCCGATCCAGTTGAAAACGGCATAGACCGCCAGCAGAAGCCCGAAAGAGCGTCCGAAGGCGTTGCCGAGAAAGATCATCACGTAGAGGAACGGGATCGCGCTCCAGATTTCGGTGAAGCGCTGCCCGGCCACGTCAACCCAGCCGACGAACCAGCCCTGAAGCGCTCCGAAGAAGATGCCGAGGGCGAGGGAGGCCGCCACGAGGAGCAGACCGAATGACATGGCCGTGCGTCCGCCGTAAACGACGCGCGAAAAGACATCGCGCCCCGCGGCGTCGAATCCGAACGGGTGTCCAGGCACGGGGCGGAACGGAAACACAGCCGGTTCAAGGGGGGAAGTCCGGGCGTCGGCTCCGCCATCCGCGCCGCCCGCCGGAGCGATCGGCTCCGGCGGCATGGAACGCCAGGCGGCGGGGCGCAGATAGACGCGAGCCGTCTGCGGTGCCGGGCGCGGCCTGGAGGGCGTCAGGCGCCACGACACGCCGGCCGTATCGACTTCCAGCGCCGGAGCGCTTTCGCCGCGCAGACGCGCGGAAAGGGCGGCGGCGACCTCGGGCGGCGGCGGCGCGCCGAGCGCGTCGGCGAAGCGGTCGGAGTCGCCCCATGCGCGGCGGAGGACGACTCCGTCGGCGGCCGTCGCGTATTCTGCCGCGACGACCGGGTAGTGCACCGGCTGCGACACTGCGGGGCGCAGATGCGGATCCAGCGTTGACGAAGGAAACGCCCTGTGCGGATCGTGGCAGTAAAGCGGGGCGCAGAGAGATGCGGCGTAGAGCGCCGCCAGCCCCCAAAGGGAGAACCAGCCGCGCCGGTTGGCGCGGAAGCGTTGCCAGGCCGGAGAGCGGAAGTTCATCTGTCGAAGCGTATTCTGGGATCCACGAGAACGTAGCACAGGTCCGAAAGCATCTGACCCAGAAGACCGAGCGCCGAAGTGACGGAAAGAAGCCCGAGAAACACCGGGTAGTCGCGCGATTCAAGCGCTTCGAGCGAAAGAGACCCCATGCCGGGAATTTCAAACACGCTTTCGACGATGACCGAACCGGCGAACATCAGCGTGAGGATTCCGCCGAATCCCGTTGCCACCGGCACGAGCGCGTTTCGCAGCGCATGGCGCCAGACAGCCCTGCGCAGCGTCGCGCCTTTTGCCAGGACGGTTCTAACGTAGTCGGCCGACATCTGGTCGAGGAGGGAGTTCTTGACAAGAAGCGTCAGCATCGCGAATGAGCCGGCCATGTAGCATAGAACAGGCAGGAGCATGTGGCGGGCGCGATCGGCGATCTTTGCGGCTGGCGACAGCGCGTCGAAACCATCGCTTTCGAGTCCGCCAAGCGGCAGAACGTCCCAAAGTCCGTCCACGGTGCCGCACAGCAGAGTCTTCAGTCCCATTCCCAGCGCGAAGGCGGGAATGGAATATCCGACGAACACGATGACGGAGGAGACGAAGTCGAAACGGGTGCCGCGGCGAAGCGCCTTTGCGACGCCGAGCGGAATGCAGACAAGGTAGGCGAGGAAGAATCCTGGGATTCCGAACCAGAGGGACACTGGAATGCGGTCGGCGATGAGTCGCCCCGCCGTTTTGTCGGTGTAGTGGTAAGACTTGGCCAGAAGCCCGCAGCGGTCGCGCACTAGCCAGTTCCAGTATCGGATGTGGAGAGGCTTGTCGAATCCGAAGCGTTCGTCGAGCGCGCGCCGCATTTCGGCCGTGACTGATCCCGGCCCGCCGTGCGAGGCCGCGCCAGCGGCCGAGGCCGAGGAGACGGTGGCTGCCGCGCCGCCGCCGGAGAGACCGCGAAGTGCTGCGAGCTTCTGCTCGACCGGGCCGCCTGGAACGGCCTGGGCGAGGGCGAAGCATACGGCGGTTATTCCGAAGAAAGTCGGGACCGCGAGCAGGATGCGCTTGAGAAAATAACGTGCCAAGTGATTAAGAGACTATGGTGACTGCCGAAGAACTAGAAATTCGAAAACGAGATTCTCGATCTTGCGATTTGCGGATTTGAGACTCCTTTGCGTGGCTATTCCTCCGTGTCTTCAGTGACGCGAAGAACTTCCTCGACGGATGTGAAGCCCTTGAAGACTTTCGCCCAGCCATCGTCGCGCAGCAGAGACATCCCCTCCTCGACGGCCTTTGCGCGGATTTCCGACGTCGGGCGGTGGGCCGTGACGAGCGAACGAACGGCGTCGCTCACGTGCAGGACCTCGAAAATGCCGCCGCGCCCCTTGTAGCCGGTCTTGTTGCATTTCTGGCATCCGACGGGGTTCCACACGGGACGTCCGGCGAAGAACGACGGATCGAGGCCGGACGCCGCCACGAGCCGGGGATCCGGCTCGCCTTCGCTCTTGCATGACGGGCACAGTCGGCGCACAAGGCGCTGCGCGAGGACTGCGGCAACGGAGGAGGCGACGAGAAATGGCTCGACTCCCATGTCGATTAGTCGCGCAAATGCGCCCGCCGAGTCGTTCGTGTGGAGCGTGGAAAACACCAGGTGACCTGTTAGCGACGCATTGATCGCGATTTCAGCCGTTTCACGGTCGCGGATTTCTCCGACCATGATGACATCCGGATCCAGACGCAGGAACGAGCGCAGCGCCCGGGCGAAAGTTAGGCCTATTTCGGCCTTCATCGGCACCTGGTTGATTCCGGCCATTTCGTATTCGACCGGATCTTCGGCGGTGAGAATTCGCTTGTCGATCGTGTTGATTTCGTGCAGGAAGGCGTAAAGCGAAGTCGATTTGCCGGATCCGGTTGGGCCTGTGACGAGCAGGATTCCGTTCGGGCGCGCGATTGTGCGGCGCACGACCTTGTCGTCGCGGTTCTCGAAGCCGAGCTGTTCCAGCTTTATGACGGAGCCGCCCTTCTGGAGAAGACGCAGGGAGACGGTTTCTCCGTAAACTGACGGGCACGTGGCCACGCGGATGTCGATCTCCTTGCCATTCACGCGGATGCCGATGCGCCCGTCCATAGGGAGTCGCTTTTCGGCGATGTCCAGACCGGCCATGACCTTGATGCGGCTTATGACCGCGGCCTGGAGGCGGTGCAGCTGAGGAGGGACGTCCACCTTGTGCAGAAGGCCGTCAACTCTGTAGCGTATCCGCAGTTCGTCCTCCATTGGCTCGAAGTGGATGTCCGTGGCGGCCTGCCGGTCCGCCTCGGCGATGATCTGGTTTACGAACTTTACGATCGACGCCTCCTGGTTGCCGCCTTCAAGATCGAATTTGTTGGCCTGGTTCGCATCGTCGTCGGCGACGTAGATTCCGCTCTCGGCCATCTTGGCCAATGTGTCGGCCCCTACGCCGTAAACCTTGTTCGAGAGCTTGATTATCTTTTCGCGCGTGCAGACGCACAGATTCACGTCGCATCCGGCGACGAGCCGGAGCGCGTCGGCCAGCATCGGGTCGAACGGTTCGGATGTCGCGACGAGCAGCGAGGCGCCGTCGAATGACACTGGCACCACGCGATACTGCGTGACGGCCCTGGCCGGGAGTTTTTCGGCGACGTCCTGCGGAAGCTCGCGTTCCGACACGTCGATGAACTCCATGCCGAGCTCCTTTGCCGACGCGCGGAGGAGTTCCTCTTCGCCGGCGAATCCCAGGCGGACCGCCGCGGCGACGAGACCTTCGCCTGGCGCGCGGTCGGCGGAAAGGAGCCGCTCCGCCTGTCCGGGCGCGAACAGTCCGGTGCGGTCGAGAAGTGGTAGAAGCATTGAGTCCATGGTTCTTGAGATTTGCTTTTCTACGCCGTCCAGCCGGCGGCTCCGATTGTGTCAGCGACGGCGGCCATGCTTACGGCCTCGTCGTCAGTCAGCGTTCCGTCGGCGCGCACGACTGCGGAGCATGCGGCAAGAAAAGTCTGCTTGTCGGCCGGCGAAAGCGCCCGCAGCGCGTCGAGCGCCTCGGAAAACTGGGCGAAATCCGGCGCTCCGTCCTTTTTGCCTGCGTCCGACTTTGTTGCGCCGTTGCCGCCGCCGCTGCCGGGAATGTCTCCAAAGGTCGCCGCAAGCGCGGCGGCGCCGGCGGCGAAGGCCGCCTCGGCGGCCTCGTCTGAGTTCGCGCCGAAGGCCGCAAGGGCCCGGAGGACTGCGGCGGCGGGCCTTGCGAGATTTCGTGCTGGGACAGACGGGACTGGCGGGGGAGGTAGGAGCCGGTTTCGGAAGCGCTGCTCGACGGCGAACTCGAGCGGCGTCACGGCGCCGTCGGCCGAAACCACTGAATGCAGCGCCTCGGCCAGGGCGCGGCGTCTTTCCTCAGGTTCGCCGCGCAGGGACGACACCGCCAGCTCGCATGTCGAAACCTTGTCGCGGAGAGACAGCGTCGCCATTTGCGCGCTCCAGCGTCCGGCCTCGTCCGCAAGTCCGGGATACGCCTTCGCGGCGGCTCCGGTCGATAGCGCGCGCATTTGCGTCATCCGCACAGAAGAGTCCGAGTCCAGCAGGGCGCCGCAGATGACGGCCGGCGCATGCGAGACCTCGCGCACCGCTCTTTTGAGCGGGCGATACGCGGCGGCGAGCAGCGCGTGCAGCGCCACGGCGTCGTCATTCGCCTCCTCCATGGCCGAGGACATCAGCGCCTCCCTTCGGCGCGAGAGATTTGCGTAAACCGGCCTGTAGTCGCCGTCGAAGCCGGGATCAAAACGCCTTATGCGTTTCTCCAGCGGCGGATGCGAGGCGAAGAGAAGTTCCATGCCGCCAGCGGCGAAGAGCATGTGGGCGACTTCCCCGGCCTTTGGCGAGGACAGCGAGGAATGCCGCGACACTGCGCCTATCGTCTTGAGAGCGGATGCCATTCCGACGGGATTGCGCGTAAACTGGACGGCCGATGCGTCGGCCAGAAATTCGCGCTGGCGGGAAATCGTGGACTGCAGAATCCTTCCGAAAAGGACGCCGAGCGAACCAAGCAGCCAGATTGCGGCGCCCGCCGCCATCGCCGCCAGTGCGACGCCTGCCGTGTTGTCATCCTTCTTTCGGCTGCGCGGGGCGCGAGCCAGCATTTCGGCGCCGAGGCGGATAATGACGCGCCCGAAAACCGCGATGCAGACGATGCCGAAAATCGAGGAGAGCAGACGCACGTTAAGGCGCATGTCGCCGTTGAGGATGTGCGAGAACTCGTGGCCGACCACGCACTGCAGCTCGTCGCGCGAGAGGTTCTCCAACGCTCCGCGAGTGACGGCCACCGCGGCCTGGTTGGGGGAGGTCCCCGCCGCAAACGCGTTTATGCCGCGCTCGCCGGGGAGGACGTAAACCGCGGGAATCGCAATGCCCGAGGCGATCGCCATCTCCTCCACAACGTTCAGCAGCCGCTTTTCAAGCGGGTCGCGGGTTCCGGCCGACACCTGCACGCCTCCGAGACCTTCGGCGACGGCGCACCCGCCGCCGCCGAGCTGGAGGGACTTCACGAGCGTGGCGATCCCGACAATGCCGAGGACGACAAGCGCGGTGATTGCAAGCGCCGGCCCGATTTCCTCGAAGAACATGGGATCGGAGAACGCCGCGAGACCGTCCGACGACCCCATCGCCGCCGCGCCGCCGACCAGCGCGCAGAACGCGGCGACGAGACCGGCGAGGCACAGCACGTAGAGCGCCACGAGAACTCTCGTGCGCTTTCTGGCCGCCTCCTGGTAGTCGAGAAACGATGGCACGGCGCGCGGTCTTCCGACTTCAGAACTTCACTTTCGGCGCTTCGCGCATTTCAGGCGCCTCGACTTCGAGCAGCTTTGCCTCCGGGAATCCGAACGCGCCGGCGAGCAGAACGGCCGGGAACACGGAACGCGCGTTGTTGAAGTCCGTAACCGCGTCGTTGTATGCCTGGCGCGCGAAGGAGACCTTGTTCTCGGTGCTCGTAAGTTCCTCCTGAAGCGAGAGGAAGTTCGCGTTGGCCTTGAGCTCAGGGTAGCGCTCGACCGTGACAAGCAGACGGGAGAGCGCTCCGCCGAGCGCGGCTTCGGCGGATCCGAGGCGCGCCATGGCGTCGGGATCGCCGGCGGCCTTCGACGCCGCCTCGGCTGCTGCCGCCGCGACATTTCTGGCCTTCACCACGGCTTCGAGGGTCTCGCGTTCATGGGCGGCGTAGCCCTTAACTGTCTCGACGAGATTTGGCACCAGGTCGTAGCGGCGCTTGAGTTGGACGTCGATTTGGGCGAAGGCGTTTTTGTAGGTGTTGCGCTTGCGCGTAAGGCCGTTGAACAGTCCGATGGCCCAGATGACGACAACTGCCGCGATCGCGGCCGGAATTGCCCAGGAGGGGAAGCCGGAGCCGTTCGGTTCGGCGGCCTGGGCGAGGAGAGTCAATGCGTTCATTTGTCTGTTTCGGTTGTCCGCGATTCGGCGGGTTGTTTGTTTTTCACGGGCCTCAGGGCCGCGCAAAAGAGCGTTGACGGCGTCTTGCCGTCCCAGATGATCGCGAAATCGATTGGAGTCGTGCCGTCCGTCTCGATTTCGCCGACAGTCGGAGCGAATCCTCCGCAGTCCGACTCCGCCGCAAGCGAATACCTTCCAGGCGGCAGGGGCAGTGGCAGGCGCGGGCCGTAGATCGCGACCACGCTGTCGTCTGAGTCCGAGACCGGTTCGAAGCGCAGGCCGCGCGGCTCTCCGGATTCGTCAAGCACGGTCGAGCCGAACTCGTGGATCAGATCCGCGGCGCCCAGGCGCAGAGTTCCGTCGGCCGCAGGGCGCGGCACCTGTCCGAGCGCGGGGTTTTCGGCGTATGCGACGTAGGAGATGCGCGCCTGTCCGGGCGTGGCAAGGTGGGTCCACAGCTCCTGGCCGGGATCCGGCGCGGGAACCCACTCTACTCGCCACGATCCTGAAGGGGCGTCCGCGACTGCCGGAAACGAATTCGTGCGGACGGAATCGGGATCTCCCTTCGCCCACGTGACGAGCGTCAATTCCCTGTCAGCCTCGGCGCGCACGAGCCAGCCGCAGCGCCCCGCGTTCGCGGCGGCGAACGACCTGACGCGCGTGGCGGCGTTTGTCTGTGGTTCGGCGAGAGTCCAGACGCGGGTCGGCGCCGCCAGCGCCGCTTCTTCTGCCTCTTTTTTACGCGGCAGGTCCGCCGTTTTGTCCTCGGGCGCGAAGACCCACGCGCCGCGGTCGTGCGCGACAAGGCGCAGAGCGGGGTTCGCCAAGTGCCTGCGCAGAGTGCGACCGAAGGCGAAGGGGGAGACTTTGGCGGGAAACGCGTCCTCCTGTAGGATGATGGCAGTCACGCCGAATTCCCGCAATCCCGCCGCCTGGTCGGGCGTGAAGTCCCCCTCGGTCATCGTCTCGAAGCGCCGGAACACGCGCTCCACGTAGTCGGGGCGCGTCACGGCGGCGTAGCCGTTGAGCATTCTCACCCCGGACTGCATCGCGCGGTATTCGTAGGTCGAACTCCACGACGAATCGCCCGGCCAGACCGGGAGGACGAGCGCGCGCGGAGTCGCTCCGCGCGCCGCGGCGTCTGCCGCGACTGCGCTCCATGCCTTGTTCTGCGGCGGCAGTACGCACAACCCCGCGTGGACGCCGCGAGAGCAGTCCAGGGCGACCAGCGCAATGAAGAGAGTCGCGGCGGCGTGCAGCGCCGCGCGCCGCGTCCGAAGAGACCGCCGCGCGGTGCGCCGCGGCGAGGCGGACGGAGCGGAAAGCGGCCAGTGGCGGCGCATCCACACGGGCGCGGCCTGTTCGGCGGCGCGCGGAAAAACGGCGCGGAAGAGCGCCGGAGCGGTGCGGGCGGCCCGCCACGCCAGGGCGAAAAACGCGGCGTAGAAAGCTGGAAGCAGGCAGAACGCCTTGAGTGGCTGGCGCACGAGTCTGAACGGTGGCACGAGCTTGCGAAGCGCCCGGAGCGGCAGCCCGTCATCTGGCCCGTGCGTTCCGAGCGCAAGCGCGACAACGGCCAGTATCCCGGCGGCGAAGAGCAGTCCGGCAAGCGCGGCGCGCAGATCTGAAAGCCGTTTCCACGGACCCGGCTGGCCGGCGCCGTGGCCGTTGGAAAAAGCGGGATGCAGCACGATAGGGCGTGGGGAGCCCTGAGCGGAGCTTGCCGCCAGCGCGGCGCGGCGACGCGATGTTCGCGCGCGGGCAATGCCGAGAGCCGCCGTGGCGACAAGGGCAAGCCCCGCCGCGCACAGCGCGGCCGGCAGGAGCCTGCCCATGTGAAACATGTCCGGGTAATGGCTAAAGTAGTGCGGATCGAAAAACGCGTGCCAGTCCGGGGAATGCGCCTCAATTTCGGCCAGGGTTCGCCCTCCGGCCACGCTCGTGGTGGCGTATGCGCGCTTGGCCGCGGTCCCGATCGCGGCCGCGAGCGCGCCGCCGGCGGCGAACGGGACGAGTGCGCGGGCAACGCCGCAAGCCCGGCGGCGCGTGAACGGGGACTCGTCGCAGAGAAGCAGAGACGCGGCGCACCAGAACGGAGCCGCGAGCGCGGCGAAGAGGAAGCAGTGCAGATCCGCCGCGTAGCAGCAAAGAACCATCGCTCCGGCGAGCGCGCCGCCGCGCGCCTTGCGGTCCCTCACTGCGATGTCAAGGCCGAGGGCGACGCCTGGCACAAGCCCTATGCCGAAACCTGTCGGGGAGCCTCCGGCGAGAACGACCCAGCGATACGGCACGCACGTCGCGAGCGCGGCGGCGGCGGTGGCTCCGCCGCTCCCCGCGCCGCAGCGCCGCGCGAGCGCTCGGCAAAGGAAAAAGCCGAGCAGGACCGACAGCGCCTGCGCGACGTTCCACGCAAAAGCGGGTGACGCGCCGACCTCGCGCAGCGCCGCGTATGGCAGGGCGAACGGGAAGTAGCAGAAATCGGGGCGCGCGGGAATGTCCGCGTCGGAGGTGTTGAACTCGTAGAGGTTGCGAAACCACGGGATGTCGCCGCGCAGATACGAGCGCAGCAGATCGAAGTGGTAGAGCAGCTGCAGGTGGTCCCCCTGCACCAGTTCGCGCGGCGGGGCGGCGACGTATAGCGCGTATGGGATGGCCGAACGCGCGTGGCGCGGCAGCGGACGCAGAAAAAGCGCCCACAGGGCGGCCGCCGCCGCGAGCGCGAAAAGCGCGGCCCGCGAGCGGGTGAACCGGGAAGCGCCGCGGAGGACGTGCATCAGGCCTTTTCGTCCATGCCCGGCATCCACTTGCGGATCTCCGAGACGGTTTTGCCCCATGCCGAGGAGTCGGAGCGCTCGTGAAGAAATGCGCCGTAGAGGCCGTAGAAGGCGTCGGCGAATGTCTGGAGCCCGGCCATGTGGTCGAGGAACGACGCGTTTTCGTCGCGATTGCGGTCAACGGCCGGCGGCTTCACCGAACGCAGGGTGAAACTTGGCGCCGAGACGGCGCCGGCGTATTTTTCGCCGCCGATGTCGAGGGAGATCTTGAAGCCGCTGACCTTCTTGCCGGCGAGCAGGGCGGTCTTGGCCTCGCGGGAAAAGAGCGGAGTGCCGTCCTGAAGCGACGTGCGGAACGCGCCCTGTCCCTGCAGCACGAGCGAAAGAGGTCCGTCTAGTTCGACGGTGACGCTCGGGCGGCCCTTGCCGACGTCAAACTCGTTTTCGCCGGTTCGGAAGCGCCAGTAAAGCCAGGTGAAGAAGTCCAGGCCGATGTCGTTCACCACGAAGTCGCCGTTGTCGTCGGGCGTGAACGAGGCCGGCTCAAGCGATTCGGGCTGAACCGAAAAGAGCCGTTGCGCGGCCCCCGCGGCGTCCAGGGGCACGAGTGCGGTGTGTGCGGCCCGGGCGAAGGCGATGGACACGGCGTCGGCCTGCTTTTCGCCGGTGGCGTCGGTGTAGAGCAGGTTGCGGTCCAGATCGACGGCCACTTCCGCGCCCTGGAGCGTCGGCGGCATCTTTGGAAGCATGCGCTTGACCATCGACTCCTTGATTTCCTGTTTCTGGCGGCGGTTCACCGACTTGAGTCCGTTGTCGCGCATGAACGCGACCTCCTCCATGCGGCAGTATGTGCGCAGAAGCGCGGAGGGGATGCGGCGCTGGGCCTTGACGAGGAAGGCGTGGACGAACTTTCCGACGTGGCAGTTCTCGTCGGTGATTTCCCGGTCGATCAGGTAGCGCGGAGTGGCCCAGCCGGAAATGGGTTCCGAGTTGAGCGTCTCGAGTGGCGGAATCGCGTCGTTGGCGAGCGCTTCGAGGAGTTTCTCGGCTTCGAGCTTCGCCTCAAACTGGAAGACGCGGAATGTGGAGGATGACTTTGCGAGAGACATGGCTGAAATGGGATTGTGGATTGTGGATTATGGGATCGCTGGATTGTGGAATGTTTGCTATCGAGCGCGGGAGGTTTTGCCGGTGCGGGGCTCCGAGAGCGAAAGCGGCATCCATTTCGGCTCGAAGCTCGGTTCCGGCTT
>DJYI01000072.1:14488-20146 GCA_002448475.1 Verrucomicrobia bacterium UBA6982
CGGCCGCCCGCCGCTTCCATTCGGCGGCCGCCGCGCGATCAGGCCTGCCGGTCTCCGTGCCGATGCCGTTCTCGTAGGAGCGGGCCAGCAGTTCCATCGCCTTTCCGTTGCCCTTGTCGGCCGCGCGCTTGAGCCACAGCAGAGCGGATTGCTCGGACTTCGGCGCGCCCTGCCCCTTGGCGAACATCACGGCCATGAAGGTCCATGCGAAGGCCTTTTCGTCATCCTTGGCCGCGGGGTGGTTGGAAATCCTGCGCAGAAGACCAAGCGCCTCCGCCGGGTCGGTTGTCGCGAACGGTCCGGGAATCGCCCTGAGAACCATGGAGGGAATGTGCCCGGCGGCGGCGGACTCCTTGAGCCAGGACGTCCAGTCGTCTGCGAACGTCGTCGTGGACGAGGCCCTGCGAAGCAGCCAGACGATCCGGTCCGCCGACGGAACCCAAAGCGGCGTGCGCGCGGTCATTTCCCCGCCGGCCGAGCGGTAGAGCGCGATCGCGCGGCGGTCGCGGCCAACGCGCGTGTTTGGGTAGCTTGCCGGCATCGGGAGGACGCTGGCGTAGATGTCGCCAAGGAGCAGTCGCGCGTCGTTTCCGCCGGCGGACACCGCCTCTTCGAGCATTCTGATCGCCCCGGCGATGTCTTGCTGGCATCCGAGCCCGAGCAGTTTCGCGTGCGCCCAGAGCGTGGCGGCGTCGAGCCGCGTCGGAGCCATTTCGGAAAGGCGCTGAAGGACCGGCGAAATCGCGTCGCGCGCCTCGCGAACTGCGCTCTGGTCGTTCCATGCGTCAGGCGGGAGCGATTCAAGCGCCTGCCTGGCGACGGCGACGGGGTTGCCGGTCGCGGCAAGCGCGGCCAGACGGTCGCGGCCGAGCGCGTAAACGTCGGAAATTCCGCCGGCGTCCCACTGCTCCTCGGCCTCCGAAAGCGGAATAACGGACACGGCCGAAAACGCGACGGTCGTTCCGACCGGCGCGCTGCGGCGCTCGCGCTCGTCGCTCCAGCGCAGCCACAAAAACACGGCGATCGCGAAAACGACAACCACGGCGACCACCGAGATGGCGCGGGCGAATTCAAGCGCCTGCTGCGCGGCCTCGCTTCCGGAGGCGAGGGCGCCGAAGAAGCCAGGCGACTGGCGCTCGTCGCCGTCCCCGTCTGGCCGGCGGTGATGTCTGCGCCTCCTGTGATGGCTGCGGCGCCTCTCGGAGTCGCCTTCCGCGCCGGCCTCCTGGACCGGGCGCTGCGGAACATCCTCCGGATCGCGTCGGGGCTCGGGAGTGGCCCCGTGGCGGGAGAGAACGTGGGCGTAGGCGGCGAAAAACGCCTCCGCCGTGGCGTCCGGCTTCTCCGCTTCGTCCGCCAGCGCGAGAACGTCGCGATCAAGCCGCGATGGCGTTCTGCCCCCGCGCGCTTCCCCGAAAAGACGGCGCGCGAGATCGGCCGCCGCCTTTAGATCCTTGGCCCGGCCGGACGGCGAAACGTCGGGATCGACGGCGTAGAAACGCAGTTTGGCCACGGGGCGGCGCGCGTGCGGCACGCGGTCCAGAACGATGTCCGATGGATCTAGCGAATCGGCGCGCAGGCCGTTGGAGTGCAGCGTAGCGAGCGCGTCGAGGACATCGTAGAACAGAACGCAGCGGTCGCGCTGGGAAAGCGCGGGTCCGGCCGACGCGAGCAGGTCTTCGAGCGTCGGCACGAGCAGGTATTTCTCAGAGCCGGACGCCAACTCGGGGTCGGCCTCGTCGGCCGGGTCCGCCTGCGGCACGGCGGCCGGGTCAAGCGGCGACTGAAGGACCCATTCCGGAGCGCCGCCGACGAACTCCGAGCGCAGCCACGGAGTGCCGTCCGGAGCGACTCCGCAGTCGAACTGGCGCGCCAGGCACGGGTGCGAGGCGACCGGGGCGATGCGGCGCATCCAGGCCTTGTAGCCGGGATCGGGCATTCCAGGGGGCGGCACGGATAGGCACACGACATGCCCGGTGGAGCCGAACAGCGCGGTATAGACCTCGCCGAGGGGGCCTTCCCCGAGACAGGCGCGGATAGTGTGCGGGCCTACGCGGGAGCCGGGGGCGAAGCGCGGGACCCGGCCGTGGCCGCCGTTTGGCGGAGTTGCAGGAGCTGTGTTCTGATCGGTGTTTGACACGGCGGCTAAATGTCGATGGAGACGATTTTTCTGATGGAGATCGCGCCTAGGACGAGGAGCGTGGCGGCGGCGGCCAGAACGGCCACTCCGGCTGCGGAGCGGACGAACGGGTCGAACATCCCCGGCTGAAGCGCGGAAAGAACGAATGCGAGGGCGACGGGCATGACAGTCAGCACCACGCCCTGCATCCTGCCCTGGGCGGTAAGAGTCTTGACCCTCGCCTTGATGCGCAGACGGGCGCGAATGGTCGCGGAGATCGAATCGAATACCTCCGCGAGATTGCCGCCGGTCCTGCGCGCGGTTTCGACGGCGAGGACGGCCAGCGACAGGTCCTCGGACTGGACGCGCTCTGCCATGTTGCGAAGAGCGTCCTCGAACGGCACCCCGACGCGCGTCTGGTGCAGCGTGGCGGCGAACTCCTCGGACAGCGGGGCCTCGGAGTTTCCGGCCACGTGCTCCATGGCCTGCATGATTGAAAAGCCGGAGCGAAGCGCGTTGCCCATGTCCATGAGCGCCCCCTCGAACTGCCCCTCGAAGCGGGCGCGCCGGCGGGCGCGCAGAACGGACACGACGCGCGAAGGCGCGGCCAGGACGGCGGCGCCGCAGGCAAGTGAAAGCGCAATCCTGGCGAGAACCGCGCCCGAACCGCCGGAAACGCCTCCGCAGAGGGCGAACACGAGCAGCCCGACTGCCACGGCGCAGACGGCGGCGCGCTCGGCGAGCTTGCGCGGGGAGACGAAGAGGAACAAGTCCTCCATCGCGCGCGAAGTGCGAGCCGAGTAGCCCGAGCCGTATGCGGCCGATCCGCGCGAGAGCGCGAGCGCGGCAAGCGCGGCCAGACCGCCGGCGCAAACGGCGGCGGACGCAATTGTCGCGGCTTGTAGCAGACTGGCGGACATAACCATTGAAGCCCCGCGTGGCGGGGAGGTCCAAGGATACCCGAAAACGGCTTTTGCGGCAATACCCGGCGCGAAAATACCCGGCGCGGGAAAAACTGCGCGGGAAAAACTGCGCGGCAGTTCAGTTCAGCTCTTCGACGAGCGCGCGCGCCGCCTCGCGGATGTCCATCGCGCAGCGGGCCTCCTGAAAGCGGCGGCGCATGGCCGCAGCGCCGGGAAGCCCCCTGAAGTAGTTGAACAGATGGCGGCGGGCGGCTGGCACGATGGCGTCGGGTCCTGACAGCCGTTCGATCAGGTCCAGATGCCGCAGAAACTCCTTCAGGCGCAGCGTGGGCGTCGGAGGCGGCGGAGCGGGAAGGCCGGCGAGCGCGGCGCGTGTCTCGCCGAAAATCCATGGCGCGCCGACCGCGCCGCGCGCGATGGCGACGCCGGCTGCGCCGGTGTTCTCCAGAAACGACGCGGCGTCGGCCGCCGAGCGCACGCCGCCGTTGGCCACGACCGGGATTCGAACGGCGGACACCGCGTCCGCCACGAAGCGCGGCTCCGGATCTCCGGCGTGGGCGCGACTGGCGAAGCGCCCGTGCATCGTCACGAGCGCGGCGCCGTTTTCCTCGCAGACTCTGGCAAGGAGCGCCGCCGCCGGATGCTCCGGGTCCGTCCCTATCCGCGTCTTGACCCAAAGCGGAAGCGGCGCGGACGCCGCGGCGAGCGCGGCCACGCAGCGCCCGAGCAGCGCCGGATCCCGCATGAGCGCCGCGCCGTCGCCGTTTTCCACGATTCTGCGCATCGGGCAGCCGGCGTTGAAATCGACGGCCTGAAAGCGTCCGAGCGCAGCCACGATCCGGGCGGCCTCGGCCAGTTCGCGCGGGTCGTGCCCGTAGAGCTGGGCCGCCACGAACCCGCGCTCGTCCGCGAGGCGGGCGAGGAGCGGCTTCGTGTTCTTCGAGTCGCGGACTAGGCCGGCCGCGCACACCATCTCGGTCGTGGCCGCGGCGGCCCCGGCCTCAAGCGCGACCGCGCGGAAGGCCGAGTCCGTTATCTCGGCCATTGGCGCAAGCGTCGCGAACGGCCGGCCAGTCGGCGGCGCGCCTCCGACCTCGGAGGCGCCTGTCATTGCTCCGTCGCGCCGGAGGCGGCGGAGCGCTCGGCGAGCGGGACGTATTTGCAGTTCGGCTGGACGCACTTGTAGGCCGGCCGGATGATGCGGGAGGCTCCCCCGATCTCCTCCAGCCTGTGCGCGCACCAGCCTGGAACGCGCCCCACGGCGAACAGCGGCGTGAAGAGATCCGTCGGAATCCCGAGCATCTTGTAAACGATGCCCGACCAGAAGTCCACGTTCGAGGGCAGAGGATTCGGAGTTCCGAGACGCTCCTGCAGAAGGCGTCCGCCGATGCGCGCGACCTTGAGATAAAGCTCGAACTCCGGGCGGAACGACTCGTGCTCGGCCACCAGCTGCGACGCCTTTTCGCGCAGAATGTCCGCGCGCGGATCGCTCACCTTGTAAACGGCGTGGCCCAGCCCGTAGAGCAGCCCCTGGCGGTCGTATGCCTTGCGGTCGAGGATTCGCTTGAGATACGACTCGACGGCCTGGTCGCTGTCCCAGTCCTTCACGTGGGACTTCACGGCCTCCATCATCTTGCGGACCTGGAGGTTCGCGCCGCCGTGGCGCGGCCCCTTGAGCGAAAGGCACGCCGATGCGATGGCCGAATACGTGTCCGTCCAGGTCGATGAGACGCAGTGCGTGGTGAACGTGGAGTTGTTGCCTCCGCCGTGCTCGGCGTGGAGAACGAGGCAGAGGTCGAGCAGCTCCGCCTCCAGACGCGTGTAGCGGCTGTGGGGGCGCAGCAGGCACAGAATGTGCTCCGCCGTTGACAGGCCAGGCTCGGGAATGCGCATGTGGAGGCTTTTGTGCAGGTAGTAGTGCGCCTTGGCCTGCCAGCCGTAAACCGCGTAAGTCGGGAAGCGGGAGACAAGTCCGATGGACTGGCGCAGCACGTTCGAGAGCGAAATGTCGTCCGGCTTCTGGTCAAAGGCGTAGGAGGCCAGAACGCAGCGCGCGAGCTTGTTCATCACGTCCGGCGAGGGCATGCCGAGGATGGCGTCCTCCTTGAACCCGCGCGGAAGCGGGCGCTGGGAGTCCAGCGCGTGTTCGAACTCCGCCAGCTCCGCCGCGTCGGGCAGGTGCCCGACCAGCAGAAGAAACGCCGTTTCCTCGAATCCGAAGCGGTTTTCGCTCTGGAACCCGTGGACGATGTCGCGAATCTCGAGTCCTCGGTAGAGCAGGCGTCCGGGGATTGGCACGACCTCCTGTTCGACGACCTGGTAGCCCTGGACGGATCCGACAGTCGTCAGGCCGACCAGAACGCCGGAGCCGTCCGGGTTTCGAAGGCCGCGCTTGACGTTGTAGTGGGCGTAGGACGACGGTTCGATGCGGTTCGCCTCGGCGGCCATTCGCGCGTAGCGCGCGACGAGTTCCTCGTGAAGAGCAGGGACCCCGGGGTCCACTACGTCGTTGTTTTTCATGGCAAAGACCCTTTCTGTCCAGTCGTTTTTGCTGGTTGGAGTTTCCAGTCGGAGATTTGTGTCGGAGTTTCCAAACAGAGGCGGCGCGGCGGGAAA
>DJYI01000072.1:20199-38676 GCA_002448475.1 Verrucomicrobia bacterium UBA6982
CAGAGGCGGCGCGGCGGGAAAGCCCGCCGCGCCGTCGTTGTGTCGCGGTGGCGGGCGCTATTCCGCGACGACCCAGACCTTGATGGTCTGCGTCACGTCGGGGTGCAGCTTCACGGGCACGTCGTAGGTGCCGAGAGCCTTGATGTTCTCTTCGAGCTGCACCATGCCGGCCGCGATCTCCGGGAAGCCGAGCAGCTGCACGGCCTTGGCGATCTGGGCGGCGTCCACGGAGCCGTAGAGGCTTTCGCCGTCGGCGACCTTTGCGCGGATGGTGACGGAGGCGTCCTTGAGAGCCTCGGCGAGCTTGGTCGCCGCGGCGAGCAGTTCCTTGCGGATCTTTTCCTGCTCCGCCTTGATCTTGGCGATGCGCCGGCGGGCGGCGTCCGTCACCGGTTCGGCCAGACCCTGCGGCACCAGGTAGTTGCGGGCGTATCCGTCGGCGACTTTCACGACGTCGCCGGTGCGGCCGAGATTTTCGACGTCGGCGGCGAGAAGAAGTTCGGTTGCCATTTGATTGTTGTCCTTTCCTTGTCTTTGCGTTTGCGCGCGTCGTGGCGCGCCCTAGGCCATGAGGCCCATGGCGCGGGCGCGGCGGACGCCCTTCTTGACCTTGCGCTGCTGGACGGACTTGAGTCCGCTCATGCGGCGGGGCATGATCTTGCCCTGGTCGCCGACGTAGCGTTTGAGAAACTCGACGTCGTTCACGTCGATGACGGTCACGTCGCCGTTGGGGTTGCGCTTGCGCAGCGGCGTGAGCTTGCGGGTCTTGTGGTCTTTGCGGTTCGGCATGGTTGGTGTCCTTGCTCGTTGTTGATGTTGTTGATTGTCACGTCCGGAACGGGATGTCGGCGCCGGCGCGCCCGGCGTCGGGCCGCGCCTGGGCCGATGGCGGCTGCGCGAATGGCTGCGCCTGAGGCGCGGCCTTCGCGGGCGCGGCGTCGAGAAACTCGACGCGCTGGGCCTCGACGCGCAGCTGCGCGCGCCTGGCGCCGTCGCGGTCCGTCCACTCGTTCTGCCGGAGCCGGCCCTGCACGAAGGCGCGGCTTCCCTTGTAGAGCGCCGAGTTCACGGCTTCGGCGGTTGGCCCGAAGCACACGACGTCGATGAAGAGCGTCTCCGTCGTGGACGAGCCGTCGCGTCCGCGGCGCAAGTCATCGACGGCGAGACGGAACAGGCACACTGGCGTGCCGTTGCCGGTTCGCCTCAGATCGGGATCCTTGGCGAGGTTCCCGATAAGCGTGACCTGATTGAAGCCTGACATGGCGGCGGAGTGAACGTGACGGCCGGGCGGTTTACTCGGCGTCGGGGGCGTCCTGGACCTCGGCGGCGGCCTGCGCGGCGGCGGCCTCGGCCTTGGCGGCCTGCGCGGCGTTGTAGGCGGCGCGGCGGGCGTCGTCCTTGGCCTTGGCCGCCTCGATGCGGAGGTTGCGGGTGCGGAACTGGATGCGGTAAACGTCCTCGTAGAGGCGGAAACGCTCGCGCATCTTGGCGATGGCGTCGGGCTCCGCGTCGAAGCGGACCTTGCCGTAGAGGCCGTGGTCGCGCTTGGCGAGGGTTCTGGCGAAGGTCTTGCGGCCGATGGACTCGGTCGATTCGATCTCTGCGCCGAACGCCTTGAGTTCGCCGGCGAAACGTTCAATGGCCGCCTCGAGGGCGTCGTCGCGGACGACGTCCGAGAAGATGACCAGGGCTTCGTATTTCTTGGACATGGCGGTTATGTTTGTATTGGATTGTTGGAATTGGACTTTCAGACGACTTCCGGGCCGTTGTATCTGTTCATCGCGAAGTCCGCGCCTTTCGTCGCGGCGCAGAGCGCTGCTTCGGCGGCCATTCTGACTCCGCTCTCGACTGCCGCTTCGTCCTCAGGCTCGATCCGGCCCAGAACGCGGTCAGCGAGATCGGCGACGGGATGGTGCCCCATTCCGACGCCGATGCGGACTCTAGTCCAGTCGCGCGTGCCGAGGCTTCTCTCGACGGACTTCAGGCCGTTGTGGCCGCCGGCCGATCCCGAAGGACGGATCCGGATGCGCCCGGGTTCGAGGTTGACCTCGTCGGAAACGACCACGAGGTCCTCCGGGCCGAGCTTGTAGAACGCAAGCATCGGGGCCACGGACTCGCCGCTCAGGTTCATGAACGTCTGCGGCTTGAGGAGCAGGATCGTCTCCGAGCCGCTGCGGGCGCGCGCTGCCTGCGCCTTGAACTTCGGCTCCGACTTCCACGAGACTCCGAGAGCGGAGGCGAGCGCATCGACCGCGCGGAACCCGACATTGTGCGGGGTCCGTTCGTATTCGCGGCCGGGGTTGCCGAGTCCTGCAATCAGTTTCATCTCGCGGGGGAGGCGATGGCGTCTTGGACGGATGTCGCGGGGAAGGTGAGAAAACTAGCCTTCGGAAGCGTCCGCGGCGTTATTTCTTGGCCGGGGCCTTCTTGGCGTCCGCGGCTGGGGCCGCGGCCGCGGCCGCGGCGGCGTCAGCCGCGGGAGCGGCGGCGGCGGGGGCGTCGTCCTCGACGGCCGCGACGTTGGCCACGACCTGCTCGGGATCCTCCACGACGGAGAACTTCGCCGGGTCGAGCGCGAGATCCTTCACCTTGAGGTCGTCTCCCTTGTGGAGGCCGGAGACGTCGATCGCGAGCGTCTCGATGGCGTCCTTCGGAAGAACCGCCACCTGGACGGAGCGCAGCTGCTGCTCCAGGACTCCGTTCTCGGAGCGAACTCCGACCGGGTCGCCGAGCAGGCGCAGGCGAACGTGGACGTGGATTTTCTTGTCCGGATCGATTTCGCCGAAGTCGGCGTGGGCGATGCGGCCGGTTATGCCGTCGCGCTGCAGTTCGCGGACGAGGGCGGTGCGGACGGTGCCGCCGACCTGCACGTGCGCGATGAACTCGGGGTTGGCGTGGCGGGCGACTTCGCGCTCGAAGTCGTGGGCGTTGAGCTGGAGCAGCTCCGTTTTGCCGTCGGTCGTGGCGATCACGGCCGGAACGAGGCCGGAGCGGCGCAGTCTGCGCGCGGCTGAGGAGCCGTGGACGGTGCGCGGTTCGGCGACGATGTTTGTGTCTTGTGCCATGTTGTTGGCCTTTCTGTGTTGGGAAAATGCGTGGGATGCCAGGGCGGCGCGCCGCGCGGTGCGGCGCGCGGGGCGGATCAGATGAACAGCGAATTGACCGATTCGTTGTTGTGGATGCGGCGAATGGCCTCTCCGAAGAGCTTCGCCACGGAGAGGACGACAACCTTGTCCTCGGCCGCGAAACTAGGCTGCGGAACGGTGTCGGTGACGATGAGCTCGTCGATTCCCGAGGTGCGGAGGCGCTCCAGGCCCTTGGCGTTCAAAAGGCTGTGCGTGACGGCCGCGTGGACCGACGCCGCCCCGAACTTGCGGCAGAAGTCCGCCGCGGCGCAGAGCGTTCCGCACGTGGAGGTGAGGTCGTCGATCATGATGACGTCCTTGCCCTGGACGTCTCCGACAAGGGAAAGGGCCTCCACCTCGCTGCCGCTCTTGCGCTGCTTGGCGACGATCGCCAGACCGCAGCCGAAGCGCTGGGAGTAGCTGTATGCCTTCTTAACGGATCCGGTGTCCGGGGCGACGACGACCGGGGCGGGGAAGTGCTTGCCAAGCAGGTATTCCATGATCACCGGATCGGCGTGGAGGTGGTCCACCGGGATGTCGAAGTATCCGACGATCTGCGCGGCGTGCAGGTCCATCGTCAGGATTCGGTTCGCCCCTGCGGCCACGAGCAGGTTCGCCACGAGCTTGGCGGTGATCGGGACGCGAGGCTGGTCCTTGCGGTCCTGCCTGGCGTATCCGTAGATTGGCAGGACGGCGGTGATCCGGCCGGCGGAGGCGCGGCGCAGCGCGTCGATCATTATGAGCAGCTCCATCAGCGCCTCGTTGGGCTGCCCGCAGACGGACTGGATCGCGAACACGTCCTTGCCGCGGACGCTTGAGGCGATCTTCACGAATGTCTCGCCGTCCGGAAAGCGGACTACATCGCGGTCGCCGAGAGTCGTGCCGAGATACGCGGCGACTGCCTCGGCCAGAGCCGGGTTCGATGTGCCGGAAAAGATTTTCATCGTCGGGAAATGAGTGGGAGGGGATTCGCGAGACTCGGGGCTGGTTGCCCGACCTGGATTCGAACCAGGGCTCAGGGCACCAAAGGCCCGTGTGCTGCCATTACACCATCGGGCAATGTCCTGAGGACTTTCGCCCAAGTCTCTCCGCCCAGCGTCCGGCGCATGCCCTCGGCCGCTTCCCTGCTCTCCGCCAGACCGAAGACCGCCGAACCACTTCCAGTTAGAAGGCTTTTCAAAGCACCTCCCCGCCGAAGCGCCAGGCAAAAGCGCTCAGTAGTGGGATGAAACTCGAAAACGACGGACTGCAGGCCGTTGAAGAGCGACGGGGCGCACTCGCGAACGTCGCCGTTGCGAACGGAACGCGCGCAATCCTCCCACAAGGCTGAGCGCATGTCAACATGATTTTTTGCGTCGTATGCGTCGTAAACGGTCTTGGTCGAAACCGCGAAGCCGGGAAACGCGACCACGACCCACATCGGCGGCGGGCTTTCGCCCTGTGGAATCAGGCGGCGCACGCGCTCCCCGCGCCCCTCCATCAGCACCGCTCCGCCGAGCATCATGGCCGGAACGTCGCTTCCGACCGAGGCCCCGACGGCGAGCCAGTCTGCGACCGGCATGTCAGGCGCCCACAGCGCGCGCAGGCAGACGAGCGCCGCCGCCGCGTCGGCGCTGCCGCCGCCCATGCCGGCTCCGATCGGGACTCGCTTTACGATCTCCACGTCGCAGCCGGACTTGCCCGGTTGACGCGCGAGCGCGCGCGTCATGGCGCGCACGGCCTTCACGGCGAGGTGTTTCTCCGGAGCGAGCGAATCGAGTGCCGAGACATCGACGCCGTCCCCTCTGGTCCGGCAGGTCACAGCGCCGTCGCCTCGCGGACGGATCGTAACCGTCTCGAAGAGGGAGACGGGCACCACGACGCTGCGAAGGTCGTGGTATCCGTCGCTCCTCCGGCCCGTAATCTCAAGCGTGAAATTGAGCTTGGCCGGGGCGTCGCACGAAACATATCCGTCCATTTAAAGCGCACCCTACCACCGCGCCCGCGCGGACACAAGCGTAAAATTCGGAAATGGGACGCAGGGACGCAGGGACAGTCGAACTCCGATTGGCGGCATGCTCCGCTAGCGCTCCGCCACATCGAGGCTCGCCTGGACGGCCCGCGACAATGGGGGGTGCGGCCACTGGCCGCGCCATGCCCTGGGAGCGCGGGCTTCCAGCCAGCGACCACCCGACGACGAAGGCGTCGTCGATACTCTGCGGAGCGCTCGGAGAACGCGCCGTTCCATGGGGATTCATGCGGCCCGCGCGGCGCGCGTGTCAAACGGTGAAACGGTCAAACGGTGAAACGGTGAAACGGTGAAACGATCAAACGATCAAACGATCAAACGATCAAATGCGGCTCGCCGTGGCGGGTCGAATGCCGCCGGAACCGCCACTTTCCGGCCCCGCGTAAAAATTTTTTTCTCCCCTCTTGCTTTCGAGGGGCGTTTCTGCTAGTGTTTCCCGCCGTTCACGCAAAAAGCACCCTACGATAGTTCCATGCCCACCATCAACCAGCTCGTCCGCAAAGGCCGCAGTTCGCTTGCAAAGAAGAGCAAGTCCCCGGCCCTGAAGAACTGCCCCCAGCGCCGCGGCGTCTGCCTTCTTGTTAAGACGCAGACCCCCAAGAAGCCGAACTCCGCGCTCCGCAAGGTCTGCCGCGTCCGTCTCACGACCGGCTACGAAGTGACCGCCTACATCGGCGGCGAAGGCCACAATTTGCAGGAGCACAGCGTCGTCCTAGTTCGCGGCGGTCGCGTGGCCGACCTTCCCGGCGTGCGCTACCACGTCGTCCGCGGCGCGCTCGACTGCCTCGGCGTGAACGGCCGCAAGCAGGGCCGCTCCAAATACGGCATGAAGCACGGCAAGTAAGCCAAAAACCCATTTGCTAAGGAACTGACATATGTCCCGCAGGAAAAACGGCGCGTCGCTCAAGCGGACGCACGAAGTCGATCCGAAATACGGCAGCGAACTCGTTTCGCACATGGCCAACCACTTTATGCGCAAGGGCAAGAAGTCAACGGCCCGTCGCATCGTTTACGGCGCTCTCGCGGAGCTTGACGGCAAGGTCGAGGGCAAGGAAGTCCTTGAAGTGCTCGACGCGGCGGTGAACAACATGAAGCCGCGCGTGGAGGTGAAGAGCCGCCGCGTCGGCGGCGCCTCCTACCAGGTGCCGGTCGAGATCAAGCCCGCGCGCCAGCTCGCGCTTGCCCTGCGCTGGCTCGTGCAATACGCCTCCGGGCGCCGCGGAATGGGCATGCCCAAGGCGGTCGCGGCGGAGCTGATCGACGCCTACAACAACACGGGCAACGTGATCAAGAAGCGCGACGACACGCACAAGATGGCGCAGGCCAACCGCGCCTTCGCGCACTACGGGTTCTAGCACCCGCCCCCTTCCCGGTCGCGCGCCAGCGATGGCGGGCGGCCGCGCCGGCCTTGGATTGGGCTCGGCTTGACGGCTCTTTGACAAAGCAACGATACGAAACTTTCTCTCCGGAGAAAACGACGATGGGCGACCATTCCCAGAGCAACAGCGCGAAATGCGGCGCGGCGACGTCCGGCGACGGACGCTCCCATGCGCTTGCGGACGTGCGCAACATCGGGATAGTCGCGCACATCGACGCCGGGAAGACAACTGTTTCGGAGCGCATCCTCTTCTACGCCGGGGCCATCCACAAGCTCGGCGAGGTCCACGACGGCACGGCCACGATGGACTGGATGGAGCAGGAGCGCGAGCGCGGGATCACCATCACCTCGGCCGCCATCACATGCGAGTGGCTTGGCAGGCAGGTGAACCTGATCGACACTCCAGGCCACGTGGATTTCACGGTCGAGGTCGAGCGCGCGCTCCGTGTGCTGGACGGAGCCGTCGGCGTGTTCTGCGCCGTGGCGGGGGTCCAGCCTCAGTCCGAGACGGTTTGGAGACAAGCGGATCGCTACGCGGTGCCGCGCCTCGCGTTCGTCAACAAGATGGATCGCACGGGCGCGGACTTCGCGCGTGTCGTCGGCCAGATTGCCGAAAAGCTCAAGGCGAATCCGGTGGCGCTTCAGCTGCCGATCGGAGCCGCCGAGACGTTTGTGGGCGCGGTCGATCTCGTGACGATGAAAGCCGTCACGTATCGCGACGAGGACCTTGGCAGCGAGCCTCGGGTGTCCGAAATCCCCGAAGACCTTCGCGAGGAGGCGGGGAAGGCGCGAGAGGCGATGCTTGAAAAGGTGGCGGAGGCGGACGACGCCTTTGCGGACCTTTATCTCGGCGGGGAGCAGATAGGCGAGGGTGATCTCCACGCGGCGATTCGCCGCGCAACGATCGCCCGCAAAATGGTGCCCGTGCTATGCGGAACGGCGCTTCGGGACAAGGGCGTGCAGCCCCTCCTGGACGCAGTGGCGAGATATCTGCCCTCGCCGCTGGACGTTCCGCCCGTGCAGGGCGTCGAGATCAGGACGGGGAAGACCGTCCAGCGCCCGGCGGCCGACGATGCGCCGCTTTCGGGCCTGATCTTCAAGGTGGCCGCTGACCCCTATCTCGGTCGCCTGCTTTACGTGAGGGTCTATTCCGGCGTGCTCCGCAAGGGCGCGAACGTCTGGAATCCGAGGACCCGGACGAGGGACCGAGTCATGCGGCTCATTCGGATGCATTCGAACGAGCAGCGCGACACGGACGCGATTTTCTCGGGAGAGATCGGTGTGATGGGCGGCATCGGGAAGTTCACCACGGGAGACACGGTATGCGCCGAGCAGGCGCAGATCGCGCTCGACCGGATTGAATTCCCGGAGCCGGTGATGTTCATGGCGATCGAACCGAAGACCCGCGCGGACAAGGAAAAGCTCGAAGGGGCGCTCAAAATGCTCTCCGACGAGGATCCGACGTGCCGCGTGAGAGTGGACGGCGAAACCGGCCAGACCATTGTCAGCGGGATGGGCGAGCTGCACCTCGATATCCTGCGCGACCGCCTGCTGCGGGAATTCAAGGTTCCCGCAAACACGGGCAAGCCGATGGTTTCGTATTACGAAACGGTCACCGCCGAAGCGGACGGACGGCACTCGTTCGACCGCGAGATCGGCGGCAAGCGCCAGGCGGCCACGGTGGAGCTTCACGTTTCGCCGGGTCCGCGCGGAAAGGGCAACGTCATCGAGGCGAAGCCGCCGCGCGGCACAGTGCCGCCGGAGTTTCTGGGTCCCGTCGAGCAAGGGATTCGGGACGCGATCCTGACGGGCGTTCTCGCCCGTTTCCCGATGCAGGACGTTTGCGTCCGCGTCACCGGAGGCGGCATCGTCGATGCCGATTCGGCAACGGAAACGGCATTTCGCACCGCCGCGATCATGGCGTTCAGGGAGGCTGCCGAAGCCGCCCGACCGGAACTGCTCGAACCGATAATGTCGGTCCAGCTTGTGACGCCGCCGGAGTTCACCGGCGACCTCATGGGCGATCTGAACTCCCGGCGCGGACAGGTTCGCGAGATGGAAATGCACGGCGACGTGCAGGTCATCGACGCGGCCGTGCCCCTCTCCGAGATGTTCGGATACGCGACCGCAATCCGGTCTCTTTCGCGGGGCAGGGCCTCCTACTCCATGGAGCCGGAACTTTTTGCGGTGGCGCCAGCCGCCGTCAAGGAATCAATCCTGAATAGGTAAACGCAACACAATGCAGAGTCAACGCATCAGAATCCGCATGCAGGCCTACGACCACCGGGTCCTCGATCAGGCCGTCTCCGAGATTGTCGAGACGGCCCGGGGCACCGGCTCGCAGGTTGTCGGACCCATCCCGCTGCCCACGCGCGTGGAACGGTTCACGGTGAACCGCAGCCCGCACGTGGACAAAAAGTCCATGGACCAGTTCGAGATGCGCACGCACAAGCGCGTGCTCGACATCGTCGGCCCCACCGCCAAGACGGTCGAGGAGCTCAAGAAGCTCAACCTCCCCGCCGGCGTGGACATCACAATCAAGATCTAGGAGCCGAGCCATGCAAGGTTTGATTGGCAGAAAGATCGGAATGACCCAGATCTGGGACAAGGACGGAGTCCGCGTCCCCGTCACGGTCATCGAAGCGGGCCCGTGCCCGGTAGTTCAGGTGAAGACCGCCGAACGCGACGGCTACGAGGCCGTCCAGCTCGGCTGGGCTCCGCAAAAGGCGTCGCGCCTCTCCAAGGCCGAAGTCGGCCACGCGAAGAAGGCCGGGCTTGAGACGCCCGTTCGCGTTCTGCGCGAATTCAAGGCCGACGCCGCGGACGAGGCCGTTCCCGGCAAGGTGTTCACGGTTAAGGACGTCTTCGACGGCGTCGGATTCGTGGATGTCATCGGCACCAGCGTCGGCAAGGGCTTCATGGGCGTCATGCGCCGCCACGGCTTCGCCGGCGGTCCCAAGACGCACGGCGGCCACGTCAAGCGCCGTCCGGGCTCCATCGGCATGCGCCAGACCCCCGGCGCCACCGAGAAGGGCCACCCGATGGGCGGCGACACCGGCAACCGCCGCTGCACCGTTCAGAATCTCAAACTCGAACAGGTCCGTCCGGAGCAGAACCTGCTGCTCGTTCGCGGCGCCGTCCCCGGCCCCAAGGGAGCGATGGTCCTGATCCGCAAAGCCCTCAAGAAGGAGGTGAAGGCGTAATGGCCACGATCAAGATGTTTGGCCTCGATGGCTCCGAAAAGGGCGCCGTTGAGGTGAAGGACGAGGCTCTCGTCCTAGACCGCGGCGAACAGGCCGTGCGCGACGCCGTCGTGGCGCGCGCGGCGGGTCTTCGCGCGGGGACCGCTTCGACCCTATCGAAGGGCGAAGTCAACGGCTCCAACAAGAAGCCCTGGAAGCAGAAGGGCACCGGACGCGCCCGCTCCGGCCTCAAGCAGAGCCCGGTCTGGCGCGGCGGCGGCGTGGCCTTCGGCCCCCACCCGCGCGACTACTCGCTCAAGCTCAACAAGAAGGTCGCCCGCCTGGCGTTCCGCCGCGCGCTCTCCGACCGCATTTCCGACGGTTCGCTTGTGATCGTCGAGGATCTTTCGCTGCCCGCGCCCAAGACGAAGGAGTTGGTGAAAGTCCTCAAGGCTCTTGACGCCGAGAACGCGCTTCTCGTCGTCAAGGCCGCCGACGACACGCTTACCCGCGCATCCGCCAACCTCCCCGAAGTCGAGGTCGCGGTGGCGGCTCGCGCAAGCATCTATCAGGTCCTTCTCCACCGCAAGGTGGTCGTGGCCCGCGCCGCCTGGGAGGATCTCGCCGCTCGCCTCGACGCCCCGGCCAAAAAGGAGACCGTCGCATGAAACACGCAAACACAGTCATAAAGGCCGTGCTTTCGACCGAAAAGGGAGAGACCCTTCAGGCCAAGCAGAACCGCTACATGGTCCGCGTTGACCGTGCCGCGACCAAGCCCGAGATCAAGAAGGCGGTCGAAGACTTCTTCAACGTGACCGTGCTCTCCGTCAACACGCAGAACTACGAGGGCAAGACCCGCACTCTGCGCAACCGCAAGACCGTGAAAGCATCGGACTGGAAGCGCGCGATCGTGACGCTCAAGCCCGGTGACAAGATCGACCTGCTCTAGGAGTCCCGCAATGGCGATCAAATCCTACAAGCCCTACACGCCGAGCCGCCGCACCGCTACCGGCTCCACGTTCTCCGAAATCACGAAGGACAAGCCGGAGCGTTCGCTGACGCTCGCCAAAAAGCAGAAGGCCGGGCGCGACAGCGCGGGCCACATCTCGATCCGCCACCGCGGCGGCGGTGTCAAGCGCCGCTACCGCATCGTTGACTGGCGCCGCGAGAAGGCCGGCGAAGCCAGCGTCCTGGCGATCGAATACGATCCCAATCGCCGCGCGCGTCTCGCCCTTGTCCAGTATGGCGACGGCGAGAAGCGCTACATCCTCGCCCCCGAGGGTGTCGGCGTTGGAGCCAAGGTCGTCTCCTCCGACGACTGCGAGCCCGCCGTCGGCAACTGCCTGCCGCTCGGGAAGATCCCGCTGGGCACTGCCGTGCACAATCTGGAGCTTGTTCCCGGTCGCGGAGCAAGAATCGTTCGCACCGCGGGTTCGTCCGCCCAGGTGATGAGCCGCGACGGCGGCTATGTCACGCTGCGCATGCCCAGCGGCGAAGAGCGCAAGTTCCTCGCCGGCTGCCGCGCAGTCGTTGGCGTCGTCGGGAACGGCGAGGCCGAGGGCATCAAGCTCGGCAAGGCCGGCCGCAAGCGCTGGCTCGGCATCCGCCCGACAGTCCGCGGCGTCGCCATGAACCCGGTTGACCACCCGATGGGCGGCGGCGAAGGCCGCAGCTCCGGCGGCGGCCCGGCCGTCTCCCCGTGGGGCAAGCTCGCCAAGGGCGGCAAGACCCGCAGGCCGCGCAAGGCCTCCGACCGCGTCATTCTCAAGCGCAGAAAGTAAAACACCATGCCTCGTTCGCTCAAAAAAGGCCCTTACGTCGAGGAGTCCCTCCTCGCCAAGGTCGAGAAGATGAACCAGTCGGCGCGCAAGCAGCCAATCAAGACCTGGTCCCGCCGCTCGATGATCACGCCCGAATTCGTCGGGCTGACCTTCTCCATCCACAACGGGAAGACGTTCCTACCCATCTTCATCACCGAAAACATGGTTGGCCACCGCCTTGGCGAGTTCGCCCCGACGCGCACGTTCAAGAAGCACGGCGCGACGACTGACAAGGCGACCAAGTAAGGCAGGAGACAGGAAGAAATGGAAGTCAAAGCCGTCACCCGCAACGTCCGCATCTCGGCCTCCAAGGGTCGCGATCTGGCGCGCGCCGTGCAGGGCAAGAGCCTCGCCGACGCGCTCAAGATCGTGGATTTCAGCCCCCGCAAGGCGGCGGGCATCCTCGCCAGGACGCTTCGCAGCGCCGCCGCGAACGCCAGCCACAACAACAAGCTGAGCCCCGAGCTGCTGTCAGTCCGCCGCTGCACCTTCGACGAAGGCGCCAGCATGCGTCGCTTCTGGCCCCGCGCCCGCGGCAGCGCCAGCCCGATTGAAAAACAGACGAGCCACGTCACCGTGGTTCTCACCGACGAAAAGTAAAAACCATGGGACAGAAAGTCAATCCGATCGGTTTCCGCGTCGGCGTCGACCACGACTGGCGCTCGCGCTGGTTCGCGGATAAGCGCTCCTTCGGCGACTTGCTCGCCGAGGACGACAAAATCCGCGCCATCGTCGCCAAGTCGATCAAGGAAGGCGCCGTTTCCGCGGTCCGCATCGAACGCTACGCCAACCGCGTTCGCGTCAACATCCACACCGCCCGCCCTGGCATCGTCATGGGCAAGGGCGGAGAGGACGTCGAACGTCTCCGCAAGGCTCTCGCCAAGGCGACGAAGAAGGAAGTCTTCGTCGAAGTGACCGAGGTCCGCGACGCGGATGCCAACGCGCAGCTCGTCGCCGAGAGCATCGCCGACCAGATCGTCCGCCGCATCACCGTCAAGCGCGCCATGAAGCGTGCGCAGCGCACGGCGATGGAGATGGGCGTGGACGGCATCAAGATGCTCGCCAGCGGGCGCATCAACGGCGCCGAACTCAGCCGCGTCGAGTGGATGAAGGAGGGCAAGGTTCCCCTTCACACGCTCCGCGCCAAGATTGAATACGGATTTGCCGAGGCCCACACCACCGCCGGGCTCATCGGCGTCAAGGTCTGGATCTGCAAGGGCGACAAGTATCAGCCCCGCATGAACAACCGCAGGAGGAACCAGAATGCCTCTCATGCCTAAGCGGGTAAAACACCGCAAAGTCCAGCGCGGGAGCCGTTCGGGCCTCGCGCAGTGCAACACCGAATTGGCCCAGGGCGACTTTGGCCTCAAGACTCTCGACCGCGGCTGGCTCACCGCCATCCAGATCGAGGCGTGCCGCGTCTGCATCAACCGCCATCTCAAGCGCCGCGGAAAGCTCTGGATCCGCGTGTTCCCCGACAAGCCCGTTTCGAAGAAGCCGATCGAAGTGCGCATGGGCAAGGGCAAGGGCGATCCCGAATTCTGGGTCGCCGTCGTCCGCCCGGGCACGATGCTCTTCGAGATCGCCGGCGTGCCGGACTCCCTCGCCCGCGACGCATTCAGGCTCGCGGCCAACAAGCTGGGTCTGCGCACCTGCATGGTGAGCCGCCCCGTCCAGGCATAAGGCAAGGAGCAGCGACAGCATGAAAATCAAGCAAGTCCGCGAGACTCCGACGGAGGAACTGCTCTCCCAGGTGAAGGCGTCCCAGCGCCAGATCCTCGAGGCCAGAGTGAAGAAGACCGCATCGGACGTCCAGACCAATCCCCTCAAGGTGCGCACTCTCCGCCGCGACGTGGCGCGAATGCTCACCGTCGTCCGCGAGCGCGAGCTCCAGAAGTGACAGCAGCATCATGAACGAAGAAGCCAAAAAAGAGGTGAATGAAACCTCCCGCGGCCTCCGCAAGACCCGCCGCGGCACCGTGGTGAAGAGGAGCGGTGACAAGACCGTGTCGGTTCTTGTCGAGCGCCGCTACGCCCACCCGATCTACGGAAAGCAGATCACGGTCGGCAAGAAATACCACGTGCATGACGAGAAGAACGAGGCCGGCGTCGGCGACGTTGTCGAGATCGCCGAAACTCGCCCGCTCAGCGCCACCAAGCGCTGGCGCCTTGTCAGGATAGTCGTCTCCGAACGCGCCAAGGAGGCAGCCGCCGAAGCGAAGGCGGAGGCCATCGAGGCCAAGGAAGAAGGAAAGTAGGCCATGATCCAGGAAGGTACTGATCTCGCCGTCGCCGACAACACCGGGGCGCGCCGCGTGCGCTGCTTCCGCGTGCTCGGGCAGCGTAAGAAGTACGCCCATCTGGGCGACTGCATCCGGGTCTCCGTCAAGGAGGCCCAGCCAGGTGGCGCCGTGAAGAAGGGGCAGGTCTGCCTCGCCATCGTCGTGCGCACCGGCTATCCAATTCGCCGCGCGGACGGTTCGTATGTCAAGTTCGACAACAGCGCCTGCGTGATCGTTGACGCCAAGAAGTCCCCGATCGGCACCCGCATCTTCGGGCCGGTCGCGCGCGAACTGCGCGACGGGGACAACGCGAAGATCATTTCGCTCGCACCGGAGGTCCTCTAGCATGAGCACCGCACGAATCAAGAAGGAAGATCTCGTGATCGCCATTGCCGGTCGCGACGCCGGCAAGACCGGCAAGGTTCTCGCCGTCCACGCCAGGAAGGGCGTCGCTGTCGTCGAGGGCCTTAACATGGTCAAGAAGGGCGTCCGCAAGAGCGAGAAGCTGCCCAACGGCGACTTCATCGACGTTCCCGCTCCGATCGCGATCTCGAATCTCATGCCCTACGACCCCAAGGCGAAGAAGGGCGTCCGCGTCTCATACGTCCGCGAGGGCGACCGCTCCGTTCGAGTGGCAAGGGGCACCGGAACCCGCCTGTAGGAGAAGAACAAATGGCTAACCTCAAGAAAACCTACGAGGACGTCGCCGTCCCCGCCCTGCGCGAGAAGTTCGGGTTCAAGAACCCGATGGAGGTTCCGCGCCTCTCCAAGGTCGTCGTCAACATGGCGTTCGGCATCGTGGACAAGGACACGCAGAAGTCCGTCGTCGACGACCTCGCAAAGATAACCGGGCAGAAGCCCGCGCTCTGCAAGGCCAAGAAGAGCGTCGCGAACTTCAAGCTCCGCGCCGGCATGGTGATCGGGGCCAAGGTCACGCTCCGCCGCGACCGCATGTGGGATTTCCTCGATCGGTTCATCAACGTCGCCCTCCCGCGCATCCGCGACTTCCACGGTGTTCCCAACCGCGGCTTCGACGGTCGCGGCTCCTACACCATGGGCGTCAAGGAGCAGACGATTTTCCCCGAAATCGACCTGTCGCGCCACGGTGCCCCGGAGCAGGGAATGGACATCACGATCTGCACGACCGCAAAGGACGACAAGGCGGCTCGCGAACTGCTCGACAAACTCGGAATGCCCTTTGTCGGACGCTAACCCGGAAACCCCAAACCATGGCTAAAACATCTCTCGTGGTCAAGGCGGCCCGGCAGAACGCCCGCAAGGCCGCCGCAATCAAGTCGGAAAAGGAGGGCGGCAAGCCCGCGACCTTCACTTCCCGAGCCTACAACCGCTGCTCGCGCTGCGGCCGTCCGCGCGCCTTCATCGGCAAGTTCAAGCTCTGCCGCCTTTGCTTCCGCGAACTCGCGCTGCAGGGCAAAATCCCCGGCGTCACCAAGGCGTCCTGGTAGGAAAAGGAGAATCACCCAATGAGTTGGTCTGATCCCATCGCGGACATGCTCACCCGCATCCGCAACGGCCAAGCCGCCGGGCAGGAGATCGTCGAGATGCCCTCCTCCAACCTCAAGGCCGCCATCGCCAAGGTCCTCAAGGCCGAAGGCTATGTCGATGACTTCGAGGTCGAAGGCGACGTCAAGAAGATCCTGCGCATCGCGCTGAAATACAACGCCGAAGGCAAGCCCGTCATTCGCGGCATCCGTCGCGAGTCCTCGCCCGGTCTGCGCCGCTTCTGCGGCTGGAAGGACATTCCGCGCGTCCTTGGCGGCCTCGGCACCGCCGTCGTTTCCACCTCGGGCGGAGTCCTCTCCGGCATCGAGGCGCGCCGCCGCAAGCTCGGTGGCGAGATAGTCTGCACCGTCTGGTAAAGGAGAATCTACCCATGTCCAGAATCGGAAAAGAACCCGTCAAGCTCCCCGAAGGCGTCACGCTTGAGGTGAAGGACGGCGCCGTGAGGGTCAAGGGCAAGCTCGGAGAGCTCGCCTGGTCCCTTCCCGACGGAATTTCCTGCGAAGTCAAGGACGGCGTCGCCCGGTTTTCCCGAGTCGGCGACGATCGTCGCAGCCGCGCCTTCCATGGCCTTTCCCGCGCTCTTGTGGCCAACATGGTCGAAGGCGTGTCGAAGGGCTACGAGAAGCATCTCGACATCGAGGGCGTCGGCTTCAAGTTCGAGCTCAAGGGCAAGCAGCTGATGCTCTCCATCGGCTACGCCGCCCCCAAGGCATACGACATCCCCGACGGCGTCAAGGTCACGGTCGGCAACGCCGGCCTGCACGTGGACGTCACCGGCATCGACAAGCAGCTCGTGGGCCGCGTCGCCGCCGACATCCGCGCCTTCAAGCCCGCCGAGCCCTACAAGGGCAAGGGCATCCGCTACACCGGCGAGAAGATCCGCCGCAAGGAAGGCAAGACCGTCGCCTAACCCCCCTTTCGGAAGAGAACAGCAATGCAGCTTAAGCACCGCAAGGATTACATCAAGCGCCGCCACCTGCGCCTTCGCCAGAAGGTCGCCGGAACGGCCGAACGCCCCCGCATGGCAGTCCACGTCACCAACTCGAACGTTTATGTTCAGTTCGTGGATGACGCCGCCGGCAAGACTCTCGCGTCCGCGTCCTCCGTCACGCTCAAGGCCAAGCTCAATGTCGAGACGGCCAAAAAGGTCGGAGAGGCGGCGGCCGAGGCCGCGAAGGCGGCGGGTATTTCGCTCGTCGTCATCGACCGTGGCGGCTTCAAGTATCACGGCCGCGTCGCGGCCGTCGTCGAAGCCGCCCTCGCCGGCGGTCTCAAGGTCAACGACAAGCAGGAGGAGGCTTAACACATGCCCCGCGACAACGACAGAAGGAACGACCGCGAGCGCGAGGAGTCCGAATTCTCCGAACAGCTCGTTTACATCAACCGCAGCTCCAAGACCACCAAGGGCGGCCGTCGCATGAGTTTCAGCGCGGTCATCGTGGTGGGTGACAAGAAGGGCCGCGTCGGCCTCGGCTACGGCAAGGCCAACGAGGTCGCCGACGCCATCCGCAAGGGCGGCGAGTCCGCCAGGCGCCATCTCCAGCGCGTCGTCATGAAGGGTTCGACCATCCCGCACTCGGTCACCGGCCAGTGCGACGGCGGCCGCGTCCTCCTGATGCCCGCTTCGGAAGGTACCGGAATGATCGTCGGCGGCGGCATGCGCGCCGTTCTGGAAATGGCCGGCGTCCGCAATGTGCTCGGCAAGAGCCAGGGCTCCAAGAACCGCCTCAATGTCGTGAAGGCCACGCTCGACGCCCTTTCCAAGCTGCGTCCGGCCGAGGCCATCCGCGCCGAGCGCGGTCTCGCGCCCCTTCCCGAGGCCAAGCCCGCCGAAGAGTCCGCTCAGGAGCCAGTCGCCGCGGCCGAACCCGCAGCCCAGGCCGAGGCGCCCGCCGCTCCGGCCGAAGCCCCCGCCGAGGCCGCTCCCGCGGCTGACGCCCAGTAAGGAGATTTTTTGGAAATGAAACTCCACGAACTTTCAAACACCCCCGGTTCCAAGAAGCGCGCCAAGCGGCTCGGTCGCGGCGACGCTTCCGGCAAGGGCGGAACTTCCGGCAAGGGCACCAAGGGACAGATGGCCCGCAAGGGGCACAAGCGGAAGATCGGTTTCGAGGGCGGCCAGATGATCCTCATTCGCCGCCTTCCGAAGCGCGGATTCCAGAATCCCGCCCGCGTGTCCTACCAGCCTGTCAACCTTGAAGCGCTCAACGGATTCTCGGAGGGCGCCGTGGTTGACGCCGCCGCGCTCATGGCGACTGGCGTCGTCAAGGCGTTTCCCAACGGAGGCTGGAAGCTGCTCGCCAAGGGCGAGCTTACGGCCAAGGGTCTCAAGGTCAAGGCCAACGCGGCCAGCGCCGCGGCCAAGGCCAAGATCGAGGCTCTCGGCGGGTCGGTGGAAATCGTCAAGTAGTCCGCTGATTCGATTTTGGACGGTGGCGTGCCCTCCTTCGCGCCACAAGTCCGCGCAGGCGAACTGTTCCCGGAGTCCCCCTCTGTTCCCATCGCCTGCATAGGGGCCGCAAGGCTCCGGGCACGACCGGCCATCCCTCCGGTCGTGCCTTTTTTTTCGCGGGCGCTGGTCCCGTTTGTTTTGGGGCTGCGTTAGGACGCGCGACGGTGGAATTCCTTCGTCGCGCTTGCTTCCGCCCTGATCGCGGGTTACCGCAGATACCGGCGCAGCAGTTCCGCTGTCGCCTCCCGTTCGACGTCGGACGAGTATGCGCGGGCGCCCGAAACAAACGATGGCTGGGTTTCGACCGTCCCGGGGCGCGGAATCACGTGCAGGTGAAGGTGGGGCACCGTCTGTCCGGCGGCGGGACCGTTGCACTGCAGAAGGTTGGCGCCGCCTCCAAACGCCTTGATCGCCGCCTTGCAGACAAGCCGCGCGACACGGAACCATTCCGACATCACGGCCTCGGTTTCCGGGTCTCCGGAAGGCAGGTCGGCCATCGTCGCCCAGTGGCGCCGCGGCACAATGAGCGTGTGCCCCCTTTCCATCGGGGAAATGTCGAGAAATGCGAGAACTTTGTCGTTTTCGTAGATCTTGGTCGAGGGAATTTCGCCTGCGGCGATTCGGCAGAAAATGCAGTTTGTGTCCATGCGCGCAATCCTAGCACCCCGCGCGCCTCTGCGCAACCTGGGAGCGCGGGCTTCCAGCC